>NZ_JAMYNR010000090.1:0-508 GCF_040319155.1 Mesorhizobium sp. M0954 | reverse complement strand
CTGATCGACGACATGAACATGCGGCGTTTCTCACGGGAGACGCAGCGCAACTATCTCCGCGACATCGGACGCCTGGCGACGTTCCTCGGGCGTTCACCGGACACAGCGACCGCCGACGATCTGCGCCGGTTTCAGATCGAGCAGCAGGAAGACGGCGTTCCCGTGCCGACGATGAACAGCATCGTGTCGGCGTTGCGTTTCTTCTTCACCCATACGGTCGATCGTCCCGATCTGGCGCGCAAGCTGGTTCGTCTGGCGCACCCACGCAAGCTGCCGGTGGTCCTGAGCCGCGACGAGGTCGCCCGGCTGCTCAACGCCACCACCTGCCTCAAGCATCAGGCCGCGCTGTCGGTCGCCTATGGCTCAGGGCTGCGCGTCGCCGAAGTGTCGATGCTGAAGGTCGCTGACGTCGACAGCGAGCGCATGCTGTTGCGCGTCGAGCGTGGCAAAGGCGGGCGATATCGCAACGCCATGCTGTCGCAAGACCTGCTCTTGTTGCTGCGCCAGT
>NZ_JAMYNR010000089.1:0-523 GCF_040319155.1 Mesorhizobium sp. M0954 | reverse complement strand
CAGCCTTCGAAAGCGACCTGAAGGGGCCGGCATCGGAGGTCTATCTGCACGAAATGCCGGGCGGTCAGTTCACCAACCTCAAGGAACAGGCGCGCTCGCTCGGGCTGGAGACACGCTGGCACGAAGTGGCGCAGACCTATCACGACGTCAATCTGATGTTCGGCGACATCGTCAAGGTGACGCCGTCGTCCAAGGTCGTCGGCGACATGGCGCTGATGATGGTGAGCCAGGACCTGACCGTCGCCGACGTCGAGAATCCGGCGAGGGACATCGCCTTCCCGGATTCGGTGGTGTCGATGTTGCGCGGCGATCTCGGCCAGTCGCCGGGCGGCTGGCCAAAGCCATTGCAGAAGAAGGTGCTGAAGGGCGAAAAGCCGATCACGGTGCGGCCGGGTTCGCTGCTCAAACCGGCGGACCTCAAGGCCAGTCGCGCGGAGGTCGAGGAAAAGCTCGAGCGCAAGCTCAGCGAGTTCGAGTTCGCGTCGTGGCTGATGTATCCGAAGGTGTTTTCCGATTTTGCCGC
>NZ_JAMYNR010000088.1:0-539 GCF_040319155.1 Mesorhizobium sp. M0954 | reverse complement strand
CTCGTGCCGAACGGGTTGTCGATGGTCTGCAAGGTCCTCTGTTCCAAGTCGATATACCCGAGATCGTAATGCATGAAGCTGACGAGCCAAATGCCGTCGTCGATCTCCTTGATTCCCAGCCTCTGACCGGCGAGCACGGTCGAGACGTTGATCTTCTTCCTGTGCATGCAGATGCGGCCGCAAGCGGTAACCAGGATGTCGCGGTCGTGGAAGGGGTATTCCAGTTCCGGCAGGCCGTCATAGGCTCTTGAGGACGGCGTGTAGAGCTCGGCCGGGGTGCGCATGGCGAGCGCCTCGTGTGGCCTTTCCTCATTGAATTCGCTGATGAAAGCGTCGAACCTCGCCTGCTGCTGGAGGATGTTCATGCCGGGCGGCCTGGTCGTCTCTTTCTTTAAGGTCAGATGCATGCGCTCGTGGCGGCCGTTCTGTTGCGGGTTGCCCGGCTGGATGCGCTCGATGACGATGCCGAGCCTGAGCCAGAACACCGACAGGCGCGAGAGATTGTAGAGGCCGTTAGGCGAAGCGAAAGGGAGCCCGTT
>NZ_JAMYNR010000087.1:0-540 GCF_040319155.1 Mesorhizobium sp. M0954 | reverse complement strand
CGACTGGTGCCGCGCCAACGACGTCGACTTCATCTTTGGCCTCGCGCCCACCACGACCCTGCGCAAGCATGTCGCGGATCTGGAGGCCAGCACGACGGCGCGCTTCGAAGCGTCGGCCAAGACAGGCAAGGTCCGCAGGTTCAAGGAGTTCGTTGACGGCGCCGCCAGTTGGAGCCGCGTCGAGCGCATCATCGCGCGGGTCGAGGTCGGCGCCCAAGGTGCCGATACCCGCTTCGTCGTCACCAACCTTGCCGGTGGGAAAGCCAAGGCGCTCTACGAGGATGTCTACTGCCGGCGCGGCGCGGCCGAGAACCACATCAAGTCGTGGAAGACGCATCTTGCCGCCGACCGCACATCCTGCACCAGAGCGACGGCCAACCAGTTCCGGCTATTCCTGCATGCCGGTGCTTACTGGTTGATGTGGGGCTTGCGGGCCGCGATGCCGAGGCGCTCGAGCTTTGCCGTCGCCCAATTCGACACGCTGCGATTGCGCCTCATCAAAATCGCTGCGCGGGTGGTCGAGATGAAATCGCAAATCCG
>NZ_JAMYNR010000086.1:0-550 GCF_040319155.1 Mesorhizobium sp. M0954 | reverse complement strand
CCTGCAGGCGGTGAGTATGTGTAGCGAGAGCTGAGCGTTTGAGGGGGGCGGGACGAAGAGATTGCGCAGAGCCGAGAAGATCGAAACGAAGCGTTGCAGTGCTCCTGGTGAGGCCTTGCATCATCCGTTCCCGTTTTTCGCAGGGGCACTGTGCATTCTCCGCCCGGTTGTTCAATCCCTTGTGCGACCGATGCTCGACGTCCGGCATCACCTGTCGCCTGGCTGCTCCATAGGAGCGCAGCTTCTCGGTGATCATGCGTTTCGGCGCGACGCCTTGCTTCTTCAGCAGCCGCGTCAGCAAGCGCTTGGCCGCCTTGGTGTTGCGGCGGTTCTGGACGATCTCGTCGAGCACATGGCCATCCTGGTCGACGGCGCGCCACAACCAATGTTTCCTGCCGGCGATGGTGATGACGACCTCGTCCAGATGCCAGACATCGTTTCGGCTGTGCTGCTTGCGGCGCGCGGCGAGCGTAATGCGGACCGAACTTGATGCCCCACCGGCGGATTGTCTCATACGAACCACGACCCCGCGTCCAGCAGCATTTCCTCG
>NZ_JAMYNR010000085.1:0-563 GCF_040319155.1 Mesorhizobium sp. M0954 | reverse complement strand
ATCGCCAGGGAGAGCGGGATCGACCGCAAGACGGTGCGCAAATACATAGCGCGCGGGCTCGAGGCTCCGGCCTACGGACCGCGCAAGCCGCGTCAGGCGGTGATCGATCCCTTCACGGCCTATCTTCGCGAACGCGTCACGCGATATCCCGGGCTCACCGGCAGCCGGCTTTTCCGGGAACTGAAGGACCTCGGCTATGGCGGCGGCTACACGGCCGTCACCGACTTCCTGCGCGACGTCCGTCCTGCCGCGGCGGAGCGTGGATACGAGGTTCGCTTCGAGACCCCGCCCGGCGAGCAGGCGCAGGTCGACTTCGCCCAGTTCAATGTCGTCTTTACCGATGAGCCGACCACGCCGAGAATCGTCTGGCTATTCTCCATGGTGCTTGGCTTCAGTCGCCTTATCTGGGCACGCTTCGTCGTCCACCAGGATCTGCCGACTGTCTTGCGCTGCCATCCTGGGGCTTTCGAGGCGCTGGGCGGCGCTCCTCGCGAAGTGCTTTACGATCGTATGAAGACGGCTGTGATCGGCGAAGGTGAGGCCGGCGGCATCGTCTACAACCG
>NZ_JAMYNR010000084.1:0-592 GCF_040319155.1 Mesorhizobium sp. M0954 | reverse complement strand
TATGTTGCACGAAAACACGGCGCCGAGCGCCTCCTTGCCTGGCGCCCAGTCCGAAAAATTGTTCACCCGCGGCTGCGACGTTATCCCGGATGGGACCAGCCGTATCACAGTCGAGCGCGACCCGTTGCCGCGCTACGTCCTGAAAGGCGAGGGCGCCTATCTTGTCGACGTTGACGGGCAGCGTTTTCTCGACCTCAGTAACAATTTCACCACCCTAATCCATGGCCATGGGTTTGCTCCGGTGATGGACGCTGTCTCGCGTCTTCTTCGTGAGGGCACCTGTTTTTCCAATCCGACCGCCCATGAGATCGACCTTGCGGAACTGCTGGTCGATCGCATTCCCGCAATCGACCAGATCCGTTTCGTCAACACTGGCACAGAAGCCGTGATGTTTGCCATCAAAGCCGCGCGCGCCTTCACCGGGCGCTCTTGTATTGCCAAGATCGAAGGTGCCTACCATGGCACGTATGATTGGGCGGAAGCAGGGCACGGGGGAATACCTTCCACTTGGGGATCTCCCGACGCACCCGTCGCGGTACCCTCCTATGTAGGCATGCCGGCATCGGTTGCCGACGAGGTTGTCATGCTTCGT
>NZ_JAMYNR010000083.1:0-677 GCF_040319155.1 Mesorhizobium sp. M0954 | reverse complement strand
AGGCTTCCCGGTAGTCGTGTGGCAGCTTCTGCTTGGGATGGATCCGAAAGAGCGACGCAGCACCACTGATTACATAATGCGCTTGATGGTGGGCAATCGCAGCAGTAAGAGCCGCGCGCAATCGCTCGCCCATTGCCTCCAGCCCATCGAATGCCGCCTCAGTCATGGCTTCCAAGCTGACACGGCCCGCGACCATGGAGACCGGATTTGCGGAGAAGGTGCCGCCCTGGGCCACCTTGGCGTGACCAGCCGATCCGTCGAACACACTCATCACGCGTCGCGATCCGCCAATCGCACCGATCGGGAACCCACCCCCAATAATTTTCCCGGCTGCAATCAAGTCTGGTTCAATTCCATAGCGTGCGGAGGCCCCCCGATAGCTTTGCCGGAGATTGAGCACTTCGTCGCAGACGATGAGAATATCATGCTGGCGTGCGGTTTCGAGAACAGCGGCAACAAAGTCGGGATTAGGCGGAATAAGGCCACCGCCGCTCGGCATCGGGTCAAGCAAAACGCAAGCCAGTCGATCGGCAGCATCCGCAATCCGGCGGCGCGCGCCGTCGGCATCGTTGAAACGAAGCATGACAACCTCGTCGGCAACCGATGCCGGCATGCCTACATAGGAGGGTACCGCGACGGGTGCGTCGGGAGATCCCCAAGTGGAAGGTATTCCCCCG
>NZ_JAMYNR010000082.1:0-740 GCF_040319155.1 Mesorhizobium sp. M0954 | reverse complement strand
CGCAAGCTGGTGACGCGGGTCGGGGTGCTGGAGCTTCGCGTTCCGCAGGATCGGGCTGGCCGGTTCTCGACGGAGTTGTTTGAGCGCTACCAGCGTTCGGAGAAGGCATTGGTGTCGGCGCTGGTCGAGATGTACGTGCAGGGCGTCTCGACCCGCAAGGTGAAGGCGGTGACGGAGGAACTGTGCGGCCACTCTTTCTCGGCCTCGACGGTGAGCGAGGCGACGATGCGGCTGGATGAGGCGCTCAAGGCGTTCTTCACGCAGCGGCTCGAGGAAAGCTATCCGTATCTCATCTTGGACGCGCGCTACGAGCGGGCTCGCGAGGCGGGCGTGATCGCCAGCCAGGCGGTGCTGGTGGCGATCGGCGTGGATTGGGAGGGCCGGCGCCAGGTTCTGGGCGTGGAGCTGGCCAACCGGGAGAGCCATTCGAGCTGGCGCGAGTTCGTGACGGGGCTCAAGAATCGCGGGCTCGCCGGCGTCGAGTTCGTCGTCTCCGACGACCATCCGGGGCTCAGGGCGGCAATCCGCGAAGTGCTGCCCGAAGCGGTCTGGCAGCGCTGCTACGTGCACTTCCTCAGAAACGCGCTCGACTACGTGCCGCGCAAGGTCGACGACGATTGCCTGATGGAGCTCAGATGGTTCTACGACCGGCGCGACCTTGCCGAGGTCAAACGCGACCTGGCGCAGTGGATCGCCAAATGGCAGGCCAAATACCCGAAGCTGGTCAACTGGGTGGAAGA
>NZ_JAMYNR010000081.1:0-927 GCF_040319155.1 Mesorhizobium sp. M0954 | reverse complement strand
ATCGATCCGCGCGGCATGCCGAAAACGCGCGATATCGTCGATCCCTACGAGCACATCGACCGCATCAAGGTGAAGACGCGGGATTTCCGATAAAGCTGCAGCGGTCATCATGTGGTAGTCTGGCCCGCATGACGACGCTTTATCTCAATTGGCGCGCAAGACGGTGAATCCCACAAAGCCGAATAAAACGCATCCGCCGAAATGGACCGAGCCTCAGCTGACGCGCCTGGTCGACGAAGCGCCCAACGGCCCCGATTGGCTTCACGAAATCAAGTACGACGGATACCGCATGCACGCGCGGATCGACGGCAGCGACATCCGCTTGCTCACCCGCACCGGCCTCGATTGGTCGCATCGCTATCGAGCGACGATAGCGGCCCTGCGCGCGCTCCCGGTGAAAGACGCCTATGTCGACGGGGAGCTGTGCGCTGTCCGGGCGGACGGCGTCACCTCGTTCAGCCGCCTGCAGGCCGCCATGGACGAAGGCCGCACGGGCGATCTTGTCTTCTTTGCTTTCGACCTTCTGTTCCTCAACGGAGAAAGCATTGCGAGGCTGCCGCTGATAGATCGCAAGGCGCGACTGGAAGGCCTGTTTTCGAACGACATGCCCGGCCTGCGCTTCAGCGACCACGTCATCGATGACGGGCCTGCGTTCCGCAGCACGCCTGTCGGCTTGCACTCGAGGGCGCTATCTCAAAGCGGATCGACAGCGCCTATGCATCCGGCAATCGCGGCCGTCGCCGTCGACCGCCACATGGCAGACCGACGGGAACGGCAGGTGAGTGGCCACCAGCGGCTCGCGGTTCGCCGCGAGTTCCCGCATAAGACTAACGCGGACGCGGGCCGCCTCCTCGGGGTCGTGTTCGAAGCCGTTGTGCCAGTCGGGATGGTCGAATCCGACCTGGAACACGAGGTCCCCGGCGAACG
>NZ_JAMYNR010000080.1:0-948 GCF_040319155.1 Mesorhizobium sp. M0954 | reverse complement strand
GAATCGAGGGCGGAGGTCGGCAAAAAGCAGCTCGTTCGGCTGTTTTTAATTATATTTCAAATAGATAAGTCCTAAGGTCGTCAGTGAGGCCCTGTCCGCCAAAAACGCTTGCTGGCGAAGGTCTTGCCTGAACCGGTCTTGAAATATCGCTCGAGTTGCCGTGCGTTGGCCTCGGTTTCAACCCCGACGTAGGACTTCAAAGTTACAGGCAGATAGGCCTTGGTCAAAGTCACATAGCCTGATCGATGCGATTCGAAACAGCGTCGAAGGTCGTTGGTCGACCCGACGTAGACATCGCCGTTACGAAGTTGCAGGAAATAGACGTACCACATGGTCCCCTACGCTACTTCGTAGCTTCGGGCGACACCCTACGCCCAAAATGCGGGTCCGGGTGGCCTGCCACCCGAAGCCCGCAGGGCGTAGGGTGGCGGAGAGGATGGGATTCGAACCCACGAGAAGCTTTTGACCTCTACTCCCTTAGCAGGGGAGCGCCTTCGACCACTCGGCCACCTCTCCGTTGCGCCGGTGGATAAAGAAAAGCGCCGGCACAATCAACAAGCTGACGCTATTATCCTTGAAAAATCGACCCTTCGCCAAAGCGCCGCGCGGCGATGTGGCGATTCTACGGCAATTCCCTGGTTCGCGACTCGGGCCATGGTCACATTTCGGGCTGACCATCGCCGGAATCCGCGGTTTGCAACGGCTTGCGAAGGGCCGTTGGTTAACGGGAGCTTTCGGAGTGAGGCCAAATCGTGTCATTTGTGCAACAACGCCGGGGTATAGCGCCAACACAAACCTTTTGCCGGTACGATCGTGGTTGAACGCCGCCGTCTCATGGGTAATGTCGGGTTTGAAGGAGCGGCGCGGTGCGCATCTTTTTCGGTAGTGGGGATGGGGCAGGGAACGCTGTCCTTCAGCAAAGAATACCCAGACCCGTTTTTTAACTTT
>NZ_JAMYNR010000079.1:0-1041 GCF_040319155.1 Mesorhizobium sp. M0954 | reverse complement strand
CGCGGCTTTCTCGCTGTTTCGCAACTCCTTCACGTTGTAGGCGTAAGCCGAACCGCGGCGACCGACACCGCGCTCGCCCGGCGCGCCGGCCTTGAGAGCGAGCTGCCTCTGCTTTGCCGCCACCAGCGCCGGGCGAGCCCAGAAGTAGTCCTGCTCCTTTGTCAGCAGATGCCAGATCAACACGGCGAGCTTGCGGGCGAGTGCCACGGCTGCGACCTGATGGCCGCGCTTGTTACGGATGCGTAGGAAGAAGGCCCTGAGCGGTCCGGGCGCCTTCGCCGTCGCCCAGGCGGCCTCGACCAGCATGGCGCGGGCATGGGAACGACCATGTTTGCTGATCCGGCCATATTGCGCCAAGCCAAGACCGGATTGGCGCACACGCGGATTGAGGCCGAAGTAGCTCACCAGCTTCTGCGGTTCGCGAAACCGCCGGATATCGCCGACGGCGGCGATGATACCGCTCGCGACGATGGCATTGACGCCGGTGATCGTCTGAAGCCGCCGGACTTGCACATCATCAATCGCTTCCCGGGCGATGTCGCGATCGAGGTCGGCCAGATCCTCGGCCAGGCGGTCAATCTCGCGGATGTGGCGAGCGATGGCGGCCCGCTCGTCGTCGGGAAGCACCTGCCGCTCGAGCCAGGCGCGACCGCGATTGTTGAACAGATCGGCATGCGGGCACTTCGGCACTAGGTGCGCCTGCAGGATGCCATGCACCTCGTTCTTCACGCGCGTGCGATGCCGAACTACCTGGTTGCGCCGCGCGACGAGGCGGCGAAGCCGCTCGGTCCGCTCGTCAGGTACCCAGACCTCCGGCAGAAAGCCGCTGGCATGGAGCTGCGCCAGAACGCCGGCATCGATCTTGTCGGTCTTAATCCTGGCATGGGCGATCGCCTTCACCTGCATCGGGTTGGCGACAATCACCCGGCCAACATAGGGCGACAGAACCCGCACCACCGCCATGGCGTTGCCCGTGGCCTCGACGACAACCTCATCCGTCCGTCGCAAACTGCGGCCGAACCCTTCCAGTCCCGAGCGGGT
>NZ_JAMYNR010000078.1:0-1176 GCF_040319155.1 Mesorhizobium sp. M0954 | reverse complement strand
TGCTTGTCTTATGACTTTCGCTGCCGAATGGGTCAGAAAGGAACGCTGAGAGAGGGTAGCCGCCCTCCCTCAGCGGCGAGGGTCGGATCGGTGGAATTGCTGACCGTTTGACGGGTCGAGCTAGAGTCGGATCGCCCTCGTCTTTCCCTTGAGGCCTGAACGGATACCCGGAGTTCGGCTCCGAACGACAAGCACAGGACAAGTGAAAGATGACCAACGATACCATCGGGATCGACATATCGAAAGACCATCTCGACGCCCACAGGCTGAGCGACGGCGCGAGCCGGCGTTTTGCCAACGACAGCCGCGGCCACAAGGCGTTCATGAGCTGGTTGAGCCCGAGCCGGTTGGACCCGCCCGGCGTACGCATCGTCTATGAGCCGACAGGTCCATATCACCGGGCCTTTGAGCGGAAGCTGGCGGCGGCTGGCCTTGCGCTGGTCAAGGTCAACCCACGCCAAGCCCGGCGCTTCGCCGAGGCCACCGGCAGGATCGCCAAGACCGACCGGCTGGACGCCGCCATGCTGGCGCGCATGGGCGCTCTTCTCGACCTCGAAGCACGACCGGTGCGCAGCCCGATCCTCAATGACCTCAAGGACCTGCACATGGCGCGCGAGGCGCTGGTGAAGAACCGGACGGCGGCGAGGAACAGGGCCAAGGCGCTAACCCTTCCCATCCTCAAGCGCCACAATGCCCAGCAGCTCAGGCAGATCGAACGTCAAATGGCTGCTGTCGAAAAGGAGATCACGGCGCTCATCCAGTCCGATCCCGATCTCTCCCGTCGCTTCGCTATCCTCGTCTCGATCCCGGGCGTCTCGGCAATCACCGCCTTCGCGCTTCTCATCGAAATGCCCGAACTCGGCACGCTCGGTCAGGGGCAGGCTGCTTCCCTCGCAGGCCTCGCTCCCGTCGCACGACAGTCCGGCAACTGGATCGGCCGCGCCTTCATCCGCGGCGGGCGAGCCAATGTCCGACAGGCACTCTACATGCCCGCCCTCGTCGCCATGCGCTTCAATCCCGATCTAAAGGCAAAATACCACCAGCTCACGGCCGACGGCAAAGCCTCAAAACTCGCCATCACAGCCATCATGCGAAAGCTCATCATCCTCGCAAACGCACTACTCAGGGACAATCGGACCTGGACACCATCTCTCCCTTGACCAACACGGATACTCT
>NZ_JAMYNR010000077.1:0-1269 GCF_040319155.1 Mesorhizobium sp. M0954 | reverse complement strand
ACGGCATGATGGGGTGGACGGCGCCCGACGGCATCGGATGTGCCAGAATGAGTTCGTTGAGATCTCAAACAAGGGAGCCGTCCGTGGAACACCTTATCCGTATTGGCATGGATACGTCCAAGAGTGTTTTTCAGCTGCATGGTGTCGACGCTGCGGAGCGTTCGGTGCTGGTGCGTAAATTGCAACGGCGGGCGGTAGTCCCGTTCTTCGCCAAGCTTGCGCCGGTGAGGATCGGGCTGGAGGCGTGCGGTGGCTCGCATTACTGGGCGCGCACGCTGTCGGGGCTGGGTCATGAGGTGGTGCTGATCGCGGCGCAGCACGTGAAGCCGTATGTGCGGCGCGGCAAGCATGACGCGGCTGACGCCGAGGCGATCTGCGAGGCGATGAGCCGGCCCAGGACACGCTTTGTTGGGATCAAGAGCGGCGAGCAGCAAGCGGCGCAGATGCTGTTTGGGGTGCGCGAGCAGCTGGTGCGGCGGCGCACGCAGCTTTCCAACACGATCCGCGGCTACGCAGCCGAATTCGGCCTGGTGGCCGCACAAGGCCTTGCCCGCATCGAGCCACTGCTGGCCCGCATTGCCGGCGACGCGACGGTGCCGGCGCTGGCAAAGGAACTGCTTGAGACGCTCGGCGAGGAATACCGCGCGGTGTGCGCGCGATACGCGGCAATCGACAAGAAGCTGTTGGCCCATCACCGCAAGGACGAGACTGGACAGCGGCTGGCTGCGATGCCCGGCGTCGGGCCGGTCGTGGCGAGCCTGCTCGGCGTCAAGGTCACTGATGCGACAGCGTTCGGTTCGGGACGCGACTTCGCGGCGTGGCTGGGGCTGACGCCGAAGAACCATTCGACCGCCGGCAAGAACCGGCTGGGGGTGATCACGCGGGCCGGCGACGAGATGCTGCGGCAGGCGCTGGTGGTGGGCGCGACGGCCCACATCCAGCAGGTGCGTCGCGGCCGCGCCAAGGCCTCGCCGTGGCTGGCGGCGTTGATTGCGCGCAAGCCGCCGAAGCTGGCGGCTGTGGCGCTCGCCAACAAGACCGCCCGTATGGCCTGGAAGATGATGATCACCGGCGAGCCGTACCGTTGCGGCCTGGCGGGCAGCCTGACGCCTCCTCGCCGCCCTCAAGGCCGCTTCGCGCCGCCTACGGCGGTGGCCTGCGGCCAGCCCTGACCGCGGCTCAGCACGGCGCTGACATGCCCGGATAGGCCGCAACGGAGGAACACCGAACACAAGCTCTTGCAACGGAAGGAAGATGGCGTGATCGATC
>NZ_JAMYNR010000076.1:0-1609 GCF_040319155.1 Mesorhizobium sp. M0954 | reverse complement strand
GCTGCTTGCGGCGCGCGGCGAGCGTAATGCGGACCGAACTTGATGCCCCACCGGCGGATTGTCTCATACGAACCACGACCCCGCGTCCAGCAGCATTTCCTCGACCAGACGCAGGCTCAAGGGAACCTGCAGTAGAGCCAGACTGCATGGGCGATGATCTGCGGCGGGAAACGATGGCGCTTGTAGCTGACGGCCGCGGTGTTCATGCGATCGGGTCTATGCCGCAAATCCCTGAACGCGAGTTAAGTCGATAACGCCTGCACATGTGCCCCTGCGAAAACGGGAACGGATGATGCAAGGCTTCCGATCACCAGGAGCACTGCAACGCTTTCGTTTCGATCTTCTCGGCTCTGCGCAAGCTCTTCGTCCCGCGCCCCCTCAAAACGCTCCGCTCTCGCTACACATACTCACCGCCTGCAGCCATGGCGGAATGGAAAGCCGTGGTCCGTGGTCAGCTGACATCAGCGGCCGCAGCTCTCAACGCGTTTATGTGCAGACAACGTGACATCGCCAGTCCGGATCAATGCACTAACGCCGTCGGCAGCCGTTATGGCTCTCCAGCGAGGTCAACGTTGCGGTCTCGCCATGCCGACACCTTGTGTCGGGTTTGTCGTGTCCGCAGCACAGGCTCTGTTAACCCAATCTTTGTTTTGCTTCAGGCTAAACAGTTGAAAAGCAATCACAAAATTTCTTCTTCGGTCCGATCAGCCAAATGGCACGGGTTTTGAAACCCTTCGGTGTGAGGCGGCAGAGCTGCCGGCCGGTATTGATATCGCGGGTAGCGGCGATCGATGGAACGAGGGATGGAATTTCACATGAATCTAGAAACAGAGCGTTTATTCATGCGCCCAATACGTCCTTGGGATGCCGATGCCATGCATCGCCTGCACTGTGATCCGCTAGTAGTCGAATCGACGATGGGGGGAATTCCGCCAACGCGGGAAATGTCTGATGCGCGGCTGTCCCTCTATCTTCATGAGTGGGAAACTTACGGATATGGATTCTGGATGGTCTATGAACGAGAGGACAATGGCGACTTGCGCTTCGTGGGGCGATCCGGGCTGCGCCGCGTCGATGACAACGACATTGAAACCGGATGCTACTTGTTCGGAGCCCGGTGCGGCCAGGGGATTGGGCCGGAAAGCCTTAAGCCAGCGATCGAATTCGCCTTCGCAACCCAACCTATCGTTCGGTTAGTCTCTTTCATACACCCGACGAATATACGATCTCTCAGAGCGAAAACCCGACAGGGCTATTCCTGCCTTGGGTCAGTTGTCGTTGATGGAACGAACTATCAGCTCTTTGAATTGCGCCGTCCGTCTCAGTGATGCTCAGCAAACTGCTGCGCTTCCTTCGAGTTCAAAGTTGTCCGAATCAGGACGTAGCCCTGAGCTCCCCAAGATGCTTGCGATGAGGTAGCGTAGAAGGCCGTACGCAACGCGGATGTTTGCTGCGCGATTGCGTCGGCGCAGAGTTTTGACATTTTGTTGTAACAAAATACTACGCCAAGTGCGAGCCACCCCTTGTTATGTTTAGGAGATGCATTATTATGTTGCACGAAAACACGGCGCCGAGCGCCTCCTTGCCTGGCGCCCAGTCCGAAAAATTG
>NZ_JAMYNR010000075.1:0-1620 GCF_040319155.1 Mesorhizobium sp. M0954 | reverse complement strand
GTTGCGATTTCGGTGGCAGAACCACCCGATGCATAGTGCAGAGTTGCCATCCATAATCCCTCATTTTGATTCGATAGCGCCCCGCGGATGTCTGCCTACTAGAAGGTGTATATTAGCGCCAAATCACATACCTGCAGGCTCTGATAGAATGGTTGATCGTAGGCGGAATTGTCGCAATGTCGCGAAAATTATACTCAGTAAACCTGTGACGTAGACCATAAAGTACAATCTATATGCGACGTTTATCGCTTGTAGGAAAATATGGAAGAGTTATTTTGGTTTGGATTAGCTTCGTTTGTATATTTCATCAAGAAGCGAAACACGGAATTTATATTAGTAACAAGCTAAATATTCATATGGATTTTTATGAAGGTTGGCAACTTGTCAGCGAAGAAAGGTTGGCTATGAAAACGCCACGCGCAAGAAACGGAAAAACGTTGTTGTTTAATTCAGGATGCCCAAAATCACAAAATAGAACGCCGATCCATGGTGAGCCAAGCGAGCTATCTCCACAAGATGCATTTTCTTGCCGGCCAATCGAGCCGACGTTAAGCTAGGGTGTTGGCCGGACCATGTTCTCTGCCGGCGACACCAATTTGTTGTGGACAAACACTGGGCAGGTACCAGAGCACGACCAAATCATCCGCACCAGCCCACCGGAAAGTCGGGCTCTGTCGGTGATCAAGATGATCTTGCCGCCGCGTGCCGCGACCTCCTGCATATTCGACATGGTCTTTCGAAGATGCGGTCATGCGGGGGAGGCGGATATAATCCTTAGGCCGCCTGTCGAGCAAGCAAACTGGCACAGCTGAGCGTTACCAGACCAGTCGCAATTCCAATGCAATCGGCGGCCAAGTCAAGCACATCAAGATCCCGTCTTATCACGCTGGTGCGTTGAAGAAATTCGATAGCGGCGCCAATCAAAGCGAGGGAAACTATCAGAGTTGTTTTGCGTTCCGGCCAAGCAAGGCCGCCAACAAACATCAGCACGGCGAAAGCGATCCCGTGATTTAGTTTGTCGTAGTGGAAGCCTACCTCCAGTCCCAATTCCTTAAGACGGGAAACAGGCACAAGCGCCAGCATAAAAACGACAAGAAGTGTTATGAAAAAAGCTATTCTTTCAGCGACAGAGTGCAATCTCATTCTGTTCAACAATGGGTTCTTGCAGCTGCAGATTGGCAGACAGAGGCGCCCGCCAAACATGATCAGGGGCAAATCGCTACGCTGCCCAATCCCTCCCACAATCGCATCCCATGCCCCGAAAATCAACTGAACTTGCTGCCAGCCGCTGCCAGCCGCCACGCGGTTTCACTTTGCGTGGGCAGCACTGTCCGCTAGGCCCGCGACGGATCACGCTTGCTTAGGGCAGGCGGCTCAGGGGTTACAAATCAGTCAAGCGAACGAATGATCAACGAATAATCTGTGACGGACCCATTGTCGCGCGCGCAGACCACAAAGCCGGCCGCCGTCACTTTCTTTCAGGTTCAGGCAAGCTTCGACATAACCTAGCGCACCTTTTGCGCGGCCTGAGACATAGGTGACGTTTTGTACCGGACACATGGGTAACACTTTTGGCTTTTGGCCGGAGGTGTTGATGCCGTGGAGAGAGTGTTCGGTGAT
>NZ_JAMYNR010000074.1:0-2007 GCF_040319155.1 Mesorhizobium sp. M0954 | reverse complement strand
GCAGGAATCGCCGAAATCTCAACCGTCATCCATGCCTCCTCTCATAACCGAGGGGGTCAGTTCTTCATTTCGTCAGGGGGTCAGTTTCTCAATTCGCCCGACAAGCAAGACGCGCCAAACCATCGGCGTCATTCGCATCCGTCTTGTTCGCCGCCATATCGAGAGCGGCTTTGGCATGGCGCGCATCGATGCAGATGGCTGGCAATCCCTCGGCGCGCAGCGCATGATAGAAGCAAACTGACAGCGGGCCGGTTTCGAACACGACGCGCTTTGCGGCCGGCGCCCGCTTGCGGACAAGCTCGGCAATGATCCTGGGATCAGATGCGCACTTCCCGCGCCAGATCCGTTCGCCTTCACGGCGGATCGACACTGCCGTCTCTTTCATCGACACGTCGAGACCGATATGTTCTTCCATGGCTGTTCTCCGTTGATGCTGGGCCCGGCGTCCAGTCGTGAGCCCGTATTTCATCTTATCGGGGAACAGCCACCCTCCAAGGCTATGATCGGTTCCAGGGCGCGTCGCTCCCGCGATTACCCCATGTGGACGCCCCCTCGACGGCATCGATGTGCCAGAATGGTGGTGTTTGACAGCCACCGTAAGAGAGGGAGCGTCCACAATGGAAGTTAACACGATCGGATTGGACATAGCGAAGAATGTGTTTCAGGCGCATGGAGCCGATGCGGCGGGCGCCATTGTTTTCCGCAAGCAACTGCGACGCGACAAGGTGCTTGCGTTTCTCGCTGGGCAGCCGGCCTGCTTGGTCGCCATGGAGGCCTGTTCTGGGGCGCATCACTGGGCGCGCGAGATCGGCAAGCTCGGGCACACCGTTCGTCTGATCCCGCCATCCTATGTGAAGCCTTTCGTGAAGCGGCAGAAGAACGACGCCGCCGATGCCGAGGCGATCTGCGAGGCCGCGCAGCGGCCGACCATGCGCTTTGTCGCCGTGAAGAGTGAGGAGGAGCAGGCGAGTGCGGCCGTATTCCGGGCTCGTGATCTGCTGGTGCGGCAGCGCACCCAGACGATCAACGCCTTGCGCGGCCATCTTGCAGAATATGGACTGGTCGTTGCCCAGGGCCCTTCACATACTGCCAAGCTGATGGAAAAGGTAGAGGATCCTGAGGGCGATCTGCCAAAAGCAGCCCGCCTGGCCCTCACCATGCTGGTCGATACGCTGAGATCGCTGGAGGAAAGGATCAAGCAGCTCGATGCCGAGATTGCACGGCGTGCCCGAGAGGATGAAGACGTGCGGCGGTTGGCAACAATCCCCGGCGTTGGTCCGATAACGGCAACGGCTCTGGTTGCACTGGCGCCTTGCGCCGCGATCTTCCGAAAGGGGCGCGACTTCGCCGCTTGGCTGGGCCTGACGCCGCTGCAACGCTCAACCGGCGGTAAACAGAAGCTCGGTGCAACATCGAAGATGGGCGAGCGTACATTGCGGCGCCTGCTTATCATCGGAGCGAGCGCTGTCGTGCGTCATGCTCGTCGGCGAGGCATTCGTGAAGGATCGTGGCTTGGGCGCATGCTCGCCCGCAAGCCGCCAATGCTTGTGGTCGTCGCTCTTGCCAACAAGATGGCCCGCATCGTCTGGGCGCTCATGGCAAGAGGTGGGACCTACAGGGCTCCGGCCGTGGCAGCATAGCAGCTCGGTCTGAGGTCGTCGCAGGTGTAGGAAGTCACACGGAGAGGTATGGCGCGACAGTCGATGAGAGACGGATCGGAAAACCAGTTCAGCACAGAGCGCCTCGAGCGCGCGGTAGTGATATGGATCCGATCGGCGAACTCCCATACGGGCCGGCGGCAAATGGAAGGCCGCATCAGAGGCCGGACAGATGTCAGCACCCGACTACGCGCCGCTATACTGCCTTTCGAAGATTCTTCTTGCGCTCACGGGGGCGTCCACAGATGTGCTGAAGGTTCTGCAAAAAGTTTTGGAGAGAGAACGGCGCTTGCTCTGAGGGGCGAGCGGCCATGGCACGGTGGTGACGTTGCGATCACCGATTCCCGTG
>NZ_JAMYNR010000073.1:0-2207 GCF_040319155.1 Mesorhizobium sp. M0954 | reverse complement strand
TGTCGGGCGAATTGAGAAACTGACCCCCTGACGAAATGAAGAACTGACCCCCTCGGTTATGAGAGGAGGCATGGATGACGGTTGAGATTTCGGCGATTCCTGCATTGTCGAGAACGATGCAGGGAGAGGAGATGCTTCAGCCTGAAGAAGTGGCAGCGATGCTGCGGCTGCATGAGCTTGGCTGGGGAGCGAAGCGGCTGGCGAAGGAATTCGGGTGCGCGCGCAACACGGTGCGTCGGTATCTGCGCGAGGGCGGGACTGTTCCGTTTCGCAAGCCTGTGCGGCGGAGCGCGTTTGATGGGCTAGACGATTGGCTGCGGGAGCGCTTCTTCCGCCATGGTGGCAACGCCGATGTGGTGCGCCAGGAACTGGAGAGCGAACACGGGCTCGTCATAGGGCTTCGGTCGGTGGAGCTTCGGGTGCAGGGTTGGCGTCGGGAGTTGAGGGTGCAGAAGCGCGCGACGGTTCGGTTTGAGACGGCGCCGGGACATCAAATGCAGATCGACTTTGGCGACACGCGGGCGTGGATCGGCGGCGAGCGTGTTCGGGTGCACCTGTTTGTGGCAACGCTGGGTTACTCGCGTCGGCTGCATATCCGTCCCTCGCTTCGGGAGCGCCAGGCGGACTGGTTGGAGGGGATGGAAGGAGCCTTCCTTCGCTTCGGCGGGGTTCCAACGGAAGTGCTGTTCGATAATCCGAAGGCGCTGGTCGAACATCACGATGCGGCGACGCGGGAGGTGCGCTTCAATGTGCGGCTGCACGCCTTTGCCCGCTACTGGGGATTTACGCCACGGGCTTGTGCGCCCTACCGGGCGCGTACGAAGGGAAAGGACGAACGCGGGGTCGGCTACGTCAAGCACAATGCGATTGCTGGCCGCCGGTTCGAGAACTGGGCGGCGTTCGAGGCGCATCTGGACCGGTGGACGCGCGAGATTGCCGATCAGCGTGTGCATGGCACGACCGGCGTGGCTCCTGCGGAACGCTTTGCCGAAGAGGCCGTGGCGCTTCGCCCTCTGGGCGGACGGGCGCCGTTCGGGCAGCTGCGGGATCTCGTGCGCAAGGTCCAGGCAGATTGCGCAATCGACCTGGACACGAACAGTTACTCGGTTCCCTGGCGGCTGATCGGGGAGAGCGTCCAGGTCGTGGTGCTGGGCGGCCGCGTTATCGTGCGTCATGCGGGCGAGGTGGTGGCGGATCATGCCTTGTGCCGCGGACGTCGCCAACGGATTGTCGAGCGCGCGCATCTTGCCGGCGTGGTCGGCGCTGCTGCGCCGGTGCAATCGGCGCCGGCGGATATTGTTGCGCCTTCCGCTCTGTTGCGGCCGCTGGCCGAATATGAGGCACTGGTGGGAGGCAGCTGGTGATGACGACGGTCGATCACGAGATGCTGGTGGCTCAGCTCGACCGGCTGAAGCTGACCGCGATCCGGGACCAGCTCGATACGCTCCTGGACGAAGCGGCGCGTTCGCAAATGACCTTGCGCGAGGCTTTGGCCTTCCTCGTGACGCGCGAGATCGCGCGGCGCGACGAGCGGCGCATCTCCATGGCAGGCAAGATCGCGCAGTTCCCGTTTGTGCGCGAACTCGATGGCTTCGACTTCGACGCGCAGCCGTCGCTGGATCAGCGCCAAGTCCGGGAACTGGCGACCTGCCGCTGGATTGCCCATGGCGACACGGTCCTGTTCCTTGGACCTCCGGGTACGGGCAAGACACATCTGGCGGTGGCTCTCGGGCGCGAGGCGATCCGGCAAAACCATAGCGTCCAGTTCGTCACGGCGGCCACGCTCGTGGCGATGCTGGCCAAGGCCCATGACGACGGTTCACTCGAAAAGCAACTGACGACCCTGTCGCGGCCGAAACTGCTGATCATCGACGAGCTCGGCTATCTCCCGTTCGAAGCCAATGCCGCACATCTGTCTTTCCAGCTGGTGTCGCGGCGTTATGAGCGGGGATCGATCCTGATCACCTCAAACCGCTCGGTGGGCGAATGGGGCAGCGTGTTTGGCGATCCCGTGGTGGCAACGGCGATCCTTGATCGCCTGCTTCATCATTCGACAGTGATAACCATCCGTGGCGACAGCTACCGGCTTCGCGAAAAGCGGGGGGGGGGGGGGCGGGGGGGTGGTGGGGGGAGCGCCCCCCCCCCCACCCCCACCCCAAAAAAAAAACGACGGTGGATAAAAAATAGTGAGGGCGGGGGGGGGCTCG
>NZ_JAMYNR010000072.1:0-2344 GCF_040319155.1 Mesorhizobium sp. M0954 | reverse complement strand
CAATCGATACCAACGGCAACGAGAGCGCCGCGATCAGCACGGCAATCGTTACATGCGTGAAGGAGAGTGTCAGCGACACCAGAAGCCCACGCCGGACGCTGGCGTCCGATCCTGCCAGATAGGTGGCCAGGACAGCCTTGCTATGGCCCGGCGTCAGCGCATGCGCCGCACCGAACAGAATGCCCATGGGCAGAAAGGCCGTGAACGCCAGCCAACCGCCGCCGGCCGCAAGCAGTTTGATCTGCTCGGCCAACGCCAGGTAGATCGTGCGTTGGAATTCGACCAGCGTCTGGAACATGGCCATCGAACCGGCTCCGGGTCAGCCGCACGTCAATTCGAGGCGCGTCGCGAAAATCTTGCCGAGATCGGTCCCCGTCGGATCACTGAAGAACGCGTCTGTCAGGCTCTTCTGGTTCTGCGCGATGGCCGTGTCCGGATCTGGACGGACGACGGAACGTGAGCAGCCTTGCGGCAGACCGGCCACCGCAAGCTTGTCGTCGTCGGTAAAATCGATTGCCGTGTAGAAGGTCGGATCGTAGACACCGATACTGACTTTTCCAGCAAGGGCCAACGGGTCCTTCGGCTGCGTTTCGAACTGGACGACGAGTTGATCGTTTTCATAGCTGACGCTGAACTTCGGCGGTGGCGCCATCGTCACGTCCTTGCCGTTCAAGGTCACCATCTGAAAATAGTTGTACTCGGCCAACGAGGCATGGATGGTGAGAGCGACTTCATCGAGTTCCTTCGCATCAAGGACAAGGTCGGAATTCTTGTCGAATTCCATCAGCACAGTGCTGGAAAAGAGGTCGTCGAAACGCCAGAGATGCCGAAGCGACTTGACCGTGCTGTCTGGACCGACGGTCAGGTCCAGCTTCGCTTCGGCAAAGACATGCGGAGGGCGTTCGCTGCCGCGGCCGAAGCGAGCAACAGCGCCGCGCCGGATACCATGCCTGTGAGTTGCATTTTTCGCTCACATTTCGCTCGTCGATTCCGCATCAGGCAGGACACCTGCCATTGCAAGCAGGCCGAAATGGGACGGGCCAAAGCCCATACCAACCTTGATCGATCAGGGCTGTGTTGCTTCATTTAAGGAGGCAGCTACCCAAGGTCGCCCTTCAGCGAATGTTTGAGCATGATCACCGCGATACCAGCAAGGATTGCCAGCACTATCATCCAGATAATCTTTTGCCGATCGCTCAATTTCCTGCTCCTGATCGATTCAGAGCATTCCTATCGCGAGTTCCTTGCAAACGCAAAAAGCCCCGCGTCCCGTGCAGATAACACCAGCTGATCCACCCCAGTCGTCGGCGATCGAGCTTGCAATGACCGTGTTCGATGTGATCCGGGACCTCGGGAACGGCAAATGGACAAGCTGCTTGCGATTGCCGGCTGTCAATATGTAGAGTTTATGTAGAGTTTGGAAACTTGCATTCCGTTTCTGTCCTCGCCGATTGTTTCGGCATCCGTCCGGGCGAAGAAACGCTCCTCGAATGCCGCGCGGTCGACATCGAATAGCTTTATGGAGCAAGTTTGCACGGACTTGCCATTCAAGGTGGCTTTTGTCACCGCGATCATGGTTTGGCCGGAAAGGTCGTCACCGGTCGCCTCCCAGCCCTGGAGGGCGTCTACGTCATCGACGGGGCAAGTGCTGCGTCGCCAGACAACGGAGTCCATCCGCGTCTCCTGGCCGCAGGACGGTTCGTTCGAAGTCAGGTCCATGGGCAACACAAATACCGTGAAAAGCTTCCAACGCCAGATCGACATTATCGGCACGCACCAGCGGCGATCTCAGGCATATAGCAGCGAGCGCCGGGATAAAGAGGGGCTTCGACATCAGCACACCGCAGGGTCAAAAAATGGACCCTCTGGCACGTTAGTCAAGAGTGCCATTTAGCGGGCCCAGCGGCTGCGACGAGATCGACCTCCATCCGACTGTCGGCGGCTGCGCCGTCGCCCCGTAGTATCATTCGCCAGTTATTCTCCGACGCGGTCCGCATTGAAGACCCGCGGTAGCCGTCGAACTTGTGTGTCCATCCCTCGGCCCTCGGGAGGCTTCTCCACCAGGGTGGGGATCAAAGGAGCGATGAACGCTGGCCGGCTGGTGCTGGCCACCTTGCTTGCGTCGTCAAATCGCCACCTGCCCAACCCTAGATTAGCCCGCGCATCGTCAGTTCAGCCTTCAGATAGGCATAATAGATCGGCGCGGCGACAAGACCTGGCATACCAAACCAGGCTTCCATAAAAAGCATCGCCAGAAGTAGCTCCCAGGCACGCGCATTGATCCGCGAACCGATGATCTTGGCGTTTACAAAGTATTCGAGCTTGTGAATGACGATGAGAAAGG
>NZ_JAMYNR010000071.1:0-2534 GCF_040319155.1 Mesorhizobium sp. M0954 | reverse complement strand
CGTGAAGAGTTTCGGGCGCCGGCAGGCGTACGAAAGTCCCCGAGGAAGGAACCCGCGGGCCACAGTCGATGGCTATGGGGATTTCGATTTGCGGCTGGTGTCGGCGACGGCGCGACCGCCGTCGGCAAGCGGCGGGTTTGATGCGGACGGACCGCTTCGCCTTTCAGCCACGCGGTATTGTCGGCTCGGCGCGCGGCCGGACGCGACCCGTTCGGCGTCGATGATCACCATGGACACGCGTGGGTCCGTTGCCGGAGGCTGGGCGCCTGCGGCTGAACGCTGGAGCATGCCATGCCGGGTCATGGACACTTCTGCCGGTTTGTCGTCGGCGCATCCGGCGGTCCACGCGGCTGCTTCCATCGTTCGAACACCTCGATGACAATCATGCGTCCGCCACAGCAGGGGCATGGCGGGTGAAAGTCGTCCGGTTCATCGGGGTCGCCGGGGTCGGGCGGCGCGGCGACGCCCAGCAGTTCGCGCGCCAGCGCGAGGCTGGCCTTGCGAGCGGAACCGGCGAGCAGGCCGTAGTGCCGGATGCGATGGAAGCCGCGTGGCAGGACATGAAGCAGGAAGCGGCGAATGAACTCGTCGGTCGCGAGCACCATGACCTGCTGACGATCGGCGCCGTCGCGGCGGTAGTCCTTGTAGCGGAAGGTGACGCCGCTCTTGTCGAAGGCGATCAGCCGGCTGTTCGAAATCGCGACCCGGTGAGTGTAGCGCGACAGATAGGCGAGTACCGCCTCCGGTCCCGCGAACGGCGCTTTGGCATAGACCACCCAGCGCTTCTTCCGGATGGGAGCAAGATGGCGCAGGAATGCCCGCCGCTCGATCAGGTGCGCGATCGACCCGAAGAAGCTGAGCCGGCCCGCCTCGTGCAGCGCGACCAGCCGGGTGAGAAACAGGCGGCGGAACAGCTTGCCGAGAATCCTCACCGGGAGCAGGAAGGCCGGGCGCGACGATATCCACCGGCTTCCGTCCGGCGCGATGCCGCCGCCCGGCACGATCATGTGGACATGCGGATGGTGCGTCATCGCCGATCCCCATGTGTGTAAGACGGCGGTGATGCCGATGCGCGCGCCGAGATGCTTCGGATCCGTAGCGATCGTCAGCATCGTCTCCGCTGCCGCCTTGAACAGCAGGTCGTAGACGAGCGCCTTGTTGTGGAACGCGATGTCGGCGACCTCGGCGGGCAGCGTGAACACGACATGGAAGTAGCCGACCGGCAGCAGGTCGGCCTCACGCTCGGCCAACCACGTCCGTGCGGCCGCGCCCTGGCACTTCGGGCAGTGCCGGTTGCGGCAGGAGTTGTAGGCGATCCGCCATTGGCCGCAGTCCTCGCAGGCTTCGACGTGACCGCCAAGGGCTGCGGTGCGGCAATGCTCGATCGCCGACATGACCTTGAGCTGGGCGAGGCTCAGATGACCTGCATGGGCGGCCCGATAGGCGGGTCCGGCAGCACGGAAGATGCCGGCGACCTCGATCGAGGCGCGCACGGCTCAACCGTCAGGCGAGATCTCTCCCGGCTTGAACAGCCCGAGTTTGTCGAGCGGGCTCGTCACGGCACGCACCGTGCGGGTCGCCACCTTCGCGTAAAGGGCGGTGTTGTTGAGCTTGGCATGCCCGAGCAGGACCTGGATGATGCGGATGTCGGTGCCGTCCTCCAGCAGGTGGGTGGCGAAGCTGTGGCGCAGCGTGTGCGGCCCCACCCGCTTGGCGATGTCGGCGGCCTGGGCTGCCTCGACGACGATGCGATAGAGCTGCCGCGTGCTGATCGGCTTCATCGCGTGCTGTCCGGGGAACAGCCAGCCGTCGCGATGCATTACACCCTGCTGGCGGCCGACCTTCCACCACTGGCGCAGCAACAAGAGCAGGTCTTGCGACAGCATGGCGTTGCGATATCGCCCGCCTTTGCCACGCTCGACGCGCAACAGCATGCGCTCGCTGTCGACGTCGGCAACCTTCAGCATCGACACCTCGGCGACACGCAGGCCCGCGCCATAGGCGACTGACAATGCGGCCTGGTGCTTGAGGCAGGTGGTGGCGTTGAGCAGCCGGGCCACCTCGTCGCGGCTGAGCACCACGGGCAGGTTGCGCGGATGCGACAGCCGGACGAGCCGACGCGCCAGGTCCGGGCGGTCGAGCGTTTGGGTGAAGAAGAAGCGCAGCGCCGACACGATGCTGTTCATCGTCGGCACGGGAACGCCGTCTTCCTGCTGCTCGATCTGAAACCGACGTAGGTCGTCGGCGGTCGCTGTGTCTGGTGAACGCCCGAGGAATGTCGCCAAGCGTCCGATATCGCGGAGATAGTTGCGCTGCGTCTCGCGTGAGAAACGCCGCATGTTCATGTCGTCGATCAGCCGCTGGCGCAGCGGGCTGATCCGGGCATCGAGAATAGGATGGTGCATGGTCAGGCTCCTTGTTGAAGAAGCCCGCCATGCTCTGCTCGAGCCGAACGACGCTCAACGCGAGCGCGACGACCGGTTCTTGATCTCTACCTCAACCGCAGGCGCCCCTCCCGCGCAGCGGGTTCGTTC
>NZ_JAMYNR010000070.1:0-2856 GCF_040319155.1 Mesorhizobium sp. M0954 | reverse complement strand
CATCTGCGCCTTTCTGTCGTTTGCGACAGACCGGTTCTTCACCCTCGGCAATGCGTTTGACCTCCTGAACACAAGTTCGGTCAACATCATCTTCGCCGTCGGTCTGCTCGTCGTGCTGATTGCCGGCGGCATTGACATCTCCTTCGCGGTTGCCGCCTCCGTGGTGCAATATCTGACGGCAATAGTCCTTGGCTGGATCGGCGGCGGGAATTGGATTGTCGGCCTCACCATCGCTGGCGCATTGGGCGTCACGTTGGGCTGCATCAATGCTTTCCTGATCCACAGGTTCAGGATCATCTCGATCGTCGCCACGATTTCGACCTTCAACATTTTTTTCGGCTTGCTGATGTTCTTCACAGGCGGCGTTTCGATCTACAATCTGCCGGACTGGCTCACCACCCGCGTGGTGCTGTTCGAGCGCGAGATGGCTGACGGCACCTGGGCGGAGATCACCCTACCCGTGCTCATTATGGCCATGTGCGTATTCGTTACCTGGGGGCTGATCACGCGCACGACCACTGGTCGCCAACTCTACGCTTTTGGCGACAATCCGGAAGGCGCGCGCCGCTTCGGCATCAATGTTGGGGCCATGCAATTTATCGCCTTCGGCTGGCTTGGCCTGATGGCAGGCATCGCCGGTCTCGTCCAAGCGCATTACGCGCAGGAAGTCGTGCCTAACGCCCTATATGGGCGCGAACTCGACGTCCTGGCAGCCGTGGTCCTTGGCGGTGCACGGCTTGGCGGCGGCAAAGGCAGCGTGCTCGGCTGCATTCTTGGCGTTCTGTTGGTCTCGATCACCCAGAACGGACTTAATTTGATGGGCGTGTCGCCTTTCGCGTTCAAGATGATCGTCGGCACCATCATCCTAGCCGCCATTACCCTGTCGAACACCAGCATCGAACGCCTGCTGCCGTTCCTGAAAAGCCGGCGGGTGCCTTCATGACGGCTGTGATTGAACGCGTCCGCAACTTGCTTGGCCCCGAACTGGCAGGTCCGCTTGCTGCGTTCGTGGTAGTCATGATCGTGTTCGGCATTGCCGCACCGAACTTCCTTTCCCGGGCCACTTTTGGCTCCGTCGCCTACCAGCTGCCGGAGCTCGGCCTGCTCACACTCGCCATGCTGCTCCCGATCCTGACCGGCGGCCTGAACCTGGCCATCACCTTCACGGCCAACATCGCCGGGCTGACGCTCGCTTGGATCCTTCAAAGCCAGGGCGGCGTCGACGCGGGCACGGGTGCCTTTGTCCTTGGCGCGATCCTTGCCCTTGCGGTCGGAGCACTTAGTGGACTGATCATGGGGCTCGTCATCGCCAACACCAAGGCTCACCCGATCCTGGTCTCGCTGTCGATGATGATTTTCCTGCGCGGTCTCGGTGAGTTCCTGACGCATGGCGGCGACGTGTCCGGCTTTCCCAGCTTCCTGGCGCCGATCGGTTACGGTTCGATTCTTGGTATCCCGGTTCCGTTGCTCATTTTCATCGCCTGTGTGCTGATCTGGCACCTCCTGCTGACGCGCATGAAGCTAGGCTTCAACACCTATATGATCGGCTCTAACATCGAGGCCACGCGCTACTCCGGCATTAATACGCGCAAGGTGCAGGTTCTGGTCTACACACTGTCCGGTGCGATGTGCGCGGTCGCCGGTATCATCATGCTGGCGCGCTTCAATTCGGTGCGTGTCGGCCACGGCGAGTCCTACCTGCTGATCACTGTGCTTGCCTGCTTTCTTGGCGGGGTCAATCCGTTCGGCGGCTTCGGTCGCGTGATCCCTGTCTTCGTCGCGCTCGTGGTGCTCCAGCTTCTGTCCTCGGGACTCAATCTGATGGGCGCCAACCAGCATCTGGCGACGGCGGTCTGGGGCATTTTGATGATCACCGTGATGATCCTGCGCTGGCTTGCTGGGCGCCTAAAGTTCCTAAACACAAACAAAGGGTGAGTTAGATGCATGGTTTTGGGGTCCACACCTCGATGTGGACGATGAACTGGGACCGGGCGGGCGCAGAGAAGGCGATCGCCGCTTCCGTCAAATACGGCATGGACTTTATCGAGATCGCGCTTCTGAACGCGCCGGCGGTCGATGCCGCGCATACGCGCGCCTTGCTCGAAAAGCACAATCTTCCAGCTGTTTGCTCGCTTGGCTTGCCGGAGCGGGCCTGGGCCTCGGTGCGGCCGGATGCCGCCATCGAACATCTCAAAGTGGCCATCGACAAGACTGCAGAGATGGGCGCTCTGGCGCTTTCCGGTGTGATTTTCGGTGGTATCGGTGAACGCACCGGCGTGCCACCCACCGAAAAGGAATACGACAACATCGCGCATGTGCTGACCGTCGCTGCCAAGCACGCCAAGACGCGCGGCATAGAGCTCGGAATCGAGGCGGTGAACCGCTACGAGAACCACCTGATAAATACCGGCGCGCAGGCCGTCTGGATGCTCGAGAAAGTCGGCGCCGACAACATCTTTGTCCATCTCGACACCTATCACATGAACATCGAGGAGAAGGGGGCCGCCAATGGTATTCTGGCCGCTCGCGAGCACCTGAAATATATTCACTTGTCAGAGAGCGATCGCGGCACCCCGGGCACCGGCAACTGCCCCTGGGACGAGATCTACGCAACGCTCGCGGCGATCGGCTTCAAGGGCGGACTTGCCATGGAAAGCTTCATCAACATGCCGCCGGAAGTCTCCTATGGCCTCTCCGTCTGGCGGCCGGTCGCGAAGGACGAGGCCGAAGTGATGGGCAATGGCTTGCCTTTCCTGCGCAACAAGGCTCGCCAATACGGTCTGATCTGACCCAATGCATGACGGGCAGGAGGCGGACGGCGCGAATATCGCCGTCTTCGACGTTGGCAAAACCAGC
>NZ_JAMYNR010000069.1:0-3611 GCF_040319155.1 Mesorhizobium sp. M0954 | reverse complement strand
ACCGTCATGTGTCCGCCGCTCCGCTAAACACGGGGGCTGCGCGGCGGACACGCCGACGTCACCGCAATGCCACGCCATTTTGCAGAACTTGACGCACACAACTCCACCGGCGCTAGCTGCTGCCGTGGTCCCTCACGACTTGGCTGAGGTAGAGCACTGGCCAGGCGCAGCTGGTCGGGGTTGCGCAGCCTGGTCGGGTGCGGTTGAGTTCAAGGGCAAATCCGGCAACGACAACCAGCCGTCGTGACCGACGGCGCCGCGCCTGCTTCCACAGGGCGGCGGCCGCCAGCCGGGTCAGGGTTAGTAGTGAAAAGAGGAGGGAAAGGGCGGCTCTGCCCCCTCTCCCGTGCAAGGGGAAAATCGGTCTCCCCGTCCTTCCTCCGCGCGGCCAGGGCCGCGCTCTGTGCAGCATCGACGCGGATCCACATACGCGGATCGGCGCCGACCCCCGGCTTCGCCTTCGGGCGGGTGATCCCCGTCCGATTTGTCGCCTTGCCCCCTCTCCGCCGCTGTTCCGCACGAGCTCGGGAGCAGGAGCGGGGCTCCTGCCCCTTCGGGCAGGATTTCGCTTCGCGGGAAAAAGGGAAATCAGGAGAAAGCATCATGACCGAGACCATAACTATTTCATTGAACAAGCTGGACGTAGACCCGAAGAACGTCCGCAAAACCTACCGAAGAACGTCCGCAAAACCTATAGCGCCGAGGGTGTCGCAGCGCTGGCAGCGAGCAACAGGGCCGATGGCTACAGGCTGCTGCAAAACCTTGTCGTCAGGAAGGGCGACAAGAAGGGCCGCTATTTCCTGAGCGCTGGCGGGCGACGCCGCGCAGCACTCAATCTGCTGGCCGAGAAGGGAGAGATCGCGAAGGATTCCCCGTTGAATGCAAGGAGCGAGCGGGAGGGGACGCGAAGGCGACCAGTCTTGCCGAAAACGTCTTGCGCGAGGACATGCACTCGGTCGACCAGTACGAGGCGTTCCGCGATCTGGCGGACGAAGGCAAGTCGGTCCCCGACATTGCCGCACGGTTCGGCGCGGCCGAAACGATTGTGCGCCGCTGCCTTGCCCTTGGTCGCGTGTCGCCGCGCCTCTTGGAAGCCTACCGCAACGAGAACATGACCTTTGAGCAGCTTTCGGCCTTCACGATCAGCGACGATCACGAGGCGCAGGAACGGGTGTGGAATGAACTGCCGGCGTGGAACCGTTACGCGCAAAACATTCGTTCCGCGCTTGCTGGCGGGGCGTTCGGGCAAGCGACAAGAGGGTCAAATTTCCTGGGTGGGCTGGACGCCTACGAGGCGGCAGGCGGGAGCGTCAGGCGCGATCTGTTCGATGACAAGGAAGGCGGTTTCGCCGTCGATGTCGTGAAGCTGGACGCCCTTGTCGCAGCCAAGCTTGAAAGCGCTGCCAAGGCAGTGAAGGCGGAAGGCTGGAGATGGGTCGAGATCATGCGAAGCGACGGTCGACTCGCGTTAGACTTCGTCATAGCGAGCTTATCTCCATGCGGATCATGCCGCACATTGCCGATGATGCGGAAACCCCAGCAATAGCCAAGCTGACAAGGCAAGGGCTGGGGAGTTTTTTCGCTCGGGCCGATGTTGATGGCGGCGCTGCGGGGCACAAGGCCGAGCGTGGCGATGGGAACCCCCCGTCGCGGCTGTCTGCACCTTCCATTAGGCCGTTTCGAGCCGGCTGAACCGAACTGGGATAACGTGCCGAGTCTCGAGTTGCCCTGCCGCATCCTTGTCGATGACAGTCAGAAACTGTGCTTCTTCAGATCCCAAAGGCAGAACCAGGCGTCCCCCCGGCTTGAGTTGCTTCAGTAATGCCGGGGGGGTCTGCTCAGCCGCCGCCGTGACCAGGATCTTGTCGAATGGGGCGTGCTCGGGCCAGCCACGCGACCCGTCTCCGACACGAATGCCGACATTGGCTAAGCCGAGGCCCTGCAGGAGAGCCTTCGCATGGATTGCGAATTCCTCGATGATTTCGACGCTCCAAACTTGCCCGGCGAGCTCCGCAAGAATTGCGGTTTGATAGCCCAGGCCGGTGCCGATCTCGAGTACCGCCTCGTCCGGTTGCGGCGCGAGGAGATCGGTCATGAGAGCAACGATGAAAGGCTGCGAGACGGTTTTATCAAAGCCGATCGGCAGCGGCGTGTCCTGGTAGGCATAAGGCGCAACCGATGCTGGCACGAAGAGATGCCGCGGCATCAGCCTCATCGCCGCCATTACCCGCTCATCGAGCGCCGCCTTGCCAAGTTCTTCGCTTGCAAGATCGGTGAATTGCAATCATCTCGACCATGTGCTTGCGTAGCACCGCGAGATGCTCTTCGTTCATTGGCTTCATGACGATCGGGCTTTTTCCTCAACCAGGCTTGCTGCCACAGTAGTCTTATATCCCGTTCAGTCACAGAAACGCCCGCCATCGTTTCCAGTTGCGGGTGCCCAACGGCAAGTGGAGGTGATTTGGGCGTTGCGTCTTGGTCGTTATCGGCCACGGCGCACTCGCAGAAACGAACTCAGACGAACGAACGACCGTTGAGGTGAGGGAAGATGCCGAGTGCCGCAGCCGTGGGAGCCAAGAGCATCTCAGCCTTCTGCCATTCTGGTCAGGCAAGAACCCGCGCCGCCCGGCCGAGCGTCCGTTCCGCGTCACCAACTTGATCGAGACAGTTCCATCGAAAACAAAGATCGCGCCAAGATCGATGCGGATACCGGCCTGTTCCGGCCGATTTGCAATCTGTTGCATTGTCGTCTCCAAATGGGTGGGTTTAGCAACGCCATTCTGCCTGACGGCAGATCGCTATCCACCAGCCCATAGGATCTTGGGGCAATGCCGGTTACGACAGGAATTGTAGCCACATGGCCGGCGAGGCTTACCAGCGTGTCTGAAGAAGAGGAAATCGGATCTAAATCAGCAATCTTAAAGGTGCGTGAGGCGGTTTCTCAAGCACCAGCACATGACCACCAAGTGGCGATGTGTGAGTGCTCTTGACTTGAAACACTCGCCAGAAAGCGTTTCGATGAATTTGCCATCCGTTCCAGGCGGAACGCGGGCAACAATACTTGAGGTGCGCCTCACAATATTGGAAAGCACCCTTCGCGCCTTTCCTGGGCCGATGTTGCGCTGCATGTGCTGATAGACGGCCAGCAGCAGGACGATATCGTACTTCGGCAGAAGGATATTGCCGAGGGCCGGCTGCCAAGATTCAGGCGATCGAACCGGGCATGTACCGGGGAGCCGCTCAATAGCATTTTTGCCGTTTCTATATGCGGCTTGGCAATGTCGATCCCATGGATCGAGCTCGGTCTCAGCTTCGATATTTCATAGGCGACAACACCCATATTGCAGCCAACATCGAGAATTTCCTTGTCGGCACAAAGTGGCAAGCGAGCCGAACAGCCAGTCGCTAATGCCCTTGAGGTCGTGGTCCCGCCAAGGTGGACCGGGCCGAACCTCGTTGCGGACAGAAAGACTCTCGGCGAGCACGCCGTCGAACCTCATCGCCGAGAGCTGGTTTTGCCAACGTCGAAGACGGCGATATTCGCGCCGTCCGCCTCCTGCCCGTCATGCATTGGGTCAGATCAGACCGTATTGGCGAGCCTTGTTGCGCAG
>NZ_JAMYNR010000068.1:0-5516 GCF_040319155.1 Mesorhizobium sp. M0954 | reverse complement strand
GACGAGAACAAATGTAGAACATATCACAGGCTTTCCGCGTTTCCAGGGTCAGATGAGTGTATCGGCGCCCCCTGCTGCCATTTCCGAGCTTCGAGAACGCATTGCGCGTCTCGAAGGCGGAAACGCGCGCGCTCGCACCGTTTTGCCGTTTGGAGTGACCGCAATCGACAGGGTTCTGCCGGGAGGGGGACTGGCTTTTGGCGGTCTGCACGAGGTCGCAGGCGGAGGGAATGGCGCTGTCGATGGCGCGGCCGCGGCACTCTTCGCTGCCGGTATTGCCGCACGCACGATCGGCAAGGTGCTGTGGTGCGTTACCCGGCCCGATCTGTTCGCGCCGGCGATCGAACAGGCCGGCCTGCCTCCGGGAAGGGTGATCTATGTCGAAGCCGGCGACGAGAAATCCGTTCTCGCCTGCTTCGAAGAGGGTCTTCGTGGCGGTTTTGGCGCTGTCGTTGCCGAGATAGCCCGGCTGTCGATGACGGCCTCACGGCGCCTGCAGCTTGCCGCCGAAAGCTCCGGCGCCATCGGCATCGCCATTCGCCGCTGGCGGCGACAGACTGAAGCAACCGATTTTGGTCAGCCGACCGCCGCCGAGACACGCTGGCGGGTGTCGGTCCTGCCGTCGACGCCATTGCCTGTTCAGGGGGTCGGGCGAGCGCGCTGGCAACTCGAACTGATCCGATGCCGTGCAGGAGAGAGCGCAGATTTCATAGTGGAGGCATGCGATGCCAAGGGTCGTATCGCTCTTCCTTCCGATGTGGCCGACAGACCGCTTCAGAAGGAAATCGGGCGACGCCGCGCCTCCGCCTGAGACGCCGCTCGTCCTCATCGGCCGAAACGGGCGCCGCCGTGTCGTGCTTGCCGCTGATGCTGCAGCACACGCAGCAGGCCTGCGCATCGGCATTCCGGCGAGCAAGGCGCAGGCGCTGGTCCCGGGCCTGATCGTCCATGATGCCGAGCCCGATGCCGACGCCATGGCGCTCGAGCGGTTGGCGCTGTGGGCTCTGCGCCGCTACGCGCCGATCGTCGCTGCCGATGCGCCGGACGGCATTGTGATCGATACGACCGGCGCCGACCATCTGCACGGCGGCGAGTCGGCAATGCTCACCGATATGGTGGAGCGACTTGGCGGCTCCGGTCTAGCCGCGCGTGCCGCGGTCGCTGATAGCTGGGGTGCAGCCCACGCGCTGGCGCGCTTCGGCACGCGGCGGAGGCTTGTGGTTCCACCCGATGCCATTGCACAAGCGATCCTGCCACTGCCGATCGCGGCGCTTCGCTTACCCGCCGTGACGATCGATGGCCTGCGACGGCTCGGCTTCGAGACAATCGCTGATCTTGGCGGCACGCCGCGCGCGTCGCTCGCCTTGCGTTTTGGTCCGGAGCCTGGCCGCCGTCTCGACCAGGCCTTTGGACGAGTGAGCGAACCGATCGAGCCGATCCGGCCGCAGGAAATTGTCGAGGTCCGCCGCAATTTTGCCGAACCGATCGGCGCGGCAGAGACGATCGCCCGCTATACCGGCAAGTTGGCGGCCGAACTCTGTGCTGAACTCGAGAGGCGAGGGCTTGGGGCGCGCCGCCTCGATCTTCTGTTCTTCCGCGTCGATAACCGCATCGAGGCGATCCGTGTCGGCACTGCATCGCCGGTGCGCGATACCAAGCGCTTGACCCGGCTTCTCACAGATAAAATAGAAACTGTCGATCCAGGGTTCGGCATCGAGCTGATGCGGCTTGCCGCGACCGTTGCCGAGCCGCTGCGGGCGAAGCAGACGATCTCCTCGCTCGCCGAGGCGCCCGAACCCGACGTTTCGGATGTGATCGACATCCTCGCCAACCGTGTCGGCGAGGACCGGCTCTATCGCTTCGCCCCGGTGCAGAGCGACGTTCCCGAACGCTCGGTTCAACGCATTGCCCCAATGGCGCCTGATACCGGCGAGGGCTGGCCCGCCCATTGGCCGCGCCCAACTCGGCTGTTGCCGCGGCCCGAACCGATCGAGACAGTAGCACTTCTTCCCGACCATCCGCCCGTGAGCTTCACCTGGCGCGGCGTTCGCCGGCGCGTGAAACGGGCGGACGGCCCGGAGCGCGTTTTCGGGGAATGGTGGAAGCGCGATGCCGAGCTTGCTGCGGTGAGGGACTATTTCCAGGTCGAGGATGAGAACGGCGAACGCTACTGGGTCTTCCGTGCCGGCGACGGAGAGGATGCCACGACCGGATCGCACAAATGGTTCATGCACGGAATCTTCGGATGACTGTCGGAACCCGATATGCCGAGTTGCAGGTCACCTCGCATTTCAGTTTCCTGCGTGGAGCATCATCCTGCGAGGAGCTGTTTGCGCAGGCGGCGCTGCTCGGCATCGAGGCGCTCGCCGTCGTCGATCGCAATTCGCTTGCCGGCATCGTGCGCGCGCATGAAGCGGCGAAAACGACAGGCGTCCGGCTGATCGTCGGCTGCCGTCTCGATCTCGCCGACGGCATGTCGATCCTGGCCTATCCAACCGACCGACCGGCCTATTCGCGGCTTTGCCGATTGCTGTCACTCGGCAAGGGCAGGGCCGGCAAGGCAAAGTGTCATCTCGATTGGGATGATGTCGTCGCCTATGGCGAAGGTCTGATCGTGATCCTGGTGCCCGACCACGCCGATGATCTTTGTGCCGTTCGTTTGCGGCGGCTGCGCGAGATCTTCGGCGATCGCGCCTATCTGGCGCTCACCTTGCGCAGGCGCCCCAACGACCAGCTCCGGCTTTACGAGCTGGCTAACCTGGCGGCCGCGATGGGGGTGCGAACCGTCGTTACCAATGACGTGCTTTTCCACGAGACGGCCCGCCGCATGATGCAGGATGTCGTCACCTGCATTCGCCACAACGTCACCATCGATGACGCCGGCTTCCGGCGCGAACGTCATGCCGACCGCTATCTCAAACCGGGCGATGAAATGGCGCGGCTGTTCAGCCGCTATCCCGACGCTCTGGCGCGCACGATCGAAATCGCCGACCGCTGCCGTTTCTCAATGGACGAGCTCGCCTACCAGTACCCGGAGGAAAAAACCATGCCGGGTCTCACGGCCCAGCAGGCGCTGGAAAAACTGACCTGGGAAGGTGCTGACCGCCGCTATCCCGAGGGCGTGCCTGACAAGGTGGCCCAAATCCTGAAGCACGAGCTGCGGCTGATCGAGACGCTCAAATATGCGCCGTACTTCCTGACCGTCAACTCGATCGTCCGCTTCGCCCGCAGCAAGGACATCCTCTGCCAAGGCCGCGGCTCGGCCGCCAATTCAGCGGTCTGCTATGTGCTGGGCATCACCTCCATCGATCCCGAACGCAACAACCTCCTGTTCGAGAGGTTCGTTTCGCAGGAACGGCGCGAGCCGCCCGACATCGATGTCGACTTCGAGCACGAACGGCGCGAGATCGTCATGCAGTGGGTCTATGAGACCTACGGCCGCGACCACGCAGCGCTTTGCTCCACCGTCATCCGTTATCGCATCAAGGGCGCCGTTCGTGATGTCGGCAAGGCGCTCGGCCTGCCTGAGGACATGACCAAACTTCTGTCCTCGCAGGTCTGGGGCCATGGCGAAGCGGTCGATGAGCAGCGCGCCGGCGAGCTCAATCTCAATCTCGGCGATCGCCGGCTGCGGCTGACCCTTAAACTCGCCGCGCAACTTGCCGGCACGCCGCGTCATCTCTCGCAACATCCGGGCGGTTTTGTGCTGACGCACGATCGGCTCGACGATCTCGTGCCGATCGAGCCGGCGGCGATGAAGGATCGCCAGGTCGTCGAATGGGACAAGGATGATATCGACGCCCTCAAATTCATGAAGGTGGATGTCCTGGCCGTGGGCATGCTGACCTGCATGAAGAAGTCATTCGATCTCCTGTCCGAGCACAAGGGCATCGCCCTCGACCTGGCGACGATCCCGGCCGAGGACCCGCGCACTTACGCGATGATCCGCAAAGCAGACACGCTTGGCGTGTTCCAGATCGAATCCCGCGCGCAGATGTCGATGCTGCCGCGTATGAAGCCCCGGACATTCTACGACCTGGTCATCGAGGTCGCTATCGTCCGTCCCGGCCCGATCCAGGGCGACATGGTTCATCCCTATCTTCGCCGCCGCGACGGCAAGGAAGAGGTGACGTTTCCAACACCGGAGCTCGAGCGCGTTCTCGGCAAGACGCTCGGCGTACCGCTGTTTCAGGAGCAGGCGATGCAGGTCTCCATGGTCTGCGCCGGCTTTTCCGCTGGCGAGGCCGATCAGCTGCGGCGCGCCATGGCCACCTTCAAGCACACCGGCGGCGTCTCGAAGTTCCGTGACAAGCTCATCAACGGCATGATCGCCAACGGCTACACCCAGGAGTTTGCCGAAAAGACCTTTTCGCAGCTCGAAGGTTTCGGCAGCTACGGCTTTCCCGAAAGCCACGCCGCCTCCTTCGCGCTGATCGCCTACGCGTCCTCCTGGATGAAATGCTGGCATCCCGATGTCTTCTGTGCGGCGCTCTTGAACTCGCAGCCGATGGGCTTTTATCTGCCGGCCCAGATCGTGCGCGACGCACGCGATCATGGCGTCGAGGTGCGCCCCGTCTGCATCAATGCCAGCCGCTGGGATTGCACGCTCGAGCCGACTGATGACGAAGATCGCTTCGCTGTCCGGCTCGGCCTGCGCATGGTGAAGGGTCTCGCCAATGATGACGCGGCCGCGATCGTCGCGGCACGGGCCGACGAACCCTTCCTCTCAGTCGACGATCTCTGGCGCCGCGCCGGCGTGCCAGCCGCTTCACTGGTCCAGCTCGCCGAGGCCGATGCCTTTCTGCCGGATCTGAACCTTGCCCGCCGCGACGCGCTCTGGGCGATCAAGGCGCTTCGCGATGAACCTTTGCCGCTGTTTGCGGCCGCCACGTCCCGTGAGAAGAAGACGGTGCCTGAGATCCACGAGCCCGTCGTCACGCTCAGGCCGATGACAGCCGGTCGCGAGGTTGTCGAGGATTACGGCCATGTCGGACTGACCTTGCGCAGCCACCCTGTTTCGTTCCTGCGTGCCGATCTTCGTCGCCGTCGTATCGTGACGTGTCAGGAAGCCATGCATGCCCGAGACAAAGGATGGCTTGAGGCAGCCGGCCTGGTATTGGTCCGGCAAAGGCCGGGCTCGGCCAAAGGCGTCATGTTCCTCACCATGGAGGATGAGACCGGAGCTGCCAACGTCGTCGTCTGGGTCAAGGTGTTCGAGAAATTCCGGCGCGTGCTTCTCTCGTCAGCCATGCTCGGCGTGCGCGGCCGCATCCAGCGGGAAGGGGAGGTGGTGCATCTCGTCGCCCACGAGTTAATCGATCTGTCGGCCGAACTCGCCAGCGTCGGAAGCCGCGACACGCCATTTCCATTGCCACACGGCCGCGGTGACGAGGCCCATCATGGCGGATCGGGCATCGATCCGCGCGGCATGCCGAAAACGCGCGATATCGTCGATCCCTACGAGCACATCGACCGCATCAAGGTGAAGACGCGGGATTTCCGATAAAGCTGCAGCG
>NZ_JAMYNR010000067.1:0-6058 GCF_040319155.1 Mesorhizobium sp. M0954 | reverse complement strand
GCAGGAATCGCCGAAATCTCAACCGTCATCCATGCCTCCTCTCATAACCGAGGGGGTCAGTTCTTCATTTCGTCAGGGGGTCAGTTTCTCAATTCGCCCGACAGACGGCAGCAGCATCCTTGTGGGTAGCTGGTCCTTTTGTGTCGCTGAGCTTGCGGATTGGCGCGATGATATCGCCGGTGACGGCATGGCCGCGAATGACGGGCCGCCACAGCTTCGGCGCGAAGCCGGTTCCCATCAGAAAGCAGAGGTCCCAGTCCCTGGCTTCAAAGGTCTGATCATCAATCCTGGTGAACCGGGGCCGGTAGTCTTTCAGCGTTTCGGAAAGGCTCGCCGAGATGCGGCTATATTCTAAGACGATCGTCTGCACGGCCCGATGCTTGGTTGTTTCCACCGGCAGGTCCAGGGCCTCCGGGCCAGTCAGCCCGGGATCCACTGGCGTGGATCTATAAACTTCGGGCCGATGATGAGGGCTGTCAGATAGCCGTCGAGACCGCTCATCGACCAGATCGGCGACACTGGACCGGGCACGACGCTGGAGCGGAAAACTGGGCGACCATCGCCTCGCTCATCGAGACATGCAAACTCAATGCTGTTGACCCACAGGCCTACTTGACCGCCACGCTCACCGCCATCGTCAACGGCCAGAAGCAGAGCCGGATTGATGAGCTGCTACCGTGGAATTACTCGCTAGGATAATCCAAAGACTTCTATCGGCCGGAAGCCGTTATTGGGTCACAATGTGCAGCCCTTATGCCGTCATGATGGCGGGTGGAGTTGCGGCAATGGCTACATATTAAGGGCTTATATCTCACCTTTTTCCGTGGTGGCGGGCGTCGCTCAATCAGCAACTGCGGCCTTCGCTCAAGTCCCTGGGCCCAATGACCGGCGCATCCAAGCTGCAGTCTTGCTAGATGGACTGGCGGAGCCCATCATTGGTGAAGCCCCTTGCCGGATTGATCGAAGGTGCGAGATCATCACTGATTTAAAATCCGGCGTCAAAGTTGCCGTTGATTTGCGTCGCCGAGGGACGGTCGAGACTGCCGATATGACCATTCAATGCCCAAACGACTGCTCTTTCATATCTGGTCGGTCGACGGTCACCTTCCAAAGTGAGTGAAAATTCGATCTCTTTCGAGGCGCAGACAACCACGTTGAAATCCTGCCGGTGTTAAAGCCGAGAAGCAGAATAGGGCAGATATTGCTGAATGCCGATTGTGAGTTTGACGACTGACTGCAATCGGCGCGATCCTTCTGTCCACGTCATGGCTGCAGTCCTCGAATGGATAGAGGCATCATGGTCGAGGTGTGATAGGGACAGCGCTCTGATGTCCATTGTCAATGCTTTGGACGCGAGGAACCTCCCGCTCAATGAGCGACTGTTTATGATGATGATCGCGTATGGGTGGAAGCGGAACTGTAGGACGTCGGTGATCAAGCTCTGATGCGCGGGTTGGTTACCGCATTCCCGATTGTACGTCCGGGGCTGTTCCTATCTTACTGCGGGTCGGTCAAGTGCCGGCCAAAGCGTCTGACGGGTGTTCCCCTGCCGTTGTCCCGCCTCCGCAATGCGCGAGGTGCAAGTTCGTTGGTTCGTTGCGGCGATCTACCATCTGATCGACTGCGCCTCCCTTGCAGCAGCCCACACGAAGCCAGTCAGCTCGCGGGCAATGGTGGTGCAAACCACCGTCGTTCGCTTTCCTCGCCCGGCCAACATGCATAGCGAGCTGTTAGCCGGCTCTGAGCTTCCATGCGATCTCCCGCACTTTCGGCGGCGCTTCCTCGGGCCGGTACAGCTTCTTTGCGCCGACCTTTGGCGGATGGCGATATGTCCAGGCGCTCTCGACAAGCATGTGCCGAACCCGACCGTTGCCAGCCTTGGTAATCGCACCTCGTCGAACCGTCTCACCCGTTGATCGCTCACCAGGGACCAGGCCGAGATAGCCCATCAGTTGGCGCGGGCTTTCAAATCGGTGACGTCGCCGACCTCCGTGGCGAAGGTGACGGCGATGATCAAATCAACGCCGCTCAACGTCTGCAGAGCTCGAACGACCGGAGCGAGAGACCAATTCGGGACGAATTCCTCGATGACCTTCTCCAGTCGTTCGACGCGGTCCTTCGAGACACGTACCGCCTCGACCATTTCCTGCAGCGCGATCTGATGCGCCGGATGATCGAACTGTTGCTCCTGCAGCCAGCGCAGATATCGGATAGTCCAGCCATTCTTGCGTGGGTAGATACGGACCATGTTTGAGCATGAAGGCACTTATCTGTTGTCGGCGAACCCGTAATGTCTCGACAGCAGCGGCCCGGGCAGGAACGAGGTCTCGCATAGCCTCATGGCCCTCGTCAGGAACCCACACTGCCGTGAGCTCGCCGGCCCTCAATAGCCGGGCGAGCGCGAGTGCATCTCGACGATTCGTCTTCACGATGTCGCCCGGTTCCTCGGAATCAACGATGGAGCGACAACTGTACATTCATGGCCAAGCGACCGGATCAGCCGATGCAGTCCATACCCAGTTGGGCCGGCCTCGTAGCAGAAATGCACGCGGTCAAACTTTGCAGTTATGCGCTGGATGATGCGGCGCATACTGGCATCCGATGCCTCAACCTCACCCCAGAGGCGGATCTCTCCCTCCCGGCCGGATTCAGCGACAGCAATCGCATTCTTCAGTTTGGCGACATCGATTCCAACAAACGCTTCTCTATAATCTGCCACGGCTCGTCCTCCTGTGATGAGGATCGGCTCGGCCTGTCCGAGCAACCCTCGGAACACCAGTGTAGGGCGAGCCACCTCAGCCACGAAGACGGACATAACGGTCTTACTGTCATACTCCGTTCCTCTCTTGTTCATTATTGAGGGTTAGTTCCCAGTCGCTCCTGCAATCGTGTAACAGCGCCAGCAGAATGCTGCCGGGCGGTGATTTCGCTAAGTGAAATATCCTGTTCGGGCCAGAACCGCGATTGCAGTGATCGTAGATTGTAGGCGGTGGGCCATAGGCCGATGCGCGCCGTCGATGGATCCGCGGCTCAATCCGGTAGGAGGGTGATGCGGCGGACAGTCTCTTCCTCAACGCGCTTTTTGCTGTAGACGAGCGGCACGTATTCACCTTTAGACCACGTTTCGGCGAGATCGCTGTAATGGACCGAGCGCGGGTCGCCGGACTGGCCGGGCGCATTGATGCAGACGCTGTTGTCCCAGTCGCCGACATCCATGACGAGTCGGACGGACGCCCCTACGTTGACGCCGAAATCGGTCATCCGGTACCCGGCGAGCATGGGCGTCGAACGGCTGCCGCCGAGCGGGAGCGGACCGACATTCCACTCCGTGACATTCTCCGGCCTGATGCGGCTGGTGGCATGCCCGAAAACCGCCCGGTGCAAATTGCCCCATTGCCAGCCCAACGGATCGGCGCCGAGCCGCGCGCCGCAATCGGCAAAACCAGCCGAGAGCGTCGAAAGCAGCATGTTGTCTCGTTCGACCTCGTCCCATCGGAGCCCGGGCTCGGCCAGAAGAGAGAGCATCCGGTCGACATCGCCCGGTTGCAGCAACTGCCGCACCGTCGGGTTCACGGCGAACCTTGCGAGAAGCGCCGGGCGGAGGTGCTTCATCCACGAGACTTCGAATAGCGCCGCCTGGGGGCTCGTGGCTTCAAGCCGGTGGTCCCAGTTCCTGAGCAAATCGAGCGCCTTTTGCTGGACATCGTCCAACGGTAGCCGGCCTGCAACTTTTTCAAGCACGCCGCAGATGACGGCAGCCGGCCGGGAGTATACGTCCGTTTGCAACGCCATTGACGCTTTCAGCGTGTGTTTGGGCTCGCTGGTGAGGACAGACCTAATGCGCCGGGCGCGGCTCACTTCCGCCCATTCATGGCCAATCGACGGGGCTTTCGGATCGCGGTCTGCCGGCAGGTTCATCTCGTTGGCGGAAGCCAAGAAACCTTCGACAGGATTGTATTTGCGCGGAAGGTGATCGGCAGGCAGGAAACCGTCCCATTCATGGGTGCCGTGGGCCGGCACGGGCAAAAGGCCTTCCCAGTTAGGACGGACAGGCGTGAAGCCGGCCGTGAACCAGCCAATATTGCCCTCCAAATCGGCGCTGACATGGTTGACCGAAGGCGTGCCCCAATGGGAAAGCGTTTCGGAAAACTCCTTCACCGAGTTGGTGCGCATGTACGACAAGCTCCCGAGATACGCAGCCGAGCCCGGAGACAGCCAGACGGAGCGCATGGCGATCACCAGCCGCTTCTTTGAATTCTCGTGCAGGATAGGGCCGTGTCGGGTGAAGGAGAGCGTCAACGTCTGATCGGCAAAGCCCTTGACCGAAAAGGTCTCTTCGATACGGACAATCTTCTCCCAGAAATCGCCATAGCGGTAGGAATCAGGATCGCCGGCCTTCGTCTCGTAGACGTATATGTCCTCCTGGTCGGCTCCGAAGATCGTGAGACCGAAGGCGATCTTCTCGTTGTGGCCGAGGGAGACGCCCGGGGCGGTCGGCTCGCCAGCGCCTATAACATTGAGCCCCGGCGCTTCTAGGTGCACGAGGTAACGTAGCGAAGGCACGGTAAGCGCTCGATGCGGATCACTCGCCAGGATCGGCCGGCCGCTTTCGGTTCGGGAGCCGTGGACGGCCCAGTTGTTGGAGCCTTCCTCCATCGTTGCCTGGATGACGTCGCCGAGGTCGATCACCTCGGTCCACTTCCAGATATCGTCCAAGGTAGCTGCAAGGCGGGCCTTGTCGAAGGTGACCGGCGCGGTCGCGAGCTTGAAGAGGCGCGTTGCGGCAAGCGGAATATCGGCCAGCGAAATGCCGGCGGCCGCCTCCGGTTGGACCACCGGTTCGATCTCGCAGCGCAGCAGATCCATCTCGGCATCAGCCAGCGCCATGATGTTGGCGCGCAGGATTTCAGACAGCCCGTTGCCGATAAGCGCGTGGGTGCGAACGCGGACAACATCGGAAGGCTGCCATCGGGCTGGCTTCGTACCGAACAAAGCAAATTCCGGCGGCAGGCGACCGGGCTCTGCTTCGCAGAGCGCGACATAGGCATTGATGCCGGCGGTGAATGCGGTGCAAATCACTTCCGTATCCGGCGCGTAGGCTGTCCATTCCGGACCCAAGTCGCCGCGATACAGGAAATGCCGGGCGGCATGGTCTTGGGCTAGGTAGCCCGGGCCAAAATCCCCGGCGAGGAGGCCGAGGCCACGCTTGCGCCACAGATCGAGTTGCCAGAGCCGGTCACGGGCGGCGTTGAACCCCTGCACCAGGAACAGATCCTGTTCGCTCGCCGCCCTGATATGCGGAATGCCCCAGTGGTCAATGCGGATCTCGGCCTCGGCCTCGAGGCCGGCCAGCCGGATGGTTGCGTTGGCAGGGATATCGGTCATGGCAGTACTCCGTTCATCGCGAGGTTCCCTACATTCAGATCTGGCAACCAGCGCCACCTCATGACTCATGCGGCCAATCAGGAGCCGGATTTTGCGATTATCCATTCTCCGGCCCTCAAGTTATGGGAGAGATCCGAGGGCAACAAACTCGCTGCCGTTGGCGTCGATGATCGCGTCATTGACGAAGCCGGCTTGATCAGAGGCAAGAAACGCCGCTACGGCGGCGACGTCCTGAGGGCGCTCAGACGGCCGGACGGGAGCGCGGCAACGATGACGGCGGATGGAAGGCTTTGGGGAAAGATGGTTTCTACCCGATGAAGTTGGAGTGCGCCCGCGACGCGTCACCGCAAGGCAGCTCCTTTCGTTTGGGTAGAAATGTTCGTTATTGCGCCTCCCCGTTCGAAACCGACACCGCCAGGAACCGCTCAAAAACGCTTGCGATTTTATCGATGTCAGCGTCAGACATAGCCGTCGACAAGCAAGCCGAGGTATCCACGGGCAGAATGATTCCATTGTTTCTGAAGAACCGGCTCATTGCTTTCATTGCAGTGGCTTCATCGGGCGAAGGAAAGGCTTCCCGGTAGTCGTGTGGCAGCTTCTGCTTGGGATGGATCCGAAAGAGCGACGCAGCACCACTGATTACATAATGCGCTTGATGGTGGGCAATCGCAGC
>NZ_JAMYNR010000066.1:0-7295 GCF_040319155.1 Mesorhizobium sp. M0954 | reverse complement strand
CCTTCGGCAAGCGTGCGCTGGTCGATACGACGGCGATGCTCATGCGGCGTGCCGGCCGGCTGGACGAGCTGGGAGGCCGCTATGCGGCCTTGATGCGGGTGCGCGCCGGCGCGCTGCTCGGCGCACCGCAAGGGTTGCAAGGCAAAGCGCTCGACCACTGGCTCGACTCTCGCGATAAGGAGCAAGCCGGCGGCTTCACGACGCGCTCGCAAGCGGCCGGCGAGGCGAAGAATCTGACGCAGATGCAACAGGCAGCAGAACGGCTGCATGACTGGACGGCAAGGAGGCTCGGTGAACGTCGATGATGTGAAGGCCCTGGCGACACGGATCAGGGAAGAAGTGGCCAAGGCGATCACCGGGCAGCACGATACGGTCGACCTGATGCTGACCGCCTTGTTTGCGGGCGGGCATATCCTGCTGGAAGGTCCTCCGGGCACGGCCAAGACCATGACCGCGCGCTGCTTCGCCCAGGCGCTTGGGATCGCCTACGGGCGGATCCAGTTCACGCCGGACCTGATGCCCGGCGATATCGTCGGGTCGAACATCTACAACTTCCAGACCGGGCAGTTCACGCTGACGCGCGGCCCGATCTTCTGCGATCTCCTGCTTGCCGACGAAATCAACCGCACGCCGCCCAAGACGCAGGCCGCACTGCTCGAGGCGATGCAGGAGCATGCGGTCACCTTCGACGGCACCACGCATTCGCTCGGCCGCAATTTCATGGTCGTCGCGACCCAGAATCCGATCGAGCACCAGGGCGTCTATCCGCTGCCGGAGGCGCAGCTCGACCGCTTCCTGTTCAAGCACCGCGTCAGCTATCCCGGCCCCGAGGAAGAACGAGCCATCATCGTCCATCACGGCGGCGGCTCCGCCTCGCACGACATCGCGCAATATGGCATCGAAGCGCAGACGGACCGCGAGACGCTGCAGGAGGCCCTTGAAGTCGTCGGCTCCGTCACCCTTGTCGACGATGTCGTCGGCTACATAGCGGCGCTGGTTCGGGCTACGCGCGAAAATGCCGATCTGGAGGTCGGGGCCAGTCCGCGCGCCGGCGCCATGCTGGCGCGGGCGGCGCGTGCGCGGGCGGCGCTGGACGGACGCGCCTATGTGATCCCCGACGACGTCAAGGCGCTGGCGGTGCCGGCGCTGCGTCATCGCGTCATCCTTTCGCCTGCCGCACAGATCGATGGCCGGCTGGTCGAGCAGATCGTCTCCGACCTGGTCGACCAGACGGAAGCACCACGTTGATCTATCCCAGCGGCCGAGCGGTATGGGCAGCTGCGGCCGGCGCGGTGCCGGCCTTCCTGGTCGCGCTGGCGCTGCCGTCGTTCTGGTATCTGGGATTGCTGTGGAGTTGCCTGCTGCTTGCCTTCCTGGCGGTGGATGCCGCGGCCGGACGCGGACGGGCATCGCTGAATGCCAGCATCGATGCGCCGCAGCAGGTCGGTGTCGGCGGCGAGTTCAGCGTGCACGTCGCCGCCCGTCACTCGGGGCCGCGCGCCGCGGAGGCCCGCGTCGGCCACGAAGCGCGTCTGGCGCCGGTGGACGGCAGCGGCGGCGCCTTGCTGCCAACCGCCGGAGGCGGCTCGCTCAACCTCCGCTTCCAGGCGCTGCGGCGCGGCGTCGCCAGCTTCGACCGTCTCTGGGTGCGCTGGCGCGGGCCGTTCGGGCTGGTCTGGAACCAGGTCGTGCTGCCGGTGGAAAGCAAGGTTGCGGTGCTGCCCGACGTCAGCAGCGCCCGCGGCGAGGCGATCACGCTGCTGCAACATGCGGCGCTTGCCGAAGGCCATGCGCAGCGCCGCGCCGGTCAAGGCCGCGAGTTCGACGCGCTCAAGGACTACCAGCCGGGCATGGGCCGGCGGATGATCGACTGGAAGCGCAGCGCCCGCCACGGCAAGCTGTTGGCGCGCGAGTTCCGCATCGAGGAGAACAACAACATCGTGCTGGCCATCGACAGCGGACGCCTGATGTGCGAACCGGTCGACGGGGTGCCGAAGGTGGACCGGGCGGTGACGGCCGCCCTGCTGTCGGCATTCATCGCGCTGAAGGGCGGTGACATGGTCAGCCTGTTCGGCTTCGATGCAAGGCCGCGCGTTTCGAGCGGCGCGGTGCGCGGCCCCGCCAGCTTTGCGATGATCCAGAAACGGGCCGCCGAGATCGACTACTCCAGCGAGGAGACCAATTTCACGCTGGCATTGACGACGCTGGCGGCGCGGCTCGACCGCCGCTCGCTGGTCATCATCTTCACCGATTTCGTCGATCCGATCAGCGCGGAATTGATGCTGCGCACCGTGGGCCGGCTCACCGAACGGCATCTCGTGCTGTTCATGATGATGAAGGACACCGAACTGGAGGGCCTGGCCGACCTGCCGCCACGCTCCGGCGAGGATGTTGCCCGCGCGGTCGTTGCCGGAGGGCTCTTGCGCGAAAGGCAGGTCGTCATCGGCCGGCTGCGCCTGCTCGGGGCGCATGTGATCGAAGCCGACCACAACCGGCTCGGCCCGGCGCTGGTCGAGCGCTATCTGCAGTTCAAGCAGGAGGATTTGCTGTGACGGCGCCGGTACGCGGCAATGCGGTGCGCGGCGACGCGGTACGCCAGTCGCTGGCCAGCTTCCGCCGCGAGCGCGAGGCCGACTGGAAGGCATTCGAGGCGCTGCTGGCGCGTGTCGAGAAGCGTGCGCCGCGGACGCTTTCCGAAGAGGAGCTGCTGTCGCTGCCGCTGCTCTATCGATCGGCGCTGTCTTCCCTGTCGGTGGCGCGCGCGACATCGCTCGACAATGCGCTGGTCGGCTATCTCGAAGCGCTGTCGCTGCGCGGTTATTTCTATCTCTACGGCGCGCGCCGCGGGCTGCGGCAGCGCCTCGCCGATTTCTTCCTGCATGACTGGCCCGAAGCCATTCGCGACCTGTGGCGCGAGACATTGGCGTCGGTCGCGCTGATGGTGATCGGGATTGGTGCAGGCGCCTGGCTGGTGGCATCCGACAAGAGCTGGTTCGACGCGATCATCCCGCCCGGCCTGGCAGGAGGCCGCGGCCCCGACACCTCGGCCGAACTGCTGCGCGGCATGCTTTATGATGGCGACAATGGCTTTCTCTCAGGCTTTGCCGCCTATCTGTTCACGCACAACGTCCAGGTCGCAATCCTGGCCTTCGCCCTTGGCTTCGCCTTCGCGGTGCCGACGGTGCTGCTGATGCTGTACAACGGCTGCATGATCGGGGCGTTGTTCCAAGTCTATTGGTCCAAGGGGCTTGGCATGGAGCTCGGCGGCTGGCTGGCCATCCACGGCACCACCGAATTGTTCGCAATCTCTTTGGCCGGCGCGGCGGGCATGCGCATCGGCACCAGCATCGCCTTTCCCGGCGAATTGACACGCATGGCGGCAGCGGCTCGCGCCGGACGCATCGCCGCGAACGCCATGGTCGGGGTCTCGGTCATGCTGCTGTTTGCCGGGCTGCTCGAGGGCATTGGCAGGCAGACCATCACCAGCGACGTCACGCGCTACGGCATCGGCGGTGGCATGCTGGTGCTGTGGATCGGTTATTTCTACCTGTTCCGGGCGGTGCGGCATGGCGATCGTTAAACGCGCCGCCTTTGCGGCTATTCGGCCGCTGATCACGCCCGAAGGCGTCGATCTCCGGATAAAGTTGGCCGACGCCGGCACGCGGGCCTCCGCCTTCCTGCTCGACATCGTGTTCATCGCCGTGGCTGCAATCGTGATCACGATCGTCGCGCTGTTCGGGGTGGGAGGCCTTGGCAGCGAGGGATTTCAGCCGCTCTTCGTCGTCTGGATCATCCTGATCTTCTTTCTGCGCAACGCCTACTTCATCGTCTTCGAAGCGGGCCGGCGCGCGGCTACGCCCGGCAAGCGGATCGTCGGCATCCGGGTCGCGTCGCGCAGCGGAGACGGCCTGTCGATCGACCAGGTCATCGCCCGCAACCTGATGCGCGAGATCGAGGTGTTCCTGCCGCTCTCGATCATCGTTGGACGCAGCGGGACCGACCTCGCCGACACGTTGACGACGGTGTTCGGACTGGTGTGGACGCTGCTGTTTGCCTTGTTCCCGCTGTTCAATCGCGACCGCATGCGGATCGGTGATCTGTTGGCGGGGACCTGGGTGGTAGAGGCGCCGAAGCGCGCCTTGCTTGAAGACCTGTCGGCACGGCAGGATCCGGCGGCCGGCGCCTTCCGGTTCAGCCACGCCCAGCTCGATGCCTACGGGATTGCCGAACTCCACAAGCTGGAAGAGGTGCTGCGCCGCGACGACTATTTCGCCCTGCGGACGGTGGCCGAAACGATCGGACGCAAGATCGGCGCGGCACCCCAAGCCCATGACGCACGCGCGTTCCTGACGGCTTACTACGGCGAGCTACGGGCGCATCTCGAGCGCAAGCTGCTGCTGGGCAACCGCAGGGCCGATAAGCATCAGCGGTAGGTTCGCTTTCGCAGCCCTTCTATTGGAGAACTACGATGGCTTGGGTTTGGTACGATCGATTGGATACGTCGTTTCAGCCGGCGACTTTTGACTACGGTTCTCCAGTAACCCCCGTTGATGCGATGACCTCCGTACCAATCGAGGAATCTCGTGGTCGGCCGGTGCTTCGTGCCAGATCCAATTTAATCAATTTTGAAAGCCTTCACTGCCCACCAACTGGCAACCCTCCGGCTGTTGATGATACGTGGCAGGAAATAATTTTGAAATTCGTGCCCCAAGAGTTTGTTCAATTTTATCCAATAACCTTAGTGACCCGCGACGGAACGACTAACAAGTTTTCTTGGGTTCTGCCACTCAGCCGGGTTCGCTGCATAGATCCAGAACGATCTGATGTTGCCAGCGCGGTGGAAGGAGGTAACGTCTTACATATAATTTCTTGTAATTTTTACGTACACTTTGAGCACTGCTTAGGCACTATTCATCTGGCTAGAGATGAGCAGCAGTTAAATCATATAGTTTTGTCCGACGAATTGAGAACTGCACTCGCCGTAACAGGCGAGTCCTCAATGTTTTTTCGACCAGGCGACGTTCCCACGTTGATTAGGCGGAGGGTCCACTGACCAAAGATAGCGCAAACTTTGCCAACCGGCCAGACCGCCCGTCGCTTCTTACCCCACCCACTTCTCATAATCGGACACCAGCAGATGCAGCGGTGCTGTGTCCTCGTCGATGTCCGCGAAGCGGCCGATTGGTTCGCGAAAGACATTGTCGGTGAGATCGTCGTTGACGGTCGAAACCTCGCCGATCAGCACGTCCTTGCCCTCCGCCCAGAAGGCGTGCCAGACGCCCGGCAGCAGCGTCACGCTCTGGCCTGGGTCGAGTTTCAGCAGCCCACCCGCGGGCAGCCTGTGGATGGTTCCGTCAACAGGCACCGATACTTCGGCCTTCGGATCGATGCCGCCATCGCGATCATGCATGAACAGCTCCAGCACCAGTTTGCCGCCGCCACGGTTGATGATGTCCTCCGCCTTGATGTTGTGGCGGTGCATCGGCGACAGCTGATCCTTGCGCGAGATCATGATCTTTTCGGCATAAAGCATGCCCATGCCCTTCTTCATGTCCTCGTAGCGGCCGTTGCGAACGGTGAACAGGAACAGGCCGAGCTCGTCGAATTTCTCCTGGCCGTAGTCGGTGATGTCCCAGCCAAGCCGCGACGAGAAGATTGCCGACGAATCCTGCCGACGCGCCTTCATCTCTTCCGGCGACCAGTAGGCGAAGGGCGGCATGATGTAGCCGAACGAGCGGATGAAGGCGTCGGCGTCGCGGATGATATCGTTGATGGCGGAGCGTTTCATGATCGTGGTTCCTTCCCGTCGCTTTGCGAGCGCTAGAACGGTTCATCGTTTCACGGAACGCCGAACCGCTCTATCTTTTTTTTGGACGCAACTCCGGACGGAAAACCGTTTCACACTTTTCCTGGAATTGCTCAAACCGCAATAGCCGAACGTCCATCCGGTGTCGATGCAAACTGCTGTCGCTGGCCCCATGACATGCGGTCCGATCAGGGCCATAAGGTCAACCAATTTTCCGATGGTGAGACCATGCGCAGCATAGACGACCTCGATACGCCGGCGATCCTGATCGATGCCGGCCGCGCCGAAGCCAATATCGCGCGGGCGCAGGCCCATGCCGACAGCCATGGGCTGAAGCTCCGGCCGCACATCAAGACCCACAAACTGCCCTACTGGGCAAAGAAGCAGATCGCGGCCGGCGCCGTCGGCATCACCTGCCAGAAGATCGGCGAGGCCGAGGTCATGGCCGACGCCGGACTGACCGACATCTTTCTGCCCTACAATATCGTCGGGCGGGCCAAGCTGGAGCGCCTCAAGGCGCTGCACGGCCGCGTAACCCTGTCGGTGACAACGGACAGCATGGACACGCTGATGGGGCTTGCCGCCACCATTACCGATCCCGGCCACCGCCTGCCGGTGCTGGTCGAATGCGACACCGGCATGGGCCGCTGCGGTGTGCAGTCGGCCGGCGAGGCAGTCGCGCTGGCGAGCGAGATCAACAAGGTCCGGGGGCTCGTCTTCGGCGGCTTGATGACCTACCCGGGGGCCGGTCGCGCCGCCGAGACCGAGGCGTGGCTCGCCGATGCGCAACAAGCACTTGCCGCAGCCGGCCTTGCTTGCGAGCGCATCTCCAGCGGCGGCACACCCGATATGTGGCGTTCCGGCGAGGCTTCCGTCGTTACCGAATACCGGCCCGGCACCTACATCTATCTCGACCGCTACCAGGTCGCCAAGGGCGTCGGCAGCCTCGACGATTGCGCGCTGACGGTGCTGTCGACGGTGGTCAGCCACCCAACGCCGACACGCGCCATCCTCGACGCCGGCAGCAAGGCCCTGTCCAGCGATACGCTGGGGCTCGCCGATTTCGGCGAGCTGCTGGGCATTTCAGGCGCAAGGGTGACCAGCCTCAGCGAAGAGCACGGCAACGTCACGCTGTCAGGCGGCGCCGAGCTTCGCATCGGCGAGCGCGTGCGCGTCGTGCCCGACCATTGCTGCGTCGTCACCAACCTGTTCGACGAGGTGCATCTGATCGAAGGCGACAAGGTACTGGAAACGCTCCCGGTCAAGGCGCGCGGACGGATGGGATGAGTCCAGCTGGAGCGCGTGCGCTTCAGGTACAAAATCCTTCAAACGCTGGAGGGACAGCACCCCCCCTCTGGCCTGCCGGCCATCTCCCCCTCAAGGGGGTGTTTGGACCGGAGACATCGCGAACAGGTGTGCGAGGACATCGCGAACAGTTTGGCGCGCTTTGCGCCGGGAGGTTCGGGATGCCATTCGAGGACACGAGCGC
>NZ_JAMYNR010000065.1:0-8490 GCF_040319155.1 Mesorhizobium sp. M0954 | reverse complement strand
TGCAGAAGGCCGGAACGACGCTCAGCACCAACGAAACCGCAAAACAATGAGGGGGTCAAATCTTCAGTTCGCCCTGGGGGTCAAATCCTCACTTCGCTTGACACCGTCGGCGAGGCGCTCGTCAAGATCCGTAGCTACTCATGCCAAAGCGCGCAAAGCAGAAGCATTAAGCGCAGATGCCAAGCACAGGCTCATGTCAATGCTTGTTGGCGTGGTCCGTTCATTGCGCTCACGTTCAATCCATTGTGCGACCGATGCTCGACGTCCGACATCACCTGTCGCCTGGCTGCTCCATAGGAAGGAGCGCAGCTTGTCGATGGCGCGCCACAACCAATGTTTCCTGCCGGCGATGGTGATGACGACCTCGTCCAGATGCCAGACATCGTTTCGGCTGTGCTGCTTCCGGCGCAAGCGGCGAGCGTAATGCGGACCGAACTTGATGCCCCACCGGCGGATTGTCTCATACGAAACCACGACCCCGCGTCCAGCAGCATTTCCTCGACCAGACGCAGGCTCAAGGGGACCTGCAGTAGAGTCAGACTGCATGGGCGATGATCTGCGGCGGGAAACGATGGCGCTTGTAGCTGACGGTCGCGGTGTTCATGCCATCGGGTCTATGCCGCAAATCCCTGAACGCGAGTTAAGTTGATAACTCCGCCGCGACTTGACAATGCAAACAGGGGAATGATCATTACCCCAAGTCCACGGTCCGCATTCCATTCGAACGATTGGCTGACGATGCAGGCGCTCTTTAGCCGGTCAATGGAATGTTCGTCCGCCATCTACTGCAAGTGTAGCGCCCGTCACAAATGACGACTGAGACGCGGTGAGAAATAGGATTGCACGCGCTATTTCAACCGGATCCGCAATACGTTTCAGGGCATAATTGCCAACCTCCGCGCGAAGGCCATTTACCATCGGCGTATCGACCGGTCCTGGACAAACGCAGTTTACGCGGATAGAGGGGGCGAGGTCCGCCGCCAGCGCTTTGGTGAGTGCGACAACGCCTCCTTTGGAGGCGGCATAGGCCGCAAGACCGGGCGAACTTGGCAACAATCCGTCGCCAGAGGCGATGTTGACGATTGTCGCTCCTTCTTTTTGCTTGAGCCAGGGAAGGCAAGCCTTGATGACGTGAAAGCTTCCCGAAAGGTTGACGTCGATAACCTTGTTCCACGTCTCGATTGTCATGTCTAAAGTAGGACCAAAGAGCAGAATGCCCGCAGCATTTACTACCCCGTCAACACCTCCGGTAAAGGACGCGGCCTCGTCTATGATACGGACAACTTCATCATAGTTCGTGATATCCGCCTTTCGGGCGAGACCCTCGCCGCTACCAAGCGCTGCCTCCACACCGGCTGCATTCAGATCTAGCAAAATGACCCTTGCACCTTCGTCGATGAAAAGTTCCGCGGTGGCTCCGCCAATTCCGGAAGCCGCCCCTGTGATCACAATCGTTCGCCCTTCCAGGCCCTTGATAATCGGTATTTTAGCCATGTTGCGCCTCAAAATGTGTATGTTGATCCTATTGTTAACGGCATTTGTGATTCAGGCAGGACATTTCACCATGGTGCCCTGTGATGACGAGACATGACGCAGCGGTTTCGCGCCGGCTAATAAGCTTTCGCATCGTTCCAGGACCAATCGATTATGACAATCGTATTTGCACAATCGTATAGAAACCGCTTCATCTGTGGTCGAGCAGGTTTCAACGCGCCTTGTTACCGTGAAGGGTGACCAAGTGGCAGATTTGCGATCCAGGGGAGCGTCACAAGGAGTAACCTTCGCAAGTTTATTTGGTTCGTGGGACATAAGAGAACGAGTTGAGCGTATTTAGCTGTAGCCTGCTGGTCGATGCAGGCGAAGTGCCTAACAAACCTTTCGAGCCGCAGCTTCTGCGGATCGGGACGTTGAGTTCTTTCTCCCGTTTGGCGCGCCAAATGATCCGAAGCGCAAACCATGGCTTCCTTGCCCCTGACCTCCACATCACGTCGTCCCACGTTTGGATTTACCTGAGGCGCTTGCCCTCCCTGGCTCCGTGTCGGCACGTGCGGCAGGAATGTTGTGCCTCTTGATTTATGGAGATGCTGACGGGTAGCCCAGATTCCGTTAAGCGTCGTCGAATATCAATTGAACCTTCGACCGCGACAAGTGCTTTGTTCAGCACGATTTGTTGCCTCAAAGTGCCCAATTGAGCAAACGGCATGCGGCATATATGTCGAAGGACGCGAAATCATAGAAGGGGTGACATGAAGTATTCAACAATGCGCTTATCGGGCTTTGAAGCGCGATCGCCTAGACGTTCATCGGGTGGAGGTTCGCAATGCTAGCTGGCCGTCACGTTTAGATCGGGCACCGGGTCCTCCGGGTATCGAAGTGAACCATGCCGGACGAGGAGACCAGTCTGTCGACCGCGGTCCCGTGCGCGTCGGTATTCGTAATATCCGGCTGGCCTCGCGGCGGCCGAGCTTGAGCCCTACCTCATTGATGCCTGCAGCACGTCATCGTCGCTCGTTCGTCAGTTCAGCTGCCGAGTGTTCCGAAATAAGGACAATACCTGAGGCGGCCAAGTCTGCGGGCGGATATCTCGAAAACCGCTGAAACGGACGTTTTGCTCGACCGACCTGACAGACGTCAAGCTTGAACGCATCTGAAGGCAAGGAGCGTCGCAGAATAGGAGATTCCCGCGTCGGGCTTCATCGACAAAGCGGAACGTGGGAAGGAAAATCGAAGTGCACCGGTTCCCGGCACGTTTCCGGTCTTTAAGAAGATCGGGCTGACGGCCGATATTGTTCTCTAATGGATCAAGAGCGGCGGCTCGGTTACGGCGCAGCCATCCATGCCTCGCCAGGGCGTCGCTCCGCTCGGGGAGGTGTTTCTGTCTCCTATCTGGGCGACCGTCGCCAGACGCGCAGGCCAGACACCCGCTATTCCCGTCGGTATCTGCAGGGGTCTTGCACATCACGCCAGGACGTCAGTTAGCCAGCGCCGCAAGGCCAGTATTGGAGCTGTCACAGATCGCGATTTGGTTGTCACAAGGCAGTATGAACCGAAGTGGACATTCGTTGACAAAAGCTCGACGAGTTCACCTGTCTCAATATGCCGGTCGACAAGAAGGTCTCCTGTCATCGCAACGCCCTGTCCAAGCCGCGCTGACTCGATCGTTTGCTGACCGTTCCACAACTTGGGGCCGTGTAACGACAGCGGTTCTGTACGTCCAAGATGGTTTAGCCACCTTTCCCACTGGCCAGTTGACTCTTCGTGTATAAGCGGCATTCTTAGAAGCTCATCAACGGATGACACTGGCCCGCGACGGTCAAGGAAGGTCGGGCTCGCGACGGGAAACATGCGGGGACGATTAAGCACCTCCACATGGCATCCCTGACGCTCCTCGCCGTCGAACAAGAACACGATTTCCGCGTCAGCCTCGTGCGCCTCCAGATTGGGGCGCCCTCGTGTGGGCCGAAGAGCGACATCACACCCTGGCAGGTAACTCTCGAGATCAGGCAGCCGAGGAAGCAGCACGATCGACGCGATACCCGGCGTACACCAAATATCCAGCTGGGTAGGCAGATCGGGCTTTAGCTCGGACGTGGCAAGTGTGATCGCTTCAAACGCACGGGATATCTTCTGATAATAACGTTTCCCTGCCCCCGTGAGCGTCAAGCCCCTGCCTTCACGCTCGAAGAACGCCACCCCGACACGGTCCTGGAGGTTTTGGATGTGGCGCGAGACCGCCGTATGACTAACCGAGAGCTCATTTCCAGCCGCGCGGACGCTGCCCGTCCGTGCAACAGCCTCAAAAGCGCGAAGCGCAATCAGAGGTGGTAGCTGATGACTCATGTTTGTAATCACTCTTTCTAAACGGCGCAGAGCTTTGCACCTCGACTATTGGTGACTTTAAGTGAACACATCCTGCTCAACAAAGCAATTGTCGCGCCTGCAGCTTGGGAGCACCTTCGCTCGTACAAAAGAATAACTGTGGCAGCCGTAGAGCGCGAATTCCAAAAGGCCTGACAATGACTGAAATCCCCGCAGAAAGAGAATTTCTGGGGTCTAAGCCCCGCGAGCATTTGACCAAAGTGCTCACGCGCACTGATCCGATCGAGGTATCGCCGGACGGCGATCTGATCTTCGACGGCTACAAGGCCGAGGATCTACTCTCAGAATTCGGCTCGCCTCTGTATGTGGTAAGCGAGCAAACGCTGCGCGAAAACTTCCGCCGGATCAAAGGTGGCTTTGAAAGGCTTTGGCCGAATAAGGTCGTGGTTATGTTCGCCATCAAATCGAACAACAATCCGGCAATCCGGGCAGTCATCCATCAGGAGGGGGGTGGAGGCGACTGCTTCGGTCTCGGTGAACTTCACTCCACATTCATGGGAGGTGCCGATCCCGATCGGATTGCTATGAACGGCAGCAACAAGACGGAAGCTGAGCTGCGCGCTGCCATTGAGAAAGGCGTTAACGTAAACATCGATGCCGTCGGCGAGATCGGAATGCTAGACACTATCTGTGCAGACCTCGGAAAAGTCGGTTCCGTCGCCCTCCGCATCAAGTGCTCTCCGGATAGTCTGGTTAGTTCCTCGAGCGACTATCTCGGCTTGGCACGCGACGTTCGGACGTTCCTGCTGCGGGAAAAATGGGGGTTTTCAGTCGACGCCGCGGTCGAACTGGTCCCGGAGATCCTAAAATGCCGGAACCTTCGGATGCGTGGTTTCAGTCTGCACACACCCCGGTTCACGCAGAACCCGGGGCTTTTTGCCACTTGTACTCGCGCCTTCGCTGAGGCTGTAATTCGGATCCGTGACACGACAGGCTATGTTCCGGAGCTCATCGATATTGGCGGGGGCTGGCCGCGAGATCGAGATCCGGAATCTCGAAAGCACCTCCTGAACACTTCTTCTGTCGAAAACTTCGCGGAAGCTGCTGTTGCTTCCCTTCTCGACACCTTCAACATCCGCCGGATGCCGGTACCGGAACTGCGCCTGGAACCAGGAAGGTTCATTGTCGGAAACGCGGTGATGCTACTAGGGAGGGTGGGCCAGATAAAGCGTGACTGCGGAGAAGTGTGGGTCAACGTCGACTTCAGTACCAACAATCTACCGCGCATTGATACTTCTGGTAGCGCCTACCACTTCCTACCCGCGAGTGGGATGGACAGGCCTTACGCCGAGGTGAGCCAAATAGTCGGATCGACCTGTATCGACTCGCGTATGGCGGACAACTGGCCGGTTCCCAAATTGGCCATGGGCGAACCCGTCGCAATCCTGGATGCCGGAATGTACGCCGATTCGGCATCGACGCAGTTTAACAGCGTTCCTCGACCTGCCACGGTGATGATCAGCAATGGCGCGGTCCATATGATCAAACGGCGGGAAACCGTTGAGGATCTTTATCGGAATACGTCGGTGCCCGAACACTTGTTACCCAAGTAACGGCTACGTCGGAATTTACGCAATAATCGGCAGAGAGGACACGTCAATGAACGATGTCGACGCGATACGCCTTAACCACTTCAGCTTCACCGTAGAGGACCTCGACAGGACGGTCTCGTTCTTCGAGCAGGTGTTCAGCTTTGAAACGCTTTCGAAAGGCCCCCGCGACAAGGCGATGATACGGGCCGTTACAGGCTTGCGCGACGCCGATATCATGGTTGCCTTCATGAAGGGACCCGGCTTCGTTATCGAGTTCATCGAATATGTCGGCAAGTTACGGAGCCAGCGAATACATACGCGCCCATGTGACGCTAGTTTCGCACATCTTGCCTTGAATGTTCCTGATCTCGAGAAAGTGCAGAAAAGAGCTGAACAGTATGGTGCCCTGCCTCTCGGAGAAGTCGGGACGGTCGACACAGGACCGAATAAAGGCAAGCGCTTGATGTATATCCAAACCTGGGATGGCGTCACTGTGGAGATCATGGGGGGGCCGTGACCCTGATGTTCTCGAATATAGGGTGTGGCGAATTCACATATCGCAGGATATTGAAAATGGCACGTAGAACTGTCATGCACGATTTTAGCGGACGACTTTTGTGGCTGACAGGAGCAAATGGCGTGATTTCCCGGGAGATCGCGCGCATCTTCTACGACTTGGGCGCCTCCTGCGTCCTGACAGACCTCGACGAAGCTGGCGTTAAGCGATTTGCGACTGAACTTGACGCGACGGGCGAGAGAGCGATTGCCCTCAGGCAGGACGCCAGCACGTCTGCGGATGCGAATGCGGTGGCCGCAGCGATTAAAGAGCGTTTCGGTAAGCTTGATTTTCTTGTGACCAGCGCAGGTCTCTACCGTGACCAGATGATCCACGATATGACCGACGAAGAATGGAACCTTAGCACTGCGATAAACCTCGATGGTGTGTTTTTTACCTGCCGCGCGGCAATTCCGTTGCTCACCAAAGGGGGGGCAGTAGTAAATGTGGCCTCAGTAGCCGGTCATTGCGGAAGCTACAACCATTCGAGCTATGCGACCTCTAAAGGGGGCGTGCTAACCTTTACCCGCACACTGGCTCTGGAACTTGCCCCCGATGTTAGGGCGAACGCCGTATCCCCCGGCCTCATCGATACGCCCATGGTCAAGACCCTGCTCGAAAAGCAGGGGCCGCAACTTATCGCGTCGACCCCGCTGCGGCGCATGGGCCGGCCACAGGAAGTGGCACAAACCGTGGCGTATCTTTGTTCGGATTGGGCCAGTTTTATCACTGGCGAAACCGTCCACATCAACGGCGGCCGCTACATCACCGGTTGATCGTTCCAGCGAACGACCAGGAAAACGTCTCATAATTCGGAGGTCAGACAGTATGAAAATATTATTCGGTATGGTCGGTCATGAAAGTAGTACCTTTGCCTCCGATATCGGGGATTTTAAACGTTGGGCTCCCAATGGATGGTTGGAGGGGGATGAGATTTTTGCTGTGTACCGGAACACGCCAGATTATCCGGGCGGAATGATCAAAGCCGCAGAAGAATATGGCGTCGAATTAATACCTGCTATTGCACTGCCGTTGAATGCCGGTCCGAAGCTTACTAAGGAGGCCGTTGAACATGCAGTAGGGGAACTTGTCAAAGTCGCCAAAGAACGAAAGGGGGAATACACGGGAATTTGTTTGGCGCTTCACGGAGCCGGCTGTGCAGAGAATACGGACGATTTAGAGGCATATACTTTGGAAAAAGTGCGGCAGGTGGTTGGCCCGGACATGCCCATAACGGTTTCCCTTGACCTTCATGGGAATATAACGCCGGAGATGGTTGAACTGTCGAATGGCCTTTTTGGCTGTAAACAATATCCCCACATCGATCAGGCGGATGCTGGCTATTTGGCCATGAAGACCCTAGTTCGCGTGTTGCGCCGCGAAGTAGCTCCCCAAACAGCTCTTGTTCAACTTCCTTTGATGGTCGATTCGCTAATTGGCAACACCTTCAATGAACCCATGAAATCTTTCACAGACTACGTAGCTGACTATGCCGCTAAACACGACCTGATAGACGCAGCTTTTTTCCACGGGTACAACTTTACCGATGTGCCTTGCGTGGGAGCTTCTGTGGTGGTTGTAGCTGAAAAAGGGGCAAAGGAGGCCGCCGAAGAAATCGCCAGGCACATCTGGGGAAAGAGGGACCAGCTGAAAGGCGAGTGCCCTATGCCGGATGTGGCTGTGGATTGTGCTCTAGACGCGCTGAAAAAACCCGGAACAGGCTATGTTGTGATTGTGGAAGTTTCTGATAATCCTGGTAGCGGGGCGCCTGGCAATGGAACCCATCTTCTGCGCGAGATTCTGAGCCGAAATCTCGCCAGGACAATTTTCGGATTCATTTCCGACCCTGAAGTTGCCCTCCTTGCTCACAAAGCCGGTGTTGGGGGAGTGGTTTCTGGTTTGCTAGGCGGTAAAATCGACAAAATTTCCGGTGACACTATTGAATTGCACAACGCCCGAGTGTGCGCACTATCAGACGGAAATGCCACCTACGTGTCTCCCATGATGGAAGGGCTGCCGGTGTGTTACGGCAAAACTGCTCGTTTGCGCGTCGGTAATGTAGAAATTATCGTTACAGAGTTTCCTGGAGGGGGGACTGTGGACGACCGGCCGTTCTTAATTACTGGGGCAGACGTTGCTCAATATGATATTGTTTGTCTGAAGGGGCTCAACCATTTTAGAGCATTTTTCCAACCCAGGGCCAAGGCAATTGTCGCTACCGATCCCCCTGGCAGCGCAACTTGCAACCTTGATTTCTACAACTACCAAAGAGTCCGGCGGCCAATATATCCTATTGATCTCGACACCACGTTCCCCGTTTAATAGCGGCGCATGGGGCGATGTCACGTTGTCTGCACATAAACGCGTTGAGAGCTGCGGCCGCTGATGTCAGCCGGCCACGGCTTTCCATTCCGCCATGACCTGCAGGCGGTGAGTATGTGTAGCGAGAGCTGAGCGTTTGAGGGGGGCGGGACGAAGAGATTGCGCAGAGCCGAGAAGATCGAAACGAAGCGTTGCAGTGCT
>NZ_JAMYNR010000064.1:0-9796 GCF_040319155.1 Mesorhizobium sp. M0954 | reverse complement strand
GCGCGTCCTGCTCGGCGGCTTGACGATCCTGCAGGGACAGGCGCGGGCCTTCAGGCCCCCTCGGAGCAGCTATCGGGCCCTGCCCTACCTGGCGGCCATCGCGGTGTTGGTGCTGATCTCGCGTAACCGCCAAGTGCTTGCCCTGCGCTTTCCGGCTTCGCTCGCAAGGCCTAGCTGGGTGCAAGTTACACGTGGCTGTTTCGCCACCATTCGATCTAAGGCGACCACGCGCGATAGCGGTTGTCCAAATGGACGTATGGAAAAGTCAACTATCGCCTCAGTCGATCGAATGTCTGCTTACAGGCAACGAAGAAGGTGACTCTAGCGTCTGACATGAGGCGCATTGCGGTCCGGCAGCATCGGTGAAGGTTTTCCGACGCGGGCCAAGGCCGGCCCCGAACGCACCCTCGCGCCGAGCCCCGCATGGGAAAACCTTCACCGGTGCGGAGGCTTGATCACTAGGAGCGTTTCGACTTTTGCTGTCACCGTCGCCGAGCCTACAGCATTTCCCTGGCATCTGAGTTAATGTTGCGGCTGAGGGACCCAAATTCAGCCTTGGGAGATCTGTGTGGACGTTGCCACTTGGTTGCGGGGCCTCGGCCTCCAGCAATACGAGCAGGCATTTCGCGACAACGCGATCGACGCGGAAGTCCTGCCGGAGCTGACCGATGCCGACCTCGAGAAGCTCGGTATGCTCCTCGGTCATCGCAAACGATTCCGCAACGCGGTAGTGGGGCTGGGGCCATCGTCAAGCCATCCCGACGCGAGCACCGATGACATCGCGGCTCAGAGCCGCACCCGAGAGCCAAGCGCGGAGCGTCGACAGCTGACCGTAATGTTCGTGGACCTCGTCGGCTCGACGGCGCTGGCGACGCGTCTGGATCCCGAAGACCTGCGTGAGACCATCGGAGCGTATCACCGCTGTGTCGCCGATACGGTCACCAACTTCGGCGGCTTTGTCGCCAAGTATATGGGCGACGGAGTTTTGGTGTATTTCGGCTACCCGCAGGCGCACGAGAACGCCGCCGAGCAGGCGGTGCGCGCGGGCCTTGCTCTCGTTAATGCCGTTAGGCGACTGCCAGAGCCCGAGCCATTGCGGGTTCGTATCGGCATCGGCACCGGACAGGTTATCGTAGGCGATCTGATCACCGCTGGCGAAGGTCAAGAGCGCGGCGTCGTGGGCGAGACCCCGAACCTCGCCGCCCGCCTACAAGCTCTTGCCGAACCCGGCACGGTCGTGATCGGGCCGCAAACGCGGCAACTGGTCGGCGATCTTTTCGAATATCGCGATCTTGGCGCCGTCGAGGTGAAAGGCTTTCCGGAGCCGATCCATCCCTATCAGGTGTTTCGCGAGAGCGCTGTCGAAAGCCGGTTCGAGGCGCTGCATGGGACGACGCCCACGCCGCTGGTCGGGCGCGAGGAGGAGGTCGACCTGCTGCAGCGCCACTGGCATCGCGCGAAAAGTGGTGAAGGTCGTGTGGTGCTGCTCTCAGGCGAGCCCGGCATCGGAAAGTCGCGCCTCACCGTCACCTTGCAGGAGCGGATCCAGAATGAGCCACACATCCGCTTGCGCTATTTCTGTTCGCCGCACCATCAAGACAGCGCGCTCCACCCGACCATTGCGCAGCTAGAACGTGCCGCCGGGTTGGAGCGCAACGACCCGCCTGAGAGGAAGCTGGATAAGCTTGCGGCCCTGCTTGCCCCGACCTCGCCGGAGGACGTGGCGCTGCTGGCCGAGCTGCTGTCGTTGCCGACCGAAGGTCGCTTCCCACTTCCCCAAGTGACGCCCCAGCGTAAGAAAGAGAAAACGTTTGAGGCGCTGCTCGGCCAGCTCGAATACCTGACGCGGCAAGGCCCGGTGCTGATGCTTTACGAGGACGTGCACTGGATCGACCCTAGCTCACGCGAGCTGCTCGACCTTCTCATCGAGCGCATGTCGCGCCTGCCGGTGCTGCTGGTCGTCACCTTTCGCCCGGAATTTCAAGCGCCATGGACCGGGCAGGCACATGTGAGACTGCTTGCCCTCAGCCGGCTGGACCGTCGCGACGGCGCCGCGCTGGTCCAACGGGTCGTCGGCAACGGAGAGCTGCCGAGCGATGTTGTCACCGAGATCATTAAACGCACGGATGGGGTGCCACTGTTCGTCGAGGAGCTAACCAAGGCCGTGTTGGAGAGCGGCAACGCCAGCGCTGTGCTTTCGCGGGCCGGCGCGGCGGCCTTGAACGTCCCCGCCACGCTGCATGCCTCGTTGATGGCGCGGCTCGATCGCCTCGGTTCAACCGTTAAGGAGGTCGCACAGGTAGGCGCGGTTCTCGGTCGGGAGTTCTCCTACGAATTGTTGGCAGCGGTCGCACAGCGAAATGCCGCTGATCTAAATGGCGCACTGGATCAACTCGTCGGCGCCGGTCTGGTGTTCTGCCGAGGGTCCCGGCCACTGGCCACCTACCTCTTCAAGCATGCGCTCGTTCAGGACGCAGCGTATGGCACGCTGCTGCGCGCTAAGCGCCAGGAGCTGCATAAGCGTGTCGCAGATGTGTTGGAGGAAAAGTGGCCCGAGATCAGTGAGGCGCAACCCGAACTCCTCGCGCACCACCTTCAGGAAGCGGGGGATTGGGCGAGCGCGGTCGATCACTGGCAAAAGGCGGGAGGGGCCGCCCTGGCCAGAGCGGCCACCCGCGAAGCCGTGTCGCACTTTGCCAGTGCTATTGACTGCAGCAGGAGACTTGGCGACGCACCGGGCGGCGCCGAACGGGTGACACGTCTCCACCTTGCGATGGCCAATGCCTTGATGCAGGCTGAAGGGTATCGTTCTGAGCGCCTTGGGAAGACGCTTGAAGATGCACGTCTTGCTGCCGCGAACACCGCATCGGTCGAATTGCAATGTGACGTTGCGCTTTCACTCGCTGCGTTTTTTTATGCCACTGGGCGCAATCACGATTACCTGAGCCTGGCCCAAGAGCAACTCGCAAACTGTGCCGATCTCCTTCCAACGGCCTATCTGAGTGGTCTTTGGGCAACCAAGGGCATTGCTCACTACAACCGGGGAGAACAACCGCAGGCAGCGGAGGCTTTGCGCAAGGCTTTAGATCTGATTGATCGGGTTGACCCAAGTCGTCGCATTTCGTTCGCCGGTGCAGATCAACGTGTGTCTGCCCAGGCATATTTTAGCGAATCGCTGATCATATTGGGTTTCTTTGATGCTGCAGTCGAAGAGAAAGAGCGCCTGATGCGAGATTTTGACCAGCTCGATAAGCCCTTCGACCTCGCGTGGCATCTTCTCGTGCAGTGCCAATTGTGCGCGCTACTCGGCCAATACAAGGAATTACTCGATAACGCTACGAAGATCGTCGAGATTTGCGATCGGCATGGCTACGCGGCGCGTCGAAGCAGCGGCATTAGGTGGCGTGGCCATGCCCGCTCGCATTTAGGTGAACTGGATGCCGGCATCGATGACGTCCGGGAGAGTATGGTTCTTTGGCGTGGGCAGGGCGTCGTATTTCATACCCCTGAGAAAACATGCGAACTTTGTGATCTTCTCCTGCGGGCCGGCCGCATCGAAGACGCATCGCAAATGCTTGATGATGTCGATACCCTCGTTTTCGATACGGACGAGGCGAGCTACCTAGCAGAATGCATTCGCCTTCGTGGCCAGATCGCCGCAGGCAGAGATGACCTGACGGGTGCCGCGCACTTATTCGAAACAGCAATTGCCACTGCCCGTCGGCAGCAAGCGAGACTCTTCGAGCTTCGCGCCGCAACGCAACTAGCACCAGTTCTGGCACGTCAAGGTCGTGTCGATGAGGCCGCGACGCGTCTGCAAGCGGTGGTGCACACATTTAACATTAGGTATCGTCGACCTCATCGCGGCACAAAGGGCGCTGGACGCCCTGAGCCGTTGAGGTCGCCCCATCTGGGTCGGTTCAGACAAGGTAGTTTGTGCCGATTTGATGCAAGCTTGGCGCGTACCCCACAACGACCTCCAGCGCGGCACGGCGCTCACACGTCCACGCCTGCTTTGCGAAACCCCTCGAGCCACAATTCACGGTCTTCGGCCAGCGCGCACATGCCTGCACAATTGCGGGCGAATGCCGGAACGTCGAAACCTGTCGGTGCCTCGCCTAGAATTGCTTTTGCCTCATCGATCTGCCCCAGTTGGGAAAGGCACATCGACTGAAGCAATCTTACATAGAAAGGTGCGCCGTTAATTGTTTTGTAGGTATTAAGGGCTCCATCAAAGTCACGCATTAGATACTGTACGTCTGCCAAGATAACCGTCCATCCCGGCGGTACGCGTGGCTCAGCCCGATATACGCGTTCAATTATTTCCCGTGCGCGATTGCGTTCGCCTATGAAGGCGAGAACTAGTGCGCGCGTGGCGGCCGTGGAGATGTCACGCGGATTGAGTAAACTTGCACTATCAGAGTATCGTCTTGCATTGTCTCCATCGCCGAGCATTAGGTACGCAGCTGCTACCTGTTCAAGCACGTAGGCGTCTGTTTTGTCGGCAGCGATGGCTCTTTCAGCGTATCCGCGAGATAGTTCGGCGATTTTCATATGACTGTCACGTGCGGATCCGCTGAATCGTCTATAGCCATACAGGCCACTCAACATGGCCAACGCTCTCGCATATTGAGGATCAACTTTGATCGCCTGATTCAGGCAGCTTATAGCATCCTCCTCATCGCCATTTCTCGAAGCCTGCCTGCCGCGCAACCACAAATTATAAGCGGTGGTACTTGTCGTCGGATTTCGCTGACGAGCTTTGCTTGCTGCTTCATCTAGATTGTAAAAAAGCCGACCTAGAATAGCATCGACGATCTCATCCTGAACCTGAAATATGTCTTCAATTTTCCGATCAAAGTTTTCTGCGAACGCATGAGTCCCAGTTTGAACGTCGATGAGTTGAACTGTAGCACGGACCCTGTTGCCGGCCTGGCGAATGCTTCCCTCAATCACAAAATCAGCCCGAAGCTTGCGGCCTATCTCCGCCACGTTTATGGACCGATCCTTGAACAGAGCTGTCGTGTTACGTGCAATCACTGACAGATGTTGATAGCGGGAAAGCTCCGTGATTATGTCCTCGGTTATTCCATCCGAGAAATAGTCTTGTGCTGGGTCGCCAGACATATTTGCGAACGGCAACACCGCCACCGTCGTACGCTCGTTGCCCCTTAAGAATTGGGCTTCTTGGACTCCTTCTGCGTCGCTGGGCCTAATGCGATAGGCGCGAATTGTCCTGGATATATTCTTGAGGGAGCTTTCCCCAATATCCTCGATTGAAATCTCGAGCTTTCCTTGAATTGCGTCGTACATTTGGCCCGAAATGCAAATACCTCCCGGCTCGGACAGGGTTTCAAGCCGAGCGGCAATGTTAACACCGTCACCGTAGACATCCGACTCGTCCTCTATGATGTCTCCTAGGTTAATGCCTATCCGCAACCTGATCCGGTTAGCATCTGCTAGCGTTTCATTTGCCTTGGCCATGCGGAGCTGAAGTTCAAGTGCACAACTCACCGCATTTACTGCGCTTGCAAATTCGGCCAGGATTCCGTCACCCATGAACTTCACGATTCGACCTGCGTGCTCTCGAACGGCCGGCACCACGATCTCCCTTCGCCGTTCCTTGATCACATCAAAAGTGCCGAGCTCATCCGCCTCCATGAGGCGGGAGTAACCAACCACGTCGGCCACTAGGATGGCAGCCAAACGGCGCTGCGCAGCATTTCCAACCACTGCCGACCAACCTCTACGTTCCCATCGCCGCTAACCAATCTACAACACGGCGCAAATGTCTGCCAGAAACTTGCCTCAGCACGGTCGAGCAGGTTTTTGGCGCGTGGTTCGCCCTGGACGCCGGAGACAGCGACCCTGGCGTGCGATTAGCTAACAATTGCCGTTGTCGCCCGGACAATCGCCCGATAGCGCCGTTGGTGGGTGGCCGGTGCCTGGATGAGCGAGAGCTACGTCGTTGGAACTCGGCATCACAACGCCCACAAGGTCATGTCTCGCCGTGCCGCCAATGCGGACACTCGAATTGATATTGTCTTAGAGCGAACGGTCGCACGTCCACGAAACGCACCCTGATATCGTGAAGCGCCTGAAACGGGCCTGCGGGCATGTCAAAGGTATAATTGAGATGATCGAGGCGGGCCGCCCCTGCCTCGAGGTCGCCCAGCAACTTCATGCCGTCGAGAAGGCGGTCTGCCAGGCAAAGCGAACCCTGATCCAGGACCATCTCGATCATTGTCTTGAAGCCGTCGTCGGTTCCGCTGGAGCAGGAACAACGCCGCTCCATCGACGACTTCAAGGAAATCACCAAGTACCTGTGAGACGCGCCATGATGGATAAAATACGTGACTAGTTCGGTTTCGGTCCGATGACACAGAGCTTCGGTGGCCATGGGCACAATCGTGGCGAGGGCGGGCATGCCCACACGCACGGCGTCATCGATCCGACGATCGCGACGACCGACCGGGGTATCTGGGCAATAAAATGGTCGTTCGTCATACTGGCCATCACCGCGGCGCTGCAGTTGGTGGTCGTGTTCCTCTCCGGCAGCGTGGCGTTGCTAGCAGACACGATCCACAATGTTGGCGACGCAGTCACCGCCATCCCATTGTGGGTCGCCTTCATGCTGGCCCGTCGCAAACCGAGCAAGACGTTCACCTACGGGCTGGGCCGGGTCGAGGATCTGGCCGGCATTCTGCTTCATCGGCAATGAAGCGGTCGCCGTGTTCCGTATCCGAGGCCACGTCGACGCTGCCGAAAATCACGACGTTCCGCGACTGGCTGTTGGCCGAAGCCGCCGATGACGTGCGCCGCCTCAAGACACTCTCTCCATAGGCTCACACCTCCGAAGCGCGGCCTCCAATGCGGTCAATAACGTCCGCTTTTAGGCAGTGGCACAACTAATTTGAATGACCGACTGTGGGAAAGAGTGCCACTGGCCCGAATGACCGACATTGGGCGCGTTGCATCCACGGCTCCACTCGGAAATGGAGCCGCATCTGGTTAGACTTCCGTGGCCTCGGCGAGTTCGAGGGCATCTTCTACGTCGACGCCGAGATACCTCACTGTGTTCTCGATTTTGGTGTGGCCCAGCAGAATCTGGACAGCGCGGAGGTTACCTGTCGTCTTGTAAATGATCGACGCTTTGGTACGCCGCAGCGAATGCGTGCCGTATTCTTGGGGTCGAAGTCCGATCGCCACAATCCATTCGTCCATGAGGCGGGCATACTGTCTCGTGCTCATGTGACGCTTTAAGTCGATCCTGCTCGGGAATGCATAGTCGTCGACCGTGCCGCCGCGCCGTTCCAGCCATGCGAGAAGACTGGAGCGTGCGTCGCTCATCAACTCGAACTGAACAGGTCGGCCCGTCTTCTGTTGCACGACCGTCGCGCGGGTTCGAATTTCCGGCCCGAGAACCAAGGTGCCGATCTTGATACTGACGAGATCGCAGCCGCGCAACTTGCTGTCGATTGCTAGATCGAAGAGGGCTCGATCGCGCAACCGCCGCTCTCGATCGAGAAAGAATCGGATCGCCGATATCTGTCGAGGTTTGAGCGGGCGCTTCGTTCCGACCTTCTTGCCCGCGTTCCAGGCGCGGCGATCGGGAGCGGTGGGGTCATAGTGTGAATGTCCCATTTCGTTTCTCCTTCGGCCATGATTGGCCACCGGAGGAACGCCCGGGTACTGACTCGGTTGGGATTGGGCCGGAAACAGACGGTCCGGGTCTGGAACCCAGAAAGGCGCCATTCCGCTGGCGACCTCCATCTTGGCCGCAACGACGCTGCTAGCTATTACTTGACTGTGGCACCGCGTGCCCGCTTGCTCCAGGAGGCGACATTCCGGTCCTACCAGAACGTTCGTGATACGGTGCCTACATACTGAAAATCGCGCACTTCATCGAATCTGCGGCTGGGGTTGGGAAAGGAGAGCGTCATGATTGGCCCGCCGCTGCCTCGTGTGGGACAATTGGCGGCGCCGCTAGCCGCGCCCTCCGGCGCTCGGCATTGCGGTGGTTGAGGGACAACATGCAGCGCGTCGCATCCGACCGGCTGAGGCCGGTCATCGCACCACCGTCGATCAGCGCCGGAATTCCGCTGAAGACATTATAGACGGTCCAGGACCGATCCGCTTCGACGCGGCGGCCATACTGACGGTCCGCGAAGTCGCGTGCCGATGCGCCACCCTCATTTTCCCAGGCCGCAAGCCCGGCGGTGTTGCGCTGCCGATCGGTTTCGTTGCTATAGGCATTCACGGTGTTGGCCTTTCCTCATTAATCGCTTCCTTGGCCAGAACGCCGGAATAGAGCGTCGCGCCATTCGCGTCGATGATGGTCATGGCGTCCGGCTGCTGCGGCATGTTCAGGGTTTTTGCCAAAAGCCTGGCGACCTCGATCGCATGGTCGAGGTTGGCCGCTTGCGCCGTCTCGCGCCCGACTACGGCATGCGCGTCGTCCGAGTTTCGGGTGCGATAGAATTCGATCACGATCTTCATCGTCATCCGTGCCCGTGTCGCGACGTCAGTTCTTGCCCTTGCCGCGCAGGGCACTGATGTTGGCGGCAAGTCTGGTCTGGGCGCCGAATACGCTTTCAGCCTTGGGCGGGACCTTTTCCTGCTTCGGCTTCCTGATCTCCCGGCTAGATCGTTTCTGTCCCTTTGACATGTTCGAAGATCCTTTCGCTTAGCGTTATGCTGTCACCCGGCGACGTGTCGACCGGTTCGAGACTGTCCTGCGTCGCCACCCGTTCATGAAGTTCGACGTCGCTGCGGATGCGGTACTGCAGCGAATTTCCGCTCGGCGGGAGCGTTGCTGTGACGCGGTAGATTTCCGCGGCCTTTGGAAACGTGCCGATGCCGCTCTTCAGCCGGATAGCCTGTCCGACGGCGAAGAGATGCGTTGCGGCTTCGCGGCGGACCGGGCGTGCGTTGCGTTGCATCAGGGTTGTGGTTCTCATGATTGTCTCTCGTCCAGCTCCAGCGAGGCTTGAAGCAATGCCGGTTCGATCGGCACCATCTGCTGCATAGCACCGCTCGCGGTGATCGCCGGCAGGTGAATGAAGGTGGCCACGCGGCGCCATGCGATCTGGGAAGTCCCTTCGAGGGCCTCCTCGTCATGGTCGACCCGATACTCTCCGGGCGGTTGCGGTTGATCAAAGCCGGGCAGCGAAAACGCCGACTTGAAGCGAACGACTGTATTTGTGGTGCGGCTGGTCATGAATTGCGGCTTTCCGCGGAAACGGGCGGCTGCGCTTTTCCGTATCATTCCCACTCGAACCGCTGGGACGATGCCCGACGCTGCCAGTACATCCGTGGTCAGCATCGGTTTCATTCCAGGGTCCGAACGGAACTAAATGTGCGCCGGACCGGCGCATGCACTCGTTTTCGAGAATTCGGTGGTGAATGGCGAGGGCTCTGACATAAAGCCAACTCGACCCAAATCAACGAATTTTGCATATGCGCCTCAATTGAGTTCCAAACAAGGTCGCGGCCCTCTTTATTTGATCTTTGAAATAATAACCTGCATCCGCGAAAATCAATCCGGCAGAAAGTTTCCCTCCCATCCGAACGAAGTTCTGCGCGTCTCGAATTATATCATTCAAATTCTTGGCCATTGGCGAGAAATAATTCTGGCACTCCTATCTATCGAGTGCCAACACGCCTATATCAGGAGGAGCGGCCGCCTAAGCCGGCCCCAGAAAGAGTCCCCATGAAATTCCGGCCACTCCACGATCGCGTCGTCATTCGGCGCGCCGAAAGCGACACCAAATCCAAGGGCGGCATCATCATCCCC
>NZ_JAMYNR010000063.1:0-10212 GCF_040319155.1 Mesorhizobium sp. M0954 | reverse complement strand
AACCCCCGCCCCCGGTTTTGGGTTGCGTTTACTTCAACACACCCCCCCCCCGCCTGGGGGGCCGGTTTTGCCTCCCCCCCGGCGGGGGCCGTTGCGCCGCGCGCCTCTTTTCTGCCCAAGGACCCGACAGCATGTTTTCAAACTTTGATAGTGAGGTCCTATTCGCCGCCCGCCTGCTGCTTGGCGGCGCCTTTGTCTTTGCCGGCCTGCGCAACATTCAGAACGCGGCGTCGGTGAGCCAATTGATGACGACGCGCGGCGTGCCGCAGGCACGGCTGGTTCTTTGGCTGGGGATCGTCCTGCAGATCATTGCCGGAGCACTGGTGACCGCGGGCATTTGGACCGCTCCGGCGGCGGCATGCCTGATCCTGTTCCTGATCGTCGCCACGCCGATGTTCCATAACTTCTGGGACAATCAGGGCCCGGAGCGCGCGTCCCGCATCAATGGCTTTGTCGGCAACGTCGCGCTGGCCGGAGGATTTCTGGCGCTGATCGCGCAGTCGCTTTGACAACGACTGATGCCTCTTGGAGGCAGCCGCTCACGCCGCATACCGCAAGCCGCCATCACAGGTCAGGACCTGGCCGGTGACGAAGCTGTTCGAAACCAGGAACGCAATTGCCTCGGCGACGTCCTCGGCGCGGCCGATGCGGCCGACCGGCGTCTTGCCGGCATACTCGGCAAACACCGCATGGCGCTGTTCATCGGGCAGGAAATCCCACCACGGCGTGTCGATGACGCCCGGCGCCACGACATTGACGCGTAGCGGCTTCAGCTCCATTGCCAGGATCGGCACCACGGTCAGCAGCATGCCGTTGACGGCGGCGATGCCGGCGACACCCGGCGCCGACAATTGCGCCGACACCGCCGAGATGAAAGTCACCGAGCCGTTCTTGTTCAGCGTCGGCAAGGCGGCCTGCAGGCAGGAGAGCTGTGGCCGGACCTTCTCGTCGACGCCGCCGCCGATGTCGGTCAGGTCAAGCGTTTCGAACGCGCCGAGGCCCTTGCCGCCGCTGGCGGCCAGCACCAGGTGATCGAAAGGGCCGAGATCGTTGAAGAACCGGCGAACCTCGTCCGGCTTCGCGGCATCGAAGGCAGCTTTTCCGACAGCGCCGCCAAGGCTTTGCCATGCATTGTCGAGCCGTTCCCTGCTGCGCCCGGTGATAGTCACCTTCATCCCCGGGCCGAGCAGCTTTGTCGCGGTGGCGAGGCCGATGCCGGAGGAGCCACCGACGATCACGGCGTGCTGCGTTTTCTCGGTCATGAATTTTCTTTCTTCGATGTTGCGGAAGCGGGTGCGAGCCCGACAAGACCGAGGCTCAATTCACGCAACTGCTGCCTCGCCTTCGCGTCATAGGCTTGCGCATCGGCGCGGGATTCCCTTTGGCCGTCGAAATAGAGGCCGCTTCGCCCTTCCAGCGTGGGCGATGTGGCGAGATTGATGATGGCTTCGGCGCCGGTTTCGACCGAACTCCAGGGTGTGACGCCCGCCTGCCGCACCATCGTGGTGTTCATGTAGCTTGCCGGATGCAGGCTGTTGACCGTGACGCCGGTGCCGTTCAGCTGCTCCGCCAGGTCGATGGTGAACATGATCTGCGCCAGCTTGCTCTGGCAGTAGGCACGGACGCCGTCATAGGAGCGGGTCAGCATGACGTCGTCGAAGTCGATCGCCTGCTGGCCGGCCGAGGCGACGTTGACGATGCGCGACGGCGCGCTGGACTTGAGCAGCGGCAGCAGCTCCATGGTGAGCAGGAAGCCGGCGAGATAATTGACGGCAAAGCGCAACTCGTAGCCGTCGGCGCTAACCTGTCGTTTGGAGTTGGGGCCGGCTGTGCCGACGCCGGCATTGTTGATAAGGATATCGAGTCGCTTGGTCCTTGCGCGCACCGCCTCGGCGAGGCGGCGGACTTCCGCCAGGGAGGAGAGGTCGGCGACCAGCAGCTCGGCCTTGCCGCCGGCGGCTTCGATTTCGGCCACGGTCGCCTTGCCCCTAGTCGCGTCGCGGCCATGCACCAGGATACGGGCACCGCCGGCGCCGAGCCGTTGCGCGACGACGCGGCCGACGCCGTCAGTCGATCCTGTGATGAGGATTGTCCTATCTTTCAGTTCCATGTTCAGAGCCTCCATGTCATCGCTCTGAACGGAAAGATGGGGCACCGGCCACTTGCCAAACAGTTCAAACTTTATCCTGGTATCGATACTGCTATAATAGCACCGATGGATTCACCGACACACTCCGCCGAAGACAGCCGCCGCCGCGAGCTTGGCGCCTTTCTGCGCTCGCGGCGCGAAAGGCTGACGCCTTCGGCCACCGGCATTTCGACCGGCCTGCGCCGGCGCACGCCCGGGCTGCGGCGCGAGGAGGTGGCGATGATCGCCGGCGTCGGCACGACCTGGTACACCTGGCTGGAGCAGGGCCGCGACGTTCGGCCGTCGGTGGAAGTGCTGACGGCGCTCAGCCGGGCGCTGCGCCTGGACACGGCCGAGCAACGGCATCTGTTCATTCTTGCCGGCCGCCCGCAGCCGGAGCGTCGCGTCGACGCGCCGGAAAAAGTCGATAGCCCGTTGCTGCACATGCTGCAGAGCCTGGTCCTGCAGCCGGCCTATGTCCTTGGGCGGCGCTGGGACGTGCTGGCCTGGAATTCTGCCGCGGCAGCCGTGTTCGGCGACTATGGCCTGCTGGAGGGCGATGCCCGCAACATCGTCCATATGGTTTTCACCAGCCCGCAGCATCGGCGCCTGCTCGTTGATTGGGAGGAACTGGCACGTGCCGTGCTGGCGTCATTCCGGGCAGAAAGCGCCAGATATGTCGGCGATCCGGATTTCGAGCGGCTGATCGCGCTGATGACGCGCTCGAGCCCGGAGTTTCGCGCCTGGTGGCCGCTACGCGACGTGGCCCGTAACCTGTCGGGTGTAAAGCATGTCAGGCATCCGACAGCGGGTGCCATGGCGTTCGAGCATATGAGCCTGTCGATCGACGACGGCTCGGACATGAAGCTGATCGTCTACACGCCGCTCGCCGAGCAGAACTCGATCGCCAAGCTGCAGAAGCTGCTCGATGCGCTGCCGGCCGAGCGGCGCAGCGCGTGAGCCCAGCTTCGTCATCCTGGGGTCTGCGCTGCGTCGCTCCGCTCCTTGCTGCGCCCCAGGATGACGAAGCAATGGGGGAGGTTTGCGACAGCCGAGCTGCCTCAGCCCTTCGGCTTCAGCCCGTCGATGAACAGCTGCTCGAGAAACCTTGCGGCATCCTCGAAACGGCCGTCGCCGCCGCGATCGGGGCCGAGCACGGCGCGGACCTGCACGTCGAAATCGGCATAATGCTGCGTCGTCGCCCAGATCGAGAAGATCAGGTGCCAGGGGTCGGTGCGGGCAATCTTGCCGGCGCGCATCCAGCCCTTGATGACATTGGCCTTCTCGTCGACCAGCGTCTTCAACTCGCCTTCCAGCATCGGCATGATGCGCGGCGCGCCCTGCAGGATCTCGTTGGCGAACAGCCGGCTCTCGCGCGGGAAATCGCGTGCCATTTCGAGCTTGCGCCTGATATAGCTGCGCAGTTCGGTCAAGGGGTCGCCGATATCGTCGAGTTCGCGCAGCGGCGCCAGCCAGGTGTCGAGAAGCCGCTGCATCAGCGTCTTGTGGATGTCCTCCTTGCGGCGGAAATAATAGAGCAGGTTCGGCTTCGACATGCCGGCGGCTTCAGCGATCTGGTCGATTGTCGAGCCGCGAAAACCGTTGGTCGAGAAGACTTCGAGCGCCGCCTCGAGGATGAGCTCGCGCTTTTCCACCTGGATGCGGGTGCGGCGAGGAGCAGAGCTTTCGACCGCATCCGTCACCTCGAAAAACCTTCGCTGCGGGGAGTGTCTGGACCAATTCTCTGGACCAGTTTTTCTCCGCCCTGTGGAGCGCACTTCGAAAGCCGCATTTCCGCTAGTAATCCCTTGACCGCTGATAAGGCGGTGCTAACGTTTGTCCAACCGGTCAAAAATTTGCGTAGCACGAAAACGTCGCGAAGACCAAGTTGGAAAGACCAGGCGTTAGCCGCACCGAAACAGGTTACAAGGGGAAGTCTCGGTCATGTCCAACCGGCTGAAAGTCACGCCGAACGATCTCAGTGCATTCTGGATGCCGTTCACGGCAAACCGGCAGTTCAAGCAGGCGCCGCGCATGATGGTGTCGGCCAAGGACATGCATTACACGACCAGCGACGGGCGCAAGGTTCTCGACGGCACCGCCGGCCTGTGGTGCGTCAATGCCGGCCACTGCCGCCCGAAGATCACCGAGGCGATCCAGAGCCAGGCGGCCGAGCTCGACTATGCGCCGGCGTTCCAGATGGGCCATCCGATCGTGTTCGAGCTGGCGAACCGGCTGGTCGACATCGCGCCGAAGGGCATGGACCATGTGTTCTTCACGAATTCCGGCTCGGAATCGGTCGAGACCGCGCTGAAGATGGCGATCGCCTATCACCGCGCCAAAGGCGAGGGCTCGCGCACCCGTCTGATCGGCCGCGAACGCGGCTATCACGGCGTCAATTTCGGCGGCATCTCCGTCGGCGGCATTGTCACCAACCGCAAGATGTTCGGCACGCTGCTCGGCGGCGTCGATCACATGCCCCACACGCATCTGCCGGAAAAGAACTCTTTCACCAAGGGCGTGCCGGAGCATGGCGCGGAACTGGCGAACGAGCTGGAGCGCATCGTCGCCTTGCACGACGCCTCGACCATCGCCGCCGTCATCGTCGAGCCGGTTGCCGGTTCCACCGGCGTCATCCTGCCGCCGAAGGGCTATTTGCAGAAGCTTCGCGAGATCTGCACCAAGCACGGCATCTTGCTGATCTTCGACGAAGTCATCACCGGTTTCGGCCGTCTCGGTACGCCGTTTGCCGCCGACTATTTCGGCGTCACGCCGGATATCATGACCACGGCGAAGGGCGTCTCCAACGGCGTCATCCCGATGGGCGCGGTGTTCGTGAAGAAGGAAATCCACGACGCCTTCATGACCGGCCCCGAGCACATGATCGAGTTCTTCCACGGCTACACCTATTCGGGCAATCCGATCGCCTGCGCGGCAGCGCTGGGCACGCTTGACACCTACAAGGAAGAAGGGCTGCTGACGCGCGGCGAGGAACTGGCGCCGTACTGGGAGGACGCGCTGCACTCGCTGAAGGGCGAGCCGAACGTCATCGATATCAGAAACATCGGCCTGATCGGCGCGATCGAGCTGGCGCCGATCGCCGGCCAGCCAACGAAGCGGGCCTTCTCGGCTTTCGTCAAGGCGTTCGAGCGCGGTGCATTGATCCGCACCACCGGCGACATCATCGCGCTGTCGCCACCGCTGATCATCACCAAGGGCCAGATCAACGAATTGATCGACCACGTGCGCGAAGTGCTGAGGGCGGTGGATTGAACCAGGTGCAGCTTTCCCTCCCCCTCGACGCCGCGCAACCAATGAGGTTTTAGAATATGGCCGCCCCCGGCGAGAATCTGCGGATCAATTCAGACCGTTTGTGGGATTCGATAATGGAGATGGCGAAGATCGGCCCCGGCATTGCCGGCGGCAATAATCGCCAGACTGTTACTGACGAGGACGGCGAAGGGCGGCATCTGTTCAAGCGCTGGTGCGATGAGGCGGGGCTCGAAATGGGCGTCGACGAGATGGGTACGATGTTTGCCCGTCGCGAAGGCACCGACCCCAGCCTGCCGCCGGTCTATGTCGGCAGCCATCTCGACACCCAGCCGACCGGCGGCAAGTATGACGGCGTGCTCGGCGTGCTCGGCGGCCTGGAGGTCGTGCGCTCGCTCAACGATCTCGGCATCAAGACCAAGCATCCGATCGTCGTCACCAACTGGACCAACGAGGAAGGCGCCCGCTTTGCGCCGGCGATGATGGCGTCCGGGGTATTCGCCGGCGTGCTCGACCAGGCCGACGTCTATTCACATGTCGACAAGGACGGCAAGAAATTCGGCGAGGAGCTCGAACGGATCGGCTGGAAGGGCACCGAGAAAGTCGGTGAGCGCAAGATCCACGCCTTCTTCGAATTGCATATCGAGCAGGGCCCGATCCTCGAGGACGAGGGCATCGACATCGGTGTCGTCACCCACGGCCAGGGACTGAAATGGCTGCAGGTGACGCTGACCGGCAAGGAGGCGCATACCGGCTCGACGCCGATGCCGAAGCGGCGCAATGCCGGGCTCGGCATGGCGCGGGTGATCGAATTGGTGCACGAGATCGCCATGGACTACCAACCCGACGCCGTCGGCGCGGTCGGCCATATGGAGGTCTATCCGAACTCGCGTAACATCATTGCCGGGCGCACCGTCTTCACTATCGACATCCGCTCGCCGGAAAAGGAGGTGCTGGACGCCATGGACGGCCGCATCCGCGACGGCATCGACACAATTTGCGACGCGCTCGACATCAAATATCAAATCGATCAGGTCGGCCATTTCGATCCGGTCACTTTCGACGCGGGCTGCGTCAAGGCTGTGCGGGATGCGGCGGAGCGCCTGGGATATACGCATCGCAACATCGTCTCGGGCGCCGGCCATGACGCCTGCTGGATCAACCGCGTCGCACCCACCGCAATGGTGATGTGCCCCTGTGTCGACGGGCTCAGCCACAACGAGGCCGAGGAAATCACCAAGGAATGGGCAGCGGCCGGCGCCGACGTGCTGTTCCATGCGGTGGTGGACACGGCGGGGATTGTGGGGTGATGGGATAGCCTCGCAACGCCGCTCACAAGAAGCGCGAAGAGAATAAGGGAACAAGAAAATGTCCAAAGTCATCAAGAATGGCACCATCGTCACCGCCGACCGGACGTGGAAGGCCGATGTGCTGTTCAAGCACGGCAAGATCATCGGCATCGGCTCGGATTTGCATGGCGACCATGAGTTCGACGCCAGCGGCTGCTATGTGATGCCGGGCGGCATCGACCCGCATACCCATCTCGAAATGCCGTTCATGGGCACCTATTCGGCCGACGACTTCGAATCCGGTACCCGCGCGGCCCTTGCCGGCGGCACGACCATGGTCGTCGATTTCTGCCTGCCGGCGCCGCAGCAATCACTGCTCGAGGCCCTGCAGATGTGGGACAACAAGACCTCGAAGGCGTCCTGCGACTATTCCTTCCACATGGCGATCACCTGGTGGGGCAAGCAGGTGTTCGACGAGATGGCCACCGTCGTCGACAGGGGCATTACCTCGTTCAAGCATTTCATGGCCTACAAGGGCGCGCTGATGGTCGATGACGACGAGCTCTATTCGTCGTTCCAGCGCTGTGCCGATCTTGGCGCGCTGCCGCTGGTCCATGCCGAGAATGGCGACGTGGTCGCGGCGCTGTCGCAGAAGCTGCTGGCGGCGGGCAACAGCGGCCCGGAGGGGCACGCCTATTCGCGCCCGCCTGAAGTCGAAGGCGAGGCGACCAACCGCGCCATCATGATCGCCGACATGGCCGGCGTGCCGCTCTACGTCGTGCATGTCTCCTGCGAGCAGGCGCACGAAGCCATCCGCCGGGCGCGCCAGAAAGGCATGCGGGTATTCGGCGAGCCGCTGATCCAGCACCTGACGCTGGACGAGAGCGAATATTTCAACAAGGACTGGGACCATGCGGCGCGCCGGGTGATGAGCCCGCCCTTCCGCAACAAACTGCACCAGGATTCGCTGTGGGCCGGCCTGCAGGCCGGGTCGCTGCAAGTGGTGGCGACCGACCATTGTGCCTTCACCACCAAACAGAAGCGCAACGGCGTCGGCGACTTCACCAAGATCCCGAACGGCACGGGCGGGCTCGAGGATCGTTTGCCGGTGCTGTGGACGACCGGCGTCAACACCGGCCGGCTGACGATGAACGAGTTCGTCGCGGTGACCTCGACCAACATCGCCAAGATCCTCAACATGTATCCGAAGAAGGGCGCCATCGTCGAAGGCGCGGACGCCGACATCATCGTCTGGGACCCGAAGCGCAAGAAGAAGATCACGGCCAAGAAGCAGCAGTCGGTGATCGACTACAATGTCTTCGAAGGTTTTGAGGTAACCGGCCTGCCGCGCTTCGTCTTCTCGCGCGGCGAACTGTCGATCGAGGAAAACGAGGTCAAGGCGAAGCCCGGCCATGGCGAGTTCGTCGCTCGCGAGCCGAACGCGGCGGTCAACCGGGCGCTGTCGACGTGGAAGGAAATTTCCGCGCCGCGCAAGGTGGAACGGACGGGCATTCCGGCGACGGGCGTTTGAGCTTGGCGAGCCACGGAGCGATTATCTCAATGGCCGCAGTGATCCTTGGCGCCGGGCCGGCGGCGGCTGACGTCCTTGCCGGCTCCTTTGGCAATGAGGTCGGTTGCGCTGGTGTACGGCTCGGTTATCAGGACAGCGACGATTATGTCGTGCTGACCGCCGACGGCGTCGAAACCTATGGCAGCGGCTGCCAGTTCGCACAGCGACTGACGACGGCGCCTGGCACCCTGTTGTTGAGCTCCACCTGTTTCGCCGAGGGCGAGAAGGGCACGACCACGGATGTCGTCAAGGTCATCAACAGAGGAGGGGACGGTTTCTTCGTGACCATTCCCGGCCTTGAGGAGATCGGGCCGCTGAAATCATGTTCGTGACGGTGCCGATGACGACCGCCGCCTCGATGCCGGCGTCAGGCGACCAACCCATCCAGTTCCGGCAGCAGGACGACGCTTTCCTGTTCGTTGGGATCGGTTCGGGCAATGACCGCCGAGGCGGGGCCGTCGCTCAGATTGGCCGGCAGATGCGGCACGCCGGGGGGAATATAGAAAAGATCGCCGGCCTTGACCACGATATGCTGTTCGAGCCGGTCGCCATACCAGGTATGGACTTCGCCGGAGAGCACATAGATCGCGGTTTCATGGTTTTCGTGCATATGCGCCTTGGCGCGGGCACCCGGCGGCATGGTCAGCAGATGCATGCAGATGCCGGACGAGCCGACTGTTTCGGCGGCGATACCGGCGAAATAACTCAGGCCCTGCTTGCCTTCATAAGAGCTTTCAGGGCGGATAAGATGGCAAGTCGGTTTGGGCGACATCGGGGCAACTCCGGGCGTCTATCTGATGGGACAAGGGCGCGTGGAACTGGGGCGCATAGAACTGGGGCGAGTAGGACTGGGCGAGTGGAAAGCAACATCTGGGTAAAATCAATGGGATTCCGGCCGGCGCCGCAGTGGCCGGAAGCGACAGGCTACGGCCGATGACGGGAGTATCCCCAGCCGTTGTTTCGGCAAGCAAGCTTGGCCTGACCTTCCAGACCAATGATGGTCCGGTACAGGCGCTGTCGAATGTCGACCTGACGATCGGCAAGGGGGAATTCGTGTCCTTCATCGGGCCCTCCGGCTGCGGCAAGACGACCTTGCTGCGCGTCATCGCCGATCTGGAGAAGCCGACATCGGGAGCCATCTCCGTCAACGGCATGACGCCCGAGCAGGCGCGCCAGAGCCGCGCCTATGGCTATGTCTTCCAGGCGGCCGCACTTTATCCGTGGCGCACCATCCAGCGCAATGTGGCACTGCCGCTGGAGATCATGGGCCTGTCCAGAGCGGAGCAGGCGGCGCGCATCAAGCGAACCCTCGACCTTGTCAATCTCAGCGGCTTCGAGAAGAAATACCCCTGGCAGCTTTCGGGCGGCATGCAGCAGCGCGCCTCGATCGCGCGGGCGCTCGCCTTCGACGCCGACCTTTTGTTGATGGACGAGCCGTTCGGCGCGCTGGACGAGATCGTGCGCGATCACCTCAACGAACAGCTGCTGGAGCTTTGGGAGCGCACCAACAAGACTATCTGCTTCGTCACCCATTCGATCCCCGAGGCGGTCTATCTGTCGACGCGCATCATCGTCATGTCGCCGCGCCCGGGGCGTGTCAGCGACGTCATAGAATCGACGCTGCCGAAAAAGCGACCGCTCGATATCCGCGAGACGCCGGAGTTCCTGGCCATCGCGGCACGCGTGCGCGACGGGCTGAGGGCAGGGCACAGCTATGATGATTGAGCGGGATGAACTCCCTCCTCTCCCCGTTGGGGCTAGCGGGGCCCCCCATGCCTTCGTCATCCTAGGGCGGAGCAGCCGCGAAGCGGCCTGCGCAGACCCTAGGATCCATATGTGGACGGCGCCCTGTCTGCAACGGTTGTTTTGCGTCGTTTTCGATCGCTTGCGTCCATATGTCCGGCCTTTGAGCACGGTCCTTGCGGCCGCTGGCCAAGGTGGGGTTCGCGACGCCC
>NZ_JAMYNR010000062.1:0-10557 GCF_040319155.1 Mesorhizobium sp. M0954 | reverse complement strand
CATCACAGCCATCATGCGAAAGCTCATCATCCTCGCAAACGCACTACTCAGGGACAATCGGACCTGGACACCATCTCTCCCTTGACCAACACGGATACTCTAGCGCACACAAAAGCGGATCACTTACTGGTCAAACTGGCGACCTTTGAACATCGGAACCCTCGGAAATTCGTCGAGAGCTCGTGCCACACGGCCGGCACCAAAACGTTGCAACAGATCCTTCAACTAAGTTTACAGAATCTTTGCGACTGCCAAGCGCTGACAATGGTACCTTCACCTCAAACTCTGAGATCAGGCACGGATAAAAAGCTGATGACTGTTTGCGCTCGGGCCGCCGCACAGCACGAAACCTCGGAGCCAAAAACCCATGGCAAGAAAAGCGCTCATCCTTGTTGAAGGCCATAGGGGTAATGGTCCGCTCCACGTCCAAGCGGCTGAGCGTCTTGGCTTCAATCCAATTACTCTGTCGGCTGATCTGGCTCAGTGCGAATATCTTGCGGCGGAAAGCGTTGAGCTACCATTTCCGAACCTTGGCGAATGGCGGCAACGTGCGGGACCTGCCGGCTTTGCAGGAGCTGAATTGGGGCGCATGGATATCAGTGCGCTGCGGATCAGGCGGCGAGAATGGCGGGTCTCAGAGCAGGCCCGGGTTGTCAAGTGAAGTGAGAATTCAACCCCTCCGGCATCATCGCACAGCTGCAATGCCAACAACGCGATTGGTGGAACATGAACGCGACGGTTCTGAAATTCGGCGGCTCTTCTTTTCTGCATCCCAAAGACTACGGTCGAGTTGCTGGGCACATAGCCGACCGACTGGCGGCTGGCAAAAACAAAATCGTTGCCGTGGTCAGCGCGATGTCGGGCACCACTGGCAACCTGAAAGCAGTCATGCTCAACGTCAACAAGCAAGCATCACCATCGAACCTCGATGCGGCACTCGCAACCGGAGAGATGCTCAGTACCTGCCTCTTGGAGGCCGCCGTCAGCCGGTTAGGGATTCCCGTAACGTCCTTGAACGCCTATTCCCTCGGGATACGTACAAATTCAGACTTCGGTCGCGCGTCAATAGAAAGCGTAGATCCTAAGCCAACTATTGCAGCGTTTCAGGAGCATGACGTTGTCATTGCTGCGGGCGCCCAGGCAATTGACCAGTCCGGCAGGTTAACGATGCTCGGCAGAAACAGCTCTGATCTGACAGCTGTCGTAATCGCGTCTATATTGGGGGAGCACGCTTGCGAAATCTACTCGGATGTTCCGGGCATCTATACAGCAGACCCTTGTCTTGTCCCAGGAGCACAACTGATTCCGGAGATTGCCTATCGCACGATCCTACAGATGTCGCGACATGGCGCAAAGGTACTGCACCACAGGGCGGTAGACTACGCCGAAAAGCACGGGGTCACCATTGTTTGCAAATCGCTCACCAGCGACGGAGCCGTCGCGGGCACTTTTGTGACAGGCCATGGAAACGCCTGTTCCGTGACAGTGGCTCGCGACGCCCCGGTGTTGTCATGCGCCAGCATTCAAGAATGCGACAACCTTTGCGCGCTTCTTGCTCGACACGAGATCAACGCGATCCGGGTGGAGGACAGCCACGGCGTGGGCATATGCATTCTAAGCGACATCGATTTTGCCCTGCGGCTTGTCGCGCGCACGAACACTCGCTCCGTCCCAATTGGATCAAGGTCCGCGGTGACAGAGCTTGATTCTTCCGCGTTGCGTGTGCACTTGCACAGCGATTATGAACGCGCCATTTCCCTGGCGCGCCAAATCCACGAACGAATGTATCCTGCAGCGGCTAACGAACCGTTTGGGTCGAGGATAGCTGGACAGCCCTCGGCTTATAGTTCGCTGCTCTTTCGCGCAAATAATACGCCGGGAAATCCGCGGTAATCCTTCGGTCATACGGCTCCATTCAACTCTGGATGCCTCTTCATCTTTCAACTGGTCTCCTCGAGCTACCTGCATTTCGGCGTGCGGAGGCTACTGTTCCGTCGTTGAGGCTGATGCTGGTTGTTGGCGGCGGCGTACGCCTCCGGCGAGGCTTTCAATTGCCCAAATCGTGTGCGGGGCCTATTGCCGCGTATGAATCTGCCGTGATTTCACGGAGGCGTCACGGATTCGAGACAAGACCAGCAGCAGCGGCTTGGCAGGAAGAGCTTTGCGCGGCGGCCCTTCCCGACAAGCGCCTGGTCCGCCGGCTCAGCGGTTGCTGGATCAGCTGTCAGCAGCGCCGGGCAAGCCGATCCCGGTCGGCCTGTGGCGACTGAGCAGCGGCGAAGGCGGCCTACCGCTTCTTTGACAACCCGCGTGTGACCGAACATAGCGTTCTCGCCGGCCATTTCGCCGCGACTGCGGCGCGTTGCGGCGAGCGAAGGTCCGATCCTTATCCTGCAGGACACGACCGAATTTATCTACAGTCGCGCGCAGCCGGGCAAAATCGGCTTCACCAAGACCATCAACGCCGGGCGCTACAAGGCTGGGCAGCCCAACGTGCTGACCTTATGCGGGATGCTGATGCATTCGAGCTTGGCCGTCACCCTCACCGGCACACCCCTCGGTCTGACGGCGGTGAAATTCTGGACACGAACGAAATTAAGGGAACGCTCGCGCTCAAGGGGCACATCAATCCCACGCGCGTGCCGATCGAGACGAAAGAGAGCTACCGCTGGCTGGAGAACCTGCGCCAACCCATCGCGATCGTTGGCGCGCCCGAGCGCTGCGTGCATGTGGGTGACCGGGAGAGAGATATCTACGAGCTCTATTGCACGGCGCAAGACCTTGGTAGGAGCTTCATTGTGCGGGTGCAGACGAACAGGCTGGCCGAGCGGCCGCCGATGCTGCCCCACACGATCCTGCTCATCGCGTCTTTGCCCACTGCGGCGACGCCTTGGGCGGCACGTCATCGCATTACGGTCGATCAGAACGAGACGACCCGGCTGCAGGTGAATTCGCCGCCATCAACACCTTGCCGCCCGTGGGCAAGCAAAAGCGCTACAGTCCGCTGGTTCTGACTTACATCCACGCCCTCGAAGAAGATCCGCCGCCCGGTCGCGAGCCGATCGACTGGCAGCTGGTGACCAACTTGCCGGTCGAAGATCTCTCCGCGGCGGCCGAAAAGCTTGGCTGGTACGCCCTGCGCTGGAAGGCAGAGGTGTCCCACAAGGTCATGAAGCCGGCTGCCGTGCGGAGGAGGCAAGGCTCGAAACCGCCGAGAGGCTGGCCAAGTTCCTCGCCCTCATCGCGGTGGTCAGTTGGCGCATATTCTTCGTCACTATGTCGGCGCGTGCCAAGCCAGACGCCGCGCCCGACAGCGTTCTCACCGTGGCCGAGATCACTGCGCTCGACCAGATCGACGCGTCCCGAACGCGACCACACGTCCAACGGCCCACGCTCGCCGCCTACCTGCTGCAAATCGCCATGCTTGGCGGCTATCTCGCCCGCAAACATGACCCGCCTCCTGGCAACATGGTCGTCTGGCGCAACCCGCTGCCAGGTGGCGCGCAGCACCTTCGAGACCGCAGCCTTGATGCCCTCATGGGCGTCGGAGACGACAAGTTGACGCCGCGCAGGCCACGACGAGTTAGCTTTCTCAGGAACTCCGTCCGGATCGGCTCGGCCTCCGAGGTGCCGATCTCCATGCCAGCACCTCGCGCAGGACATCACTATTGACGCCGACGGCGATGATGACGGCGACCGACACGATGCGTCCACGGCGGCGCACCTTGAGGTAGGTGGCTCGATCCACAAGTATGGCCAATCGCCCTCGATCGGCCGCTCGAGGAAGGCCTTGTCGACTTCTCCGCCTGGCTCGGGCTTGTGCCTCTGCAGAACTCAACCAGCGGCAAGCAGATCCTTGGCAAGACCTCGAAAATGGGTCAGCGCGACATCCGCAGACTGCTGATCATCGGCGCCATGGCCGTGGTGCGATGGACCGCCCGCCGCGGCGCGCCGAAGGGATCTTGGCTGGCCGGCCTGATCGGTCGCAAGCCTCGCCTGGTGGTCGCCATCGCGCTGGCTAACAAGGTGGCACGAGCTGTATGGACCATGCTCACGAAGAAGGAGAATTATTGGAATCCGGTGGCGGCAGCCTGATCGGGCCAATCGTCCATCGGTGTTGCCAGGAGGTCGCGAACGTAAGGGCAAATGATCGATCAGATCGGGATCAGGAAAGCCAGTGTGATTCACGGAGCCACGAGCTCGCCCACAGTGATTTGGAACCTGATCCGCGCATCTCCATACCGGCGAGCCGCAGTTGTGAGGCCTGACACATGACCGTACTCGACCGCATGCTCTGCGCTGTTCAAAACCAGCTTGCAAAACCGGGGGGCATCCAAACATGAATCAATTGGGCCCACCAGCAAAACGCAAAATCAAATTGCAAGAAGATGGCCCTCAATCACCGCAAATCCTGCAATACAAAACCGCCGATCTTTATCAATCAGTAAGCTAAATCAACGGCTTGCGCATAGTTCACGGGCGAGTACGTCAAGGTTTGCGACGTGTACAGCGCCGAATACTTTACGTTCCTGGCGCTGAAACCTTCCTGTATCGGCGGCTACGTCCGTTATATTATCGGCGCGGCAACGTAGGTCTCTCTCTCTCTCTCTCTCTCTCTGCTAGAGAGATTAGGGTCTCACGTCAGGTCGAAAATGGTGTAATCGACCAGTCAATTAAGTCGACGGCACGCTGAAGTATCGCCCGGGTCCGGGTATGGGTGGGGGAAGCGGCGATGATATATCCGATAAGATCTCCGGTATCGCCTTTTCTAACGATCGGCGTCTTGGGTTCAATATACAACTTGACCTCGGCGACACCGGATACAGCAGCCGCCCGTTTGTCGCCCCCGATCCAATCGAGGGTGCCCTCGCGATAAGGAACTAGGAACCGCGCGATCGCAGTCTGCGACTGGCTTCTGCGCAAATTCCATTCGTCACCGATAACCAATTTGATGTGCTCGGCTACGAGATCGACACCGTAAGCCAGCTGAACCAGTTCAGGAGCGGGCGAACCTGGAAGACGCGGATTGACCTCGATGACGACTGGACCACGCGTCGTCCACCGGAGTTCAATATTCGTTGGCCCCCAGCCAAGGCCGAGAGCTGGCAAACAGCTCTGCGAAACATCGGCGATACGATTATGCTCGTCATTATTCAGCACGGCCGGGTAGGTGAGTTCTCGATAGACGAAATGGGGTGGGCGGCAGAAGTCAAGGGCGCCAATCCCAATGACCTCATTTCCCATTATGTCGATGCTATAATGCGGGCCCTGTGCGAATTCTTCGACCAGTATCCTCGGCGGGGACTGCCATACGTGCTTCCCGCCCAACAGATACGTGGTATGTTCGGCCACCTCATCGGCGTCGCGGCACAATCGGACACCTCTGCTGCCGGCACCTACGGCTGGTTTAAGAATCACCGGCAGCCCGATTTCATCGGCAGAGCTTTCCACCTCCGTCGCATTCGTTGCCAAGCGATAAGCAGGGATTGGAACGCCGGCTTCCGCGAGAAGCTGACGTTGATTGAATTTGTCGCAGCATCGTTCAATCGATGTGGGGTTAGGTCCCGGTAAATCGAAATGGCGGCAGAGCTTGCCAACTGTCGCATAGAACGAGTCCCCGACAGACGTAATGCCAGCAATGTCATAGGTTGCATGCAGCCGGGAGCATTCGCGGATCAGCGCATCGAGATTGCCTGTATCGACACGGATTGCCTCAATGCCTTCCGCCGCAAGATAGTCGTATTGAGCTGGATCAGCCGACAGGACAATTGGATGAAGACCAAGACGCTGGGCCGCCTGGACGTATAGCGGACCATTATACCTTGAACCTTCAAGCAGGATGAGCGCTCTTCTTGCCATTGGCCGTTGACTCCGACATTGCGTATTGTGCGGCGGTCCGAGGGTACATCGCAGAAGCTATTTTAGCCGTGCCTGACGTCAGACCATATGGTAAATGTACTATTGTCAGTGATCTGCGGTCGCAAAGATTCTGCAAATTTACATGAAGGCTTTGTTGCAGCCGCTTTGACGACCGGCGCTGTGGCGCGGAGCGTCTCGACGAATTTCGGAGAGTTGCGATGTTCACGGGGCGCCGGTTTGACAGTCAGTGATCGTCCCCGGTAGATGGCATGTCGACGAAACCTCAAGCATAGTGGCCAGTGGATGCATTTCTCTCGCGCCATCGACAACCTGTCGTCGGTTGTCGAAATGACGCGACAGCCCCTCCGACCATAACACAGCGGTAAACTCTGGCCCGATGCCTTCGGGTCGAGCAGCATCGCCGGAGCCGGCGAGACGACCGGCGCGGCAGAAAGCGCAGCATCGCGCCCGGCCTCGACAGCCTTAATCTGCTCCAGCAGCAGCTCGAGCCTGTCGAGCTCCCAGCCGACCTGCGCCTGCAGATGTGCCGGCAAGTGTCGGCCATCGCCGGAGCGCCTCCACTCGCTTGCACCGGCGCAGCGGCTCATAGCCAGACAGGCCTTGGGCGAACAGCAGGCGTTGGCTCACGCGTAATGCCGCAATGGTCCTCCTTCCTCGCGCCTCGCTTGTAGGCCAGCAACGCCCGGACCAGCGCCTCGCCGTCGATCTTGTCGGTCTTTGCGCGGCGGCGCTGGCGCGAAGTCGCAATCGACGCCGGATCGACGACGCGACTTTCGCTCCCTTCGGCCTCCAACACGCGATGGATCCAAAAGCCATCGAGCCCGGCCTGCTGGATCACAATGATCGGTGTCAATGCCGCTCGAATTTTCCCCAAGTGCCGAAGTAAAATTCCCCGGTTTCGCCGCTCAGGCTGTCGCGGAGGGTGTCCATTTTTCGGTGGCCGGCCGCGCGGCCGCGATGCATTTAGTGTCGGCGGCGTGATGGAGGCTTTTGATCGCAGGTGTTCGGGCATGAGCTCGGCGTGCTGGCGGAGCCGATAGCTCGATCCTTCGATCTGGACGACGACGGCATGGTGAAGCAGGCGATCGAGAAGTGCGGTTGCGACGACAGGGTCGCCGAAGACCTCGCCCCATTCGGCAAAGCCGCGGTTTGAGGTGAGAATCATGGCGCCCTTCTCATAGCGGGCGTTGACGAGTTGGAAGAACAGATTGCCGCCACCGTGGATGACGGGCAGGTAGCCGATCTCGTCGACAACGAGCAGAGCAGGCCGGCAGAAGAAGCGGATGCGTTCCTGCAGGCGGCCTTCGCGTTCGGCCCTTGCCAGTGCGGCGATGAGTTCGGCGAGCGTGCAGAAATAGACGCTCTTTCCGGCCTTCACGGCTTCGACGGCAAGGGCGATGGCCAGATGGCTCTTGCCTGTGCCGGGCGGACTGGGCTCATAATGCCCGTTATCAGGATGGCGAGGCAAAGAAGATTGTCCGTTACGCCTTTCATCCACGTTCGGGCGGGGAGATTTTCGTCACAGGCCATCAGCTTTATTGCGGTGAGCCGGCCTATGTCGGGCGACAACCGGATGGCAGCCTGGCGCTGATTCCGATCTGGATGACGGAAGAGATCGCCCTGACGATGGCGGTTCGCGAGGCGCCCCGTTTTCCCCTTTCATGCCTGCGCGACCTGCGCCGCGAGGTCGATGCATGTCTACGTTTTCTGCAGAGCGACTCACGCCAGCCAGGAGACGACCATGCAGCGCAGGCAATGCCGAACCGACCAGCCAGACCTGTTTTCCAAGAAGGCTCCGCCATCGAGTCTTCCAGGCGAAGTCCGGGAACGCACCCTCCCGCTGATCGAGACCTTGCTGAGGGAAGCGGTGGTGAGCCAGACGGGACGGGAGGCAGATCATGAAGATCACCGCTGAACATCTCGCGCGCGGTGCCTATGTCTATGTCCGGCAGTCGACGGCCGATCAACTCGTCAACAATCCCGAGAGCCGGCGACGCCAATATGGCCTTGCCGAGCGAGCGCGGTCCCTTGGCTGGAAAGACGCCATCGTCATCGATGAAGATCTCGGTCGTTCAGGGTCTGGCATCAGCCGTCCGGGCTTTGAGAAGCTTCTGGCGGCGATCTGCGAAGGTCGGGTTGGTGCGGTCCTCGCCATTGAAGCCTCCCGGCTGGCCCGCAATGGCCGGGACTGGCATACGCTCATCGAGTTTTGCGGCCTTGTCGGAACGCTCATCATCGATGAGGACGGCATCTACGAACCGCGTCATCCCAACGACAGGCTGCTGCTCGGCATGAAGGGCACGATGAGCGAACTGGAGCTTTCGATCCTGCGGGCCCGCTCGATCGAAGCCCTGAAGCAGAAGGCACGACGGGGCGAACTTTTCCTGACGGTGGCGATCGGTTACGTCAAGTCGGGCCGGAACCGGGTCGAGAAAGACCCGGACCTGCGGATCCGCGAGGCGATCGATCTTGTATTCCGGCGTTTCGACGAACTGCAGAGCATCCGGCAGGTGCATCTGTGGTTGCGCCGCGAGGGCATTATGCTCCCTGCCGTAAATTACACGCGCGCGGCGGACAGGGCGATCGTCTGGAAGCTGCCCGTCTACAATACGGTGCACCACATTCTCACCAACCCGATCTACGCCGGCGCCTATGCGTTCGGGCGAACCTGCAGCAAAGTCACCATAGAGGCCGGACGCAAACGGATTTTGCGTGGGATCAGGCGCGATCGCGCCGACTGGGAGGTCTTGCTCATCGACCATCACGAAGGTTACCTGAGCTGGCACGATTTTGAGAGGAATCAGCGCCTGATCACGGACAATGCCACAAGAAAAGGCCTGGTGCCGCGCGGTGCTCTTCGCCGGGGCGAGTTGCTGCTCGGCGGTCTCTTGCGCTGCGGCTATTGCGGCCGCAAGCTGCATGTCTCCTATTCCGGCAGCAACGGCAATACGGGGCGCTATCATTGCCGCGGAGCGCAGGTCAACCACGAAACCGACCCGTGCATCGGCTTCGGATCGTTGCGGGTCGATCAGGCGGTCAGCGCGGAGGTTCTTCAACGCCTTCAACCGCTCGGCATGGAAGCGGCGATCAAGGCCATCGAGACCTCCACCGTGCAGGCTGGAGAGAAGCGGCGCCATGTGGAGCTCGCACTCGAGCAGGCACGTTATGAAGCCGCCCATGCACGCCGCCAGTATGACGCCGTCGACCCGGACAACCGGCTTGTAGCAGGCGAACTGGAGCGACGCTGGAATGCCGCGCTCGTAGCCGTCCGCGAGCGTCAGGACGAGCTTGACGCGCTCGACCGCCACAAGCCTGAGGCTCTGGGAGAAGAGGAACGGCGGAGCCTGCTGCGCATGGGCGCCGATCTCGAACTGGCATGGCATCATGCCAACGCCACCGCCACCACGCGCAAGCGGATCATCCGTGCCGTGATCCGCGAGATTGTCGTCGCCATCGAAGACGACCACATCAAAATGCTGGTGCATTGGCAGGGCGGCGACCATACCGCGCTTTCGGTGAGGAAGAACAAGGCAGGCCATCACCGTTGGGGCGCCCCGCCGGACATCGAGGACCTGATCCGTGCCCTGGCACGCCAATTGCCGGATAGAGCGATCGCATCGCTTCTCAACCGGCTCGGCAAAACCACGGGTCGTCTGAACGGATGGACGCAGTCCCGTGTCTGCACTTTCCGCAACCAGCACGACATCGCCGTCTACAAAAAGGACGAACGGTCGGAGCGCGGCGAGTATACATTGCAGGAAACGGCTGCGAAGCTCGGCCTGCGGCCAATGACCGTGCTGCGCATGATCCGCGCCGGCGATCTGAAGGCCGAGCAGTATTGCAAGGGTACGCCCTGGATCATCCGTCATGAAGATATCGAGCAACTCGATATCCAGCACCATTCCGGCAGGAGCGGACACAGTCCATTATCACAATCACAGGATCAGCAGATCCAGCTTTTTCAATAACATAGCGAGGTGTGCATTATGTCGTGGGATCGGGCGGCCCGAGGAGATGGACGACCTCGCAGCGGGCGACGAAGCCGAGTTGGGCCAGCGTGAAGATTTGATCGCGGTCGAGCGAGGGCTGGAAAGAGAAGTCGAAGCCGGCGAGCGTCTTGATCGTGGCCAGGCGCCCCATGCGCAGTGCCGTCTTGATCCGGCTGTTCTCGCGCAGGGTCAACTCTTCCGAGAGGAGGATGTCCATGGCTTCGAGGGCGGCGATCTCGCCTTGCTCGAGCCGGCGCACGACATGATCGAGCGCTTCGAGCGCCCGCGGCATCTTCAGGCCGACGAGGTCGTGGCGGATCCGGTCGATGGTGGATGGCGTGGTGTCGAGCGCGTTCGTCATGGACGTTGCTCCTTCGCCATCACCCGGGCGACGGCATCGTAGAAGGCCAACGGGCGCTGAGTGACCCTGTCGCCCGAGCCATGAAGAATGACCTCGTCGTTCCTCAGTCTTTGTCGGCGCTTGTGGACGTGGATGTTGCGATGACCCGGCTCGACATGACGCTGGTGCCGGCCTTCGAGAATAGGATGGGTGGCAATCAGTGCGCCGTCCTCGAAGATGCGCAACTCTTCGGCCAGCGTGTGCACCTCGACGACACGGCGCCTGGTGGCGTCGGGCACGCTGTAGAAATTGCCGCCGACGCTGATCATGCCCTCCCGGCTGATGCGT
>NZ_JAMYNR010000061.1:0-10885 GCF_040319155.1 Mesorhizobium sp. M0954 | reverse complement strand
ACCGCCTGCAGGCCATGGCGGAATGGAAAGCCGTGGCCGTGGTCAGCTGACATCAGCGGCCGCAGCTCTCAACGCGTTTATGTGCAGACAACGTGACATCGCCTGCGGCAGGTCATCCGCACCGTCGGGAAGCCGTCGAGATGTTGGGTGTTACATCAACTCATCAAGTGGCGCCGTCAGCTTCACGGAAGGATCCTCAACGCCGTGGTAACCGGGGAGTAGGGAGGGTTCTTCATGCGGATTTTGCTTCATTCAAGGGATGAAAGCAGGCATGAACTCGCCCTTCTTCCTCGAACAGTTCCGGGTCGGAAGCGCGGCACGTGTCGGTCGCCCAACCGCAACGCGGTGCGAAGGCGCAACCGGGAAGGCGGCTGAGAGGGCTTGGGACCTCGCCGTCGAGCGGTGGGGACTGGCGCCGTCGCCGAGGATCGATGACCGGCACGGCGTCGAGCAATGCCTGCGTGTAAGGGTGGCGCGGATCGGCGAAAACCTCATCAACGGCCCCGCTCTCAACGATCCGGCCAAGATACATGACGGCGACGCGCTGGGCGATGTAGTCGATGACACCAAGATCGTGCGTGATGAACAGGTAACTGACGTTTGATCTGGCCTGGAGAGCCTTAAGAAGCTTCAAAATCTGGGCTTGCACAGAGACATCGAGCGCCGCGGTAGGCTCGTCGAGCACAAGCAGCCGTGGTTCAAGCGCCAACGCACGTGCGATGGCGACGCGCTGCATCTGCCCGCCCGAGAGCTGATGGGGATAGCGGTTGAGGTAGTCCACGCCGAGTCCAACTTGGTTCAGCAATTCGCCGGCGCGCCGGGTGACGGCTTCGCGCCGCATGTCTAGAATACCGCTCAGCGGTTCGCCGACGATCGAGCGCACCTTCATCCTCGGATCGAGCGAGGAATGCGGGTTCTGGAACACCACGCCGACGTCGCGGCGTGGGGGCATTGTGGTCCCGTGCAGGTGAGCGGTGACTATATTGCCGACGATCTCGATTGTGCCTGCATCGAATTTCACAAGCCCCAGGAGTGCGGAGGCGAGCGTGGTCTTGCCGCAGCCCGACTCGCCGACGAGTGCTAGCGTCTCGCCCGGCACGATCTGAAAGCTGATGTCGTCCAAGGCCTTTATGGCGCCGTGGCGCGTGGGATAGACTTTGCACAGGCCCTCCACGGAGACCAGGCGAACGGGCGGTGCGGCGTTCATGGTGCTTCCGTGACCTGCTGATGGCGAACGGCATGATGGCACAGCGCCAGATGGTCCTCGCCAAAGGTCCGGACGGGCGGATCCGCCTCTGTGCAGATGCCGGTCGCCCGGTCGCACCGGTCGTGAAACGCGCAGCCCGTCGGTATCACGCCAGGATCGGGCACATGGCCGGGTATTGAGACGAGATCGCGGGTGCCGCGGCCAACTGCCGGAACCGTACCCAGCAGCTTTGCCGTGTAGGGATGGCGGGGCTGGTCGATCACCGCCTCCACGCTGCCCATCTCAACAATCCGGCCCGCATACATGACGGCCACGCGGTCGCAAAGTTGCGAAACGATGCCGAGATCGTGAGTGATGAACACCACGGCGAGGCCCTTCTCATCGGCCAGGCGCCGCAGGAGCCAGACGATTTGTGCCTGGATAGTCAGGTCGAGCGCCGTCGTCGGCTCATCGGCGATCAAAAGGCGCGGCTGGCAGGCAAGGGCGAGCGCAATCAGGGCACGCTGGATCTGCCCTCCCGAAAGCTGGTGCGGGTACTTCTCAAGTGCAAGCTCCGGGTCAGGGATGCGCACGGCCTTGAGCTCGCTCAAGGCCACGGAACGCGCTTCGGCCCGGCCGACCGGTCGGTGGCGACAGATGACATCGATCATCTGCCGCCCAAGCGTGAAGAACGGGTTCATGGAACGCATCGGATTTTGGAAGATCGTCGCAACGCGGCTGCCGCGCATGGCACGCAGTTCGGACTCCGGCCGCCCAATGACCTCCTGCCCGTCGATCCTGATGCTGCCGGTGACGCAGCCGGGCGGCGGCACCATCCCAAGACAGGCGCTCGCGGTCATTGACTTCCCACAGCCCGACTCGCCCACCAAGCCGAGCACTTCGCCTGCGGCAACTTTGAAATCAACACCGCGCAGGATCGAGGTCGATTGGAAAAGGCTGGGAAAAGTCACTCCGAGGCCGCTCACCTGAAGAACCGTGTCGCTCATTCCCGTCGGCCCTGCTTGGGGTCCAGAATATCGCGGAGGCCGTCCCCAACGAGATTGAGCGCAAGCACTGTCACGAAGATGGCCAGCCCCGGAAACAGCGCAGTCCACCAGTGATCGAGGAAGTCGACCCGGGAATCCGCCGCCGTCAGTCCCCACTCGACCGCCGGAGCCCTTGCGCCCAAGCCGATAAAGCTCAGCGATGCACCGGCTAGTATCGCGTAGCCAAAATCCGCCGAGGCCGCAACGATGACCGGCGTCAGCGAGTTTGGCAGGACGTGGCGAACCAGGATGCTCAGATGCCCCAAACCGGTCGTTCGCGCGGCGCTGATGTAAAGTTCCTCGCGGACCCGCAGAACCGCGCCGCGGATAATGCGCGCCGTTCCTGGGAACCATGAGACGCCGAGCGCGATCACAGCGCTCCAAATGCCTGGACCGAGTGCAGCAATGATGGCGATCGGCAGAAGCAGCGGCGGAAAAGCCAAGAAGACATCGGCTATACGCATCAAAAGAAGGTCGGTCCTGCCGCCGAAATACCCTGCCACAACTCCGATGGGAACGCCGATGACCAAGGATAGAAGGACAACACAAAGGCCGACGAGCAGCGATATCCTTCCTCCATGAAGCACTCTGGCGAAGATGTCCCTTCCGAAGCGATCCGTGCCCATCAGATGCTCGGCACTGGGGGCCAAAAGTCGATCCGACATCATGATTTTGATCGGCTCATAGGGCGCAATCCAAGTGGCCATCACGGCACCTGAAGCCACCACCAAGAGGATGGCCACGCCAAAAACGAACAGCCGGTGCTGTCCGAAGAATGCTCTTGCGCGGATCAGCCGGTCGGGCCACTCGATGACGTCGGTTTGCATCATCGTCTCCATCACGCTGTTCTGAGGCGGGGATCGACAACAGCATACAGGAGGTCGACAATCAGATTGACCAGAAGGTATGTGCCGGCAAGAATGAGTGTGGCGCCGAGGGAGGCCGGGTAATCATTCTGCGCGATCGACGAAACCACAAAGGAACCCAGCCCTGGCCAGTCGAAGACCGACTCGACCACAACGGCTCCGCCCAGAAGGTAGCCATAGGTCAATCCAATGACCGTCAGAATCGGTATGAGTGTGGCCTTCAACGCATACCGATAATAGATCACGGACTTCGGCAGACCATAGGCAAACGCCGTCCGAATATATTCCTCCTTCAGAACCTCGATCATCATGTTTCGCGTGATGCGTGCCACGCTAGCAAGCAGCAGAATGGTCAAGGTGAGGAGTGGTAGCGCTATGTGTGCAAGAGCGCTCGTGAAACCCTCCCAGTTGCCCGTAAGAGGGGCATCGATAAGGAACAGGCCGGTGATCGGCCTGATCGGGTCACCCAAAAGGATCGAAGTATCCACGCGACCCTGGAGCGGTAGCCATCCGAGCGCGCCGTAAAAGAGGAGTTGCAGTGACATCGCCAGGATGAAAGAGGGTATGGCAACCCCGGCAACCGAGACGGTCCGGACGACATTATCGATGATCGAGTTCTGCGTTACTGCGGAAAGAATTCCGATCGGAATGCCCATGAGAAGAACGAGCACCATCGCCAAGGTGGTGAGTTCGAACGTCGCACCAAACCGCTCGCCTATCTCCAACAGCACGGGCCGTTTGGTTAGCAGGCTATTGCCGAACTCTCCGCGCAGGACATTGCCGATAAAATCGAGATATTGAACCGCGAGTGGCCTATCGAGTCCGAGCTCGGCATTCACTTTGGCGATCATCTCTACGGGAGGGCGCCCCCCCAGCATCAATTCCGCCGGTGAGGGGGCGAGCACTCGGCTCAGGACGAATGTTATAGTCGCGACGCCCAATACGACGCCAACGATCATCAATATCCGCTGAGCCAAGTACGTTGCCATAGGCATGATGCCCCGTCACTTTCCGCGTGCGCAAGGCCTATCTGCTCAGGCTATAGAGGGAGAGCCATTGGTAGGCGGGATTGTTGGCTTGGTCCATTCCCTTGATATCAGAGGAATAGGCAGCGACCCGGTTTACGTCGGCATAGAAGATGCCTACCGCGTTCTGCATCAGCCTGTCTTGCGCGGCGATATAAACCTTTTCCGCAGCGTCTCTGTCGGTACCTTCCAATTTGTAGCCCTCGCCTACCAGACGGTCGTACTCTTCATCGTGGTAATAGGAGAAGTTCCAGACGGGCGTCTGTTCGGTCTTCCACACTCCTAGCAGGTCCTGTGAGGACGGATAACTTGGCCAAGTTACCATCGCGTTCATGTGACCTGTGGTTTCAGGTGACCGCGCCTTGCTATGAAAGGTGGTAGTTACTTGTTCCAAGTCAAGCTCGACTTCAACGCCGACAGCCTCGGCGTTGGCCCGGAACAGCTCTATCGAATCAATCTGCTCCTGATTGCCGGCGTAGTACAGCGCCTTTATCTTCCAATCCTTCTTAGGAATGCCCGATTCTTCAAGGAGTGATAGCGCCTTTTGTGGATCATATGTGCCCACGTCGTATGTTCCATGACCCCACAAGGATGATACTACGGGACCGACCGATTTTTTCGCGATGCCATGAAAGATGTCCTTCAGCACCGACTCGTGGTCCCAAAGATGCAACAAGGCCTGCCGGAATTTCAGGTTGTCCGTGGGATATTTTTGGGTGTTGATGCAGTAGAGCTGTGAGCGCCAGTTCGGACTGTTCTCGATCGACACCTTTGGTAAGGCGCTCAGGCTCTCGATCTGCGAAGCCGGAATGCGGGGGCAAATGTTCGCTTCGCCGGATCGGATCATCTGAATGCGCGTCGACACTTCGGCCACATAGGGATGAAGCACGCGGTCGAACTGGCCACTTTCCCATCCGCCCCAGTAATCTTCGAATTTGTCAAGGACGGCTAGCTTACCCTGCTGGAACTCCGCAAGCTTATAGGGGCCGGTGCCGATCGCATTGCCTTGGTTCAGCCATTCGTCCCCCTTATCGATGCCTGCCGGGCCGATCACAAAACCACCGTATTGTGCACCTGCCACTAGATCGAAGGCGATGACGTCCTTGAAACGGAAGATGATAGTGTGTTCGTCCGGCGTCTCTACATGTTCCAGGCCAGCATATAGGTAGCTTGCGCCCTTCCCAAGATCACGCGTATATTCGAATGACTTCTTGACCGCCGCCGAATTCAGCGGCGAGCCGTCGTGAAACTTCACCCCTTCGCGCAATTTGACGGTCCAGGTCTTGCCACCGTCAGCACGCTCCCAGGCGGTCGCGAGTTTCGGCAGGATCTTGCCGTCCTTGTATTCCAATAGGGTCTCGTAGACGCTACCAAGCAAATAAATTTCGGCCGAATTGCTCGCGGCGGGATTCATGTTCTGGTACGCTATGTCCCAAATCCAGGTCAGCGTGTTCTGAGTCGCCTGCGTTGCGACTGCCTGCAGACTGGACCAGCTCAGTCCAGCGATGGCAACGGACGAACCTAAGGCACCCTTGAGAATTTCACGTCGATTCATTGTCATTTCACAGTCCCCTTTCTTGTTTGCGTGCGAACAGTAGTTCGTAGCGCACGAGATCGCGGGCGGTCAGGCAGGCGCCGCCGTCGACAAGCGGCACAGCCTCGCGGTCGCAGGTGATATGTAAGCGTCCCTTGAGGCCTGCCGCCTCGACGGGATGCGGCCTATCGAAGCCGAAGTCCGGCGCATATGCTTCGTAAAGGATGCGATCGTCGCGCACGACGACGAAGGCCGAGAAATGTGGCATGGCAAGATAGCCTGTGACCTCCGGCCGCTCGCCAATGGTCCGGTCGACCTCCTTCCGAAGCGGTAGGACGCCGGGGGCGCGCAGCGACATGGCATAGCGCATCGTTGTGTGGAGGTTGTGGAAGCCACTGGGGCGGTAGTCGGGAAGGTTCCAGCGCGCCTTGTTATCGAACAGGGTGACCAAGTCGGGATTGGCGATCGGCGGAAGCGTGTCTCGCAATTCATGGATTCTCCATCTTAGTATACAAGTCAGCGGGTCAATGCGACCATGACGCCAAGTCAATATTGCATAGAGGAGAGCAGTTGGATGATAATATTTTGTATATTTTTTTTATGCTTGCAAAGCTTTTGTTACGGTTATTAACCCCACTAAAGTGGCTGCGACCTGGGTTTTCTAGTCGGCAAGATCTTATGGGCGTTATCAACGTAACTCGCGTTCAGGGATTTGCGGCATAGACCGATGGCATGAACACCGCGACCATCAGCTACAAGGGCGATGTCACGTTGTCTGCACATAAACGCCTTGAGACCTGCGGCCGCTGATGTCAGCTGACCACCTCGAACTACCGGCGTTTCGCGGACCGGTAGGGCCGCGCCGATGTTCCGCGTGGACTGATGAACGGAGATCGCTTCGGATTTGGTTGTTGAGGTTGATGCGGTTTGCCGATTTCGGCATCCGGCGGCGGTTTGCGCCGCCTTCGTCGTCATGCCCTACTTCAACAGTGAGATTTTAAATCGTTGTGAGTTCAATGCGTTGCAGGCGCGCGAACGGGTGTTTGCACTACATGTTGCGGGTTTGGGCCGCTACTCAAGCGGCCTGTTCGCGGATATTTTGCGGCAGGGCGACGCCAGCGGCCTGGAAGACGGACCCGACTTGGCCTTTCACGTGGGTTCGGGTGGTGATGCGCCTGCCATCCTTCTCCATCATGGCCTCCTGCAGCCGGTCCAGGTCGCGCAGCAGATCGCCCCATTCGACGCTGAAGCCGTTGGCGGCGCAAAGATCCGCCAATTCCTTCTGCAGCAGCAGGCCCAGGACGAGCAGAACACGTGACCGCGGATCGCCTCATCCGAGCTGTGATAGATTGGCCGGGTGCGCATCAGCGCCTTGACCCGGCGGAACAGAACCTCCACCTGCAGAAGGTCGCGGTAGCGAAGGACCGCCTGCAGGGGCGTTATCTTGGCGTTGGTCCTTAAGACGAAGATCCCGTCATAGCGGCCTCTTGGGCCAGCTTGCCGAGGTCGATCTCGAAGGCGTCCTTGGCAACAGACTTCAAATAGCGGCGATAGGCCTTGTTGCCGACCAGCGCCTTGTCGCCTTTCTTCAGCTGCTTTTGCAGTCCCTCCACGATCGCCTGGCGATCGGCCTTGTCCTTTTCGGCCTCGGCTTCGTTGCGGCAGACGATGTAGCGGTGACCGGAGAGCTTGACCTGTTTGACGAACAGCTGGGTCTCGCCCTTGACCCGCTCGACCAAGAGGGGCGTAAACGGCTGCTCGTCGTTCATCACCAGATCGCGCACGATGACGCTGGAAGGTCTGCTTTCAGGCGTTGCGAAGTCAATCTCAACGACCGACATTAGGCGCGCACCTGCCGTTCGCCTCGCTCGATGCATAAGTCGGCTTCAGGCCCACTAGGTAAGCGATGGGCCAAGGCACCTTGCAATAGGCCCATGAACATGGAGTTTTCAAGCCATGACATTGGAACATGCAACGGCGATATGGTCGCCGAGTTAAGCGACGCCGCGGCGACCGAAGAACTAACAACGGTGCGCGGGCGCGTGCGGCAACGAAGGCTGTGGAGTTGCACGGAGAAGCGCGCGTTGGTCGATCTGGCGAGCGCGTCGGGGTCGTCGGTGACCGAGGTCGCGGAGGCGTTCGGGGTAGCTCCGTCACAGCTCTATGCGTGGCGGAAGCAGATGGCCGGCGGCGAGCTTGATGCCGATCAGGCGATGGCGATCTTCGCACGGGTCGATGTGAGCAACCTGCCTGGTCGAATGTCCCGTCGCCGATTGCCCTGACCCAGCCGGCAGGATCGTCGTGGCTTTTCCGAGCGGCGCGCGATTGCGGATCGACGGGACCGTCGATCCGACAGCACTGCGTATCGTCCTGGCGGAGTTGACCAGGTGATCACGGTGGTGCCGACCGACCGGATTTACTTGTGCTGCGGCGCGACCGATATGCGTCTTGGGATCAACAGCCTGGCGCGGATGGTGCAGCAGGTGCTCGCGCTGACCCGCACACTGGCGCGATCTTCTGCTTCCGTTGACACAAGGGTCATATCATCAAGATTCTGGCGCATGACGACCAGGGTTCTGCCTACCGACGGTTGTTCTGCCTGGCCAACCACCAAGGATCAAGCCGCCGTGTCGCTCACCAAGGCGGAGCTTTCGCTGCTTTTGGAGGGGATCGATTGGCGACGGCCGAGCAAGACCTATCGACCGCGTTTGGCTGGCTAATTTTGATGTTTCTTACTGATTTTGTGTTGATTCTTCTTCTCCTGTAACGAGGGCCTTTCGGGTATGTAAATTGGGTGTCGGAACAGGCTCCCTCAACCGCTGATTTCCTCGCCCGGATCGCCCTTCTGGAGACGGCCGTTTCCGCCCGTGACACCACCATCGCCGAACGGGATGAGCAGCTGCGAAGAGAGCGCGCCGGGGCCGCACTTCGCATCCAACGCCTGCAACTGCGGATCGATCGCTTCAACCGCAAGGCCTTCGGTCGCTCGTCCGAGAAGCTGGGCCAGATGCGGCTCGAACTCGAAGATCTCGAGACCGATTTCGCCACCAGCGTGCCCGATCTCGAGCTGCCCATCGTCGCGGACACCGACAAGGTGCGGGTGGTGCCGGTGCGTAAGCTCAATCCCAACCTGCCGCGCAAGCGGGTCGTTCGCGAGCCGTCTTGCGCATGTTGCCCGGGCTGCGGCGGCGATCTGCGCGCCATGGGCGACGACAGCGACAGCTCGATCTTGCTCAAGGTTGAGAATGGTTTCCGGCTATGGTCTTTACCCGCCGAACGCAAATCACGACCTCGCGCGCGCCGACGATTCTTCGGGTACGCTGAGCGTGGATGCGCTTTATGGGCTGGCTGGAGGAGCACGACGCGACACGCCACTCCCATAGGCGCGAGGTTACTATCTTCGCGGCCCGCATGTCTTCCGAATACGGATGGGCGGACATCACGATCGAAGGATGTTGCCGGACGGTCGATTGCTTTTTCGTTTGGCTGGACGGGAGAGGCGTCGATCTAGCGTCGGTCGGGATCGCCACTATCGATAAGTTTGTCGCGCGCTATCACGCACGTGTCAATGCCGCTCGAATTTTCCCCAAAAGTGCCGAAGTAAAATTCCCCAGTTTCGCCGCTCAGGCTGTCGCGGAAGGGTGTCCATTTTTCGGCGGCCTGCCGCGCGGTCGTGACGGTGCGTTGAGCGTCGGCGGCGTGATGGAGGCTTTTGATCGCAGGTGTTCGGGCATGAGCTCGGCGTGTTGGCGGAGCCGATAGCTCGATCCTTCGATCTGGACGACGACGGCATGATGAAGCAGGCGATCGAGAAGTGCGGTTGCGACGACAGGGTCGCCGAAGACCTCGCCCCATTCGGCGAAGCCGCGGTTTGAGGTGAGAATCATGGCGCCCTTCTCATAGCGGGCGTTGACGAGCTGGAAGAATAGATTGCCGCCACCGTGGATGACGGGCAGGTAGCCGATCTCGTCGACAACGAGCAGAGCAGGCCGGCAGAAGAAGCGGATGCGTTCCTGCAGGCGGCCTTCGCGTTCGGCCCTTGCCAGTGCGGCGATGAGTTCGGCGAGCGTGCAGAAATAGACGCTCTTTCCAGCCTTCACAGCCTCGACGGCAAGTGCGATGGCCAGATGGCTCTTGCCTGTGCCGGGTGGGCCGAGGAAGTGGACGACCTCGCAGCGGGCGACGAAGCCGAGTTGGGCGAGCGTGAAGATTCGATCTCGGTCAAGCGAGGGCTGGAAAGAGAAGTCGAAGCCGGCGAGCGTCTTGATCGTGGCCAGACGCCCCATGCGCAGTGCCGTCTTGATCCGGCTGTTCTCGCGCAGGGTCAACTCTTCCGAAAGGAGGATGTCCATGGCTTCGAGGGCAGCGATCTCGCCTTGCTCGAGCCGGCGCACGATATGATCGAGCGCTTCGAGCGCTCGTGGCATCTTCAGGCCGACGAGGTCGTGGCGGATCCGGTCGATTGTGGATGGCGTGGTATCGAGCGCATTCGTCATGGACGCTGCTCCTTCGCCATCACCCGGGCGACGGCATCGTAGAAGGCCAACGGGCGCTGAGCGACCCTGTCACCGGAGCCGTGAAGGGTGACGTCGTCGTTCTTCGGTCTCTGTCGGCGCTTGTGGACATGGATGTTGCGATGACCCGGCTCGACATGACGCTGGTGCCGACCTTCTAGAATGGGATGGGTGGCAATCAGCGCGCCGTCCTCGAAGATGCGCACCTCTTCGGCCAGCGTGTGCACCTCGACGACACGGCGCCTGGTGGCGTCGGGCACGCTGTAGAAATTGCCGCCGACGCTGATCATGCCCTCCCGGCTGATGCGTCGCTCGAGCTTCAGGACCGATCTGAACGGAGCCAATGGCAGCGCCGCAGCGCTGCCCGCTCCTCGGCGAAAGCTTCGTTGACGACACGCCTTGTGGTGGCGTGAACCCTCGGGTTTGCGACCGTGTCCAGCCAGTGACGCAACTGGGCGTTCAGGTCTTCGAGATTGCGAAAGGACCGGGCCAGGAAGAAGTCCTCGCGAATGTAGCGGAACGGTCGCTCGACCTTGCCTTTTGTTTTGGCGCGGTAAGGCCGGCAGGCCTTGGGATGGAAACCATAGTGGCGGGCAAGATCGACGAGGGCACGGTTGTAGACGATGCCGCCGGCCTCACCTTCGCCGATCACAGCCGTCTTCATACGATCGTAAAGCACTTCGCGAGGAGCGCCGCCCAGCGCCTCGAAAGCCC
>NZ_JAMYNR010000060.1:0-11009 GCF_040319155.1 Mesorhizobium sp. M0954 | reverse complement strand
ATGGTTGCCCGGGGGGGGGTTGGGTTGGGCCCGTGGGTGGGGCGCGGGGGGCCGCGGTATTTTTCCCGGGCCCGCCTGGCCGTTGCCGTGTTTATGGGCAGGCCTGGACGAAAGCTGCGACATTGCCGCTGCCGCCCTGGCTGACATTGGCATCGCAGCCGTGGCCCACCTGCACGCCGGCAGCAATGTTGCCGTTACCGTCCTGGGTCAGAATGGTGGTGTGGTTGGAGCCGAACTGGCCGACGCCGGCCACGTTGCGGTTGCCGTTCTGGTAGGTGGCGCCGTAGTTGCCGGCCCCGTCCTGGCCGATAGCCGAAAGGTTGTGGCGGCCGCGCTGCTGGCCGATCACCTTGTTGAAGCGGCCGTTCTGATACACCCGGATACGGTTTTTGAAGCCGTTCTGGGCGCCGCCGGCCGAGTTCGACCAGCCATATTGCTCGATGCGCACGTCATTGGCCATGGCCGGAGCGGCGGCAGTGATACCGACAAGAGCGGCAAGCGCGGTTGCGATGAAAGAATTGCGGATCATGAGAGCGTCTCCTTTGGCGGACGGGACCGCGGTTGAACGGCTTCTTTTTAGGAGATGCCGTTCGAACTAAGGCTGAAGGCGGCGTTCAGCTGGGGTTCAGGAGGGCTTGCGCGGGTCGTGGCTGCGGCGGTCAGGCCGCTATTCGCTAGGGCAATGGGTGGAGCACACTCGCCAAGGGCGGCCGGTGTTGGGTCATTTCTATACTTGGGGTTGGCCGCTTCCGGCCCACAGGCTGCCGGACGGCAATGCGCCTCATGTCGGTCGTCAAAGTTAGCTTTGCAACTGCCTTAAAGAGGACATTACCGGCCACCGCATTGGTGATCGCGGTTGCGCCACAAGCGGACCACGTGTTGCCGTTGGCCACACGAGCGCCTCCACCTGTCCAGCAACGAGTCCGGTCGGCTCAGTGGAAGGTCGTTTTATAGTGGAGGCCCGGAAACGACGCCTCGCCGGGTCGCAGCGCCGCCTGCCCCATGGGATCACCTTTTAGAATACTGAGGAAGAATGCCGCGGTCAGCGTCTTGGCTTGATCGAACTGCGGGCTGGAACCGGAACCGTATGCGAACATCATGTGCCCACCCTTGTCGAATACGGCCAACGCCTTATCTCGACTTCCGATGCTATCATGCGCCCATAGGGCATTGAATTCCGGCTTCACCATCTCGTCGTCAGAAGTGACCAGTATGAGCGTCGGCACTTTGACAGCCGCAATGCCAGTGGCGCCGAATACCTGCAGCTCGCCGCCCGGAGCTGCGAGAACGAGCGCCGCCACGCGGCTATCCCAAATGGGTGGCATCGGCTCCGCAAACGGGTCTGCAGCGCCGTAGAGTTTGGCAATCGTTGGCTCGAAACCTACAAATTGGCATGAGTCGCCATACTTCTGGGCCTCATTTGCAGCGCACCAGCTATCCAGGGCTTTAAAGTCGACCCGAGCGCCTCCCGCCTGGAGCGCAGTCGCTCCGCCCGATGAATGCCCCCAGACGCCGATGTGGGAGGTATCTATGAGTCCAGCGAGTTTGCCACCCGGGGCTGTCAGTGTATCGGCGTAGCCGATCACACGAAGCACGTTGGCAGAACGATAATAGAGCAATCGGCGAACGTCGAATCCGGTATCATAGCTCGAAGCGAAGACAACGAACCCGTAGGTCGCGAGAAACTGGCCCCAGCGGGTGTAGGCTATGCCCGGCATCGAGGATCCGGGGATCAGCACAAGCAGCGGATAGGGACCGGTCGTTGCCGGCGGTGCGTCCGGCGTCGTCTTCAGGATTGCGCCGGCGGGAGCTGGCGCAGGACCAGCAGCGGGATACCAGACCCATGTTTCCAGCGGGTGCTCACCAGTCACGTCAGGTATCGTGAACTTCTGAATACCGATCGCGAAAGGACCGGGCTGGCTGAAATCGGTTGCGATCGCGGGTGTCACTGCGATCAGGGGCAAGATGACAAGCCAAGGCAGCAGAAGAAAACCCAAGACAGCCTTGATCATAACGTGCTTTCCTGCGCGGTGCCAGGCTGCCGCTACCGTTCACCCATGACGGCAAGACGTCAAGCCCGAGTGCTGCCCACGGTCCATCTATATGGTACGTTCGATCGTTTTGCTGCCCTGAGTCTTCGCTTGAGTGGCCTGAGAGGAGTTGCAGCTTTAGGAACGTGCGGAACGGGTCAGTTCGAGACTCGGACCCACCGGATTGAATATCTGCATTATCACGCGTTCATACCAGAACCGGCCGGACCGCTCCCGGCCCCTCCCGAACGTTTGTGCTCTGGCCAATAGTGGTCTGAGGAGAAACGATATGGGACATTCGCAGTATGACCTCGCCGACAAGGCCGTCCCGCTTGGAATGCAGGCAAGAGAGTAGGCGTCAAACGACCTCTGAAGGTTCGTCAAATCTGGGAAATCCGGTTCTTTCTCGACCGCGAAGGTCGATCACGGGACCGAGCGCTGTTCGACCTTGCGATCGATAGCAAGTTGCGTGGTTGCGACTTGGTGAAGCTCAAGATTGGCGCGCTAGTGAGTGGCGCTGAGATTCGGACTCGGGCCATGGTTGTGCAGCAAAAGACTGGGAGGGCAGTTCAATTCGAACTGATGGCAGACGCCCGAGCAAGCCTACTTGCATGGCTCGAACGTAGAGGTGGAGCGGTCGACGATTTTGCCTTTCCCAGTCGGGTCGATCATGCTGGCCATTTGAGCACCAGGCAGTATGCGCGCCTGGTCGATGAATGGGTTTCGGCGGTTGGCCTTCGCCGTGAGGATTATGGCACCCACTCGCTTCGTCGTACCAAGGCCTCCATTATCTATAAGGCCACCGGGAATCTCCGAGCAATTCAAATTCTGCTCGGCCACACCAAGATTGAGAACACCGTCCGGTATCTCGGCGTCGACGTCGAGGATGCATTGACGCTGGCCGAGGGAACTGAAATCTGAAAATGGACGACCTCGCGTGGGTCGCGCGGGTGCTGGGTCCAGCGGCTTTGCGCCCAATATCCGACATTGAGGCCTCCTGGGTCGTTTCCCGAAAACGGACAGACAGCTCAGACGGCATGATGTCCGGGGACCCGTAACTGACATTCGCCTGGTTCCCGAGGGTGTGACGACTCCCCTTCCAATTTGGGATATGGTTCCACACAGCACCCTTAGTGCTTGGTTGGGAGAAGGACGTGGACATCGCGGCATGGCTGAGTAGCCTGGGACTGGAGCGATACGCTCCGGTCTTCCGCGACAATGACATTGAATCCGAGATGCTTCCTCAGCTAACGGCGGAGGATCTGATAGCACTCGGGATCACATCGGTCGGTCACCGGCGCCGGCTGCTTGCCGCTGTGGCTTCATTCGGAGACACATCCGGCCCGTTACTGATCAAAGCATCCTCGCGCGACCGCGGGAGTGCGCCGGCAAGGTCGCCCGAGCATGGTGACGCGCGGCCACCGCACGCCGAACGGCGCCAATTAACAGTCATGTTCGTGGACCTCGTCAGCTCGACCGAGTTGTCGCAGCGTCTCGACCCGGAGGACATGCGGGAGGTTATTCGCGCTTATCAGATCGCAGTGTCGGAAGAGATCTCCCGTTACGAAGGGCGAGTAGCCAAGCTCATGGGCGATGGGGTGCTGGCCTATTTCGGTTGGCCGCAGGCGCACGAGGACGATGCCGAACGAGCGGTTCGCTCGGGCATGGCCGCCGCCGCAGCAACGGCCCGACTTACAGCGCCGGGAGGCGAACCGCTGGCTGCCCGCATTGGCATCGCGACGGGACTGGTCGTTGTCGGCGATCTCGTTGGCGAAGGATCGGCAAAGGAGGAGGCCGTTGTGGGCGACACGCCTAACCTGGCTGCGAGGCTGCAAGCGCTCGCCGAGCCGGGCAGCGTTGTTGTAGCTGACGGCACGCAACGACTGGTGGCCGGTCTATTCGATATGGTCAATCTCGGTCGCGGGGAGCTAAAGGGCTTCGCAAAGCCGGTCCGCACCTGGCGCATTGTCGGCGAGACAGCGGCAGAGAGTCGTTTCGAGGCGAGGCAGAACATTGTGACGCCGATTGTTGGGCGGGACCAGGAACTCGAGTTTCTCGTTGACCAGTGGCACCGGGCCTGCGCCGGGGAAGGCCGAGTGGTGCTGCTGTCTGGAGAGCCGGGTATTGGCAAGTCCCGGATTATCGCGGCGATGGTCGATCGATTGAGCGCCGAGCCCCCTCCGCGGCTACGCTATTTTTGCTCGCCCTATCATATCAACAGCGCGCTCCATCCCGTGACCACGCAGGTCGAACGGGCGGCTGGACTGGATCGCAACGACACCACGGACACCAAGCTCGACAAGCTGGAGGCCCTGCTTCGCGGGATCGTTCCGGACGTGGCGGAAGCAATTCCGCTGTTGGCGACACTGCTGTCGATCGACACGACCGGTCGATACTCGTCGACCAGGCTGCCACCGCTAGCCCAAAAGGCCCGTACTTTGGCCGCCCTCGTCCAACAAATCGAGGCGCTGGCCGTGCGTGAGCCCACTATCGTCCTTGTCGAGGATGCGCACTGGATCGATCCGACGACCGGCGAGTGGCTGGATATGCTGATTGATCGCCTGCGGAACATGCGGGCACTCCTGATTGTAACCTTTCGACCTGAGTTTCAGCCGCGTTGGATTCAGTTATCGCATGTAACCGCGCTCTCGCTTGATCGCCTCGGACTCGGTCAAGGAGCAGCGATCATGGATCGCGTAGCGGGTGGAAAGACTATGCCGCCGGAGGTAGCCAGCGAGATTCTGGCCAAAACCGAAGGCGTTCCGTTGTTCGTTGAGGAGCTGACCAAGACCGTGCTCGACTCCGGTCTGCTTGTCGACGCGGGCGACCACTACGTGCTCTCAGGTCCTCTGCCTCCTCTTGCGATTCCGTCGACCCTTCAGGATTCTTTGATGTCTCGCCTGGACCGGCTGGGGGCGGTCAAAGAAGTCGCTCAAATCGGCGCCTGCATTGGCCGCGGCTTCCATCACCGGCTGCTGGCTGCCGTAACGGACCCCGCCGAAACCCGTCTGCAAGACGTCATGCCGCAGTTGGAAGAATCCGAGCTCGTTTTTCGGCGAGGCGTTCCTCCAGAGGCGACCTATACGTTCAAGCATGCGCTCGTACGGGATGCAGCCTATCAGAGCCTGCTGAAAAGCCGTCGGCAACAGATTCATGCCAAGATCGCCGCGACGCTGGAGGCGCAATTCCAGGAAGTTGTCGCGACAGAACCTGAAACGCTTGCGCATCACTATACCGTCGCCGGCGTGAATTATCAGGCTGCCGTTTATTGGCTCAAGGCAGGGCAGCTCGCGCTCAAGCGATCTGCCAATCTCGAGGCGGCCTCCCACCTCCGCAAGGGGCTCGAGCTGGTCGGATCATTGCCCGGATCTGAGGACCGCCTGCGACTGGAGCTTTCGCTTGAAAGCGCAACGGGAACGGCAATGATTGCAGCCAAGGGCTGGGGAGCACCAGAGGTCCTTCAGGCCTTTTCGAGCGCGCGGAGGCTTGCCGATACGCTACGCGACAAGCCGCAAATATTCGCTGCGATGCGCGGCGAGAGCTCCTACCAGACCATTTCAGGCAACCTGCGCGCTGCCGAGATGCTGGGCCACCAATGCCAATCGCTCGGATTGGAACTCGCGCAAGTGTCCGATGATTCGGGGTACATCCTCGAAGCACATCACCAACTCTGGGGAATCTACTATTACCTCGGTGACTACGACGCGAGCGAACGTCATGCAAGCCATGGCCTGGCCACTTATGATTACGAGCGACATCGTCACCTTGCCTGGGGCTACGCCGGACACGACCCCGGCGTATGCTGTAGGGCGTTTTCCGCACAGATGCTCTTCATGCGCGGCCATTCGGTCCAGGCGATCCTACGCTCACGCGATGCAATGGCGCTAGCCGAGCGAGACTCGCATCCGGTCACCACAGCACAAGCGCAGCTAAGTTTCTGCTTGGTCCACCTGATGCGGCGCGAGCCCGCCGAAGCCCTTCAATGGGCGAAGAAAGCTATCACTCTGTGTGATGAATTCGTCATGCCATTGCTGCTTGGCCAGGCTCGTGTGTATTTCGGCTGGGCGCTCGCCGGTCTGGGGCAGTTGGAGGAAGGCATTCGCCAAATGCGCCTGGGAATTGCGGGTATCGCCGCGACTGGCGCGGATATGGGCATGGCCTACTACCTTTGCATTCTTGCGCGTAACTGCGGCGAGCGCGGCGATGCAAGCGAAGGCCTTGCCCTCCTGGCGCAGGCCTTCGACACTCTGGGCAAATCGACCTCGAAGTATCAGCTACCAGAGTTATTGCGCACAAGGGGTGAGTTGGTTTCAGTGCTGGACCCAACCGATGAAGCCGCCGAAAGCTGGTTCCAGCAATCTCTCACGGCGGCCCGCGATCAAGGCGCGAAATCCTCTGAACTGAGGGCCGCGCTTCGGCTCACCCGCCTCTATGCCGGCCAAGGCCGCAATGACAAGGCGCGGCATATTCTTGCGCCAGTCCACGCCAGCTTCACCGAGGGGTTTGACACGCCTGATCTCGTAGAGTCCAAAGGCCTGCTCCGAATGCTTTCGCATTCGACGGAACGCGGGTGAAGCATTGCATCCGATACGCAAATTCCTAGTTGGACGACGTCGCCGTGGAAGGAGAAGCGATATGCAAACGTGGGCTGGTCTGTTGGTGGGCGCCGCCATGACATTTGCGAGTGGATCGGTTTCGGCAGAAGAGCTCACTATCTTTTGGGCGGAATGGGACCCGGCGAATTACCTTCAGGAACTCGTCAACGAGTATGAGAAGGAAACCGGCGTCAAGGTAACTATTGAAACGACGGCCTGGCCGGGATTCGAAACCAAGGCCTTTGCCGAGTTCAACGCCAGGGGCGACGCCTATGACATGGTCGTCGGCGACTCGCAGTGGCTCGGCGCCGGCTCGACCGGCGGCCACTATGTCGACCTCACCGACTTCTTCGCCAAGCACGATATAGCCAAACTGATGGCCCCCGCGACGGTGAAAGTCTACGCGGAATATCCCGGCAACAGCGGCAAGTATTGGGCGATCCCGCTCGAAGGCGACGCCATGGGCTGGTCCTACCGCAAAGACTGGTTCGAAGACCCGAAGGAAATGGAAGCGTTCAAGGCCAAGTACGGCTACGACCTCGGCGTGCCGAAGGATTTCAAGGCGCTGCGCGACATCGCCGAGTTCTTCTACCGTCCCGATCAGAAGAAATACGGCGTCGCCATCTACACCGACAATGTCCACGACGGGCTGGCAGGCGGCTTCGAAAGCTTGCTCTTCTCCTATGGCGGCGAGCTTGGCGACTATTCGACGTACAAGGTCGACGGCATCATCAACTCCGATAAGGCGATCGCCGCGCTCGAAGCCTACAAGGAACTCTACAAGTTCACGCCTCCGGGCTGGGCCAACGCCAATTTCATCGACGACAACCAGGCGATCACCGAAAACCTGGCCGCGATGAGCATGAACTTTTTCGCGTTCTTCCCATCACTGATCAACGAAGCGAGCAATCCCAACGCCAAGAACACCGGCTTCTTCGCCAACCCGGCAGGGCCGAACGGCGACCAGTTCGCCGCGCTTGGCGGGCAGGGCATCTCGATCGTCTCCTACTCAGCGAAGCAGGCAGAATCCCTGAAGTTCCTGGAATGGTTCATCAAGGATGAGACCCAGAAGAAATGGGCAGCGCTCGGCGGCTACACCTGCAGCGCAGCCGTACTGAAATCGGATGAGTTCCAGAACGCCACGCCCTACAACAAGGCCTTCCACGAGACCATGTTCAAGGTGAAGGATTTCTGGGCGGTTCCCGAGAATGCCGAACTGCTGCTACAATTCAACCAGCGCGTCTATCCTTATGTGACCGGTGAATCCGGCACGGCCAAGGAAACGCTTGACGCGCTGGCAGCCGACTGGAACGCGACGTTCAAGAAATACGGCCGCCAGTAGGCCGTCTGGCCTTGGAAGGAAGCGTCCGGGCCTCTCGGCCATCGGACCCCGTGCAGCAGGCCATAGGGCCTCGCGATGGGCCATATAATTGGCTTCGATGACTTTCTGGTTGGCCGCCCGCCCGTTGGCGAACAACTCCTGAGTAGACGCCATTTGCCGCCCGGGCTTGGAACTTGACGTTCTCCCGCGCAGTCCCATCCAATTGCCGCCCGCGTGTGTAACGCGGCTACTTCACCAGGTCCCGAAATCACATGCGCGCAGCCGCCGTCTCTGCCTGATCTTTGGAACATATCAGTAGAAAATAGCTGTAACCATCTTTCATCTTGCCGCGTATGGTCCGATCATCTGCCGTGCAAGTTTGAGGACATGCAATGAAGAAGGCCGCTGCTCTCGTCGTGCTTTCCCTCGTAGCCATGCTGCCCGCCGTGGCAGCCGCGCAGTCCTACGTGCCGGAGCTTGGGCCATCGCCGCCGCAGGATGCTGTGCAGCTGTATCCCGGCGGTGTCGAGAAGGCGCTGGCCGCGCTGCCGGACATCGTCAAGAAAGTCAAGGAAGCATCCGACGTTCCCGGCTTCGCCGTGGCGGTGGTGCACGGCGGCAAAATGATCTTTGACGAGGGCTATGGCCTTCGCGACAATCGGGACGACACTTCTAAGGTCAGCAGCACCACCATTTTCCAGGTCGCCTCGGTGTCGAAGTCGATCTCGGCCACGGTGGCCGCGATCGCCATGACGAAGGACCACAGCTTCGACTGGGATACCCCGGTCGGCAAGGTCTGGGACGGCTTTCGCCTCGATCTCGACTATGTCTCGGGCAACGCCACCATCGGCGATTTCTTCGCCCATCGCTCGGGCCTGCCGATGGCGGCGGGCGACGAACTCGAGGATCTCGGCTTCCAGCGCAAGCAGATCGTCGGGAGCCTGTGGATGGTGCCCCTCGATCCCTTCCGCATCTCCTATCACTACGCCAATTTCGGCACGACGATCGGCGCCGAGGCAGTGGCCCACGCCGAGAAACAGCCTTGGGAGCTGCTGGCCAAGAGCCTGTTGTTCGATCCGCTCGGCATGCGCTCGAGCAGCTATCGGCACGAGGACTTCATTGCCGCCGGCAAGAACCGCGCCCTGCTGCATGCGCGCGTGGCGGAGAATGTGTTCGAGCCGCTCTATGACCGCGACCCCGACCAGCAGGCGCCGGCGGGCGGCGTCTCCTCCAGCGCCCAGGATCTTGCCAAGTGGATGATCCTGCTGCTTGGCGACGGCACCTATAGCGGCCAGCCCATGATCGACCCCAAGATCCTGCAGCCCGCCATCACACCGCAGAGCGTGACCTACCGCGGCGAGACGCCCGATACGCGGGCCAGCTCCTATGGCTACGGCTTCAATGTGGGGGTGAACGCCAATGGCCACACCACCATGGGCCATTCCGGCGCCTTCCTGCTCGGCGCCGGCACCACCTTCCAGATCTTGCCCTCGGCCGATGTCGGCATCGTCGTGCTCACCAACGGCTCCCCCGTCGGCGCCGCCGAGGCGGTCGCCGCCAGCTTCATGGACATCGTGCAATATGGCCAGGTCACCCGCGACTGGTATCCCTACATCAAGCCGCGGTTCATGGCCTACTACAAGCCGGTGGGCGACCTCGCCGGCAAGGACAGGCCGACGAACCCCGCCAAGGCGCGCAGTCCATCCTTCTACGAGGGCCAATATACGAGCAACTATTTCGACACCGCCACCGTGCGGGCCGATGGCGACAAGCTGATGCTCGAACTCGGCCCCAAGCCCATGCAGTTCACGCTCGAGCACTGGGACGGCGACACCTACGCCCTCACGCCCCGCGGAGAGAACGCGCCGACCGGCTCGCTGTCATCGGTGAAGTTCGTCGGTTCCTCCGGCGGCCTTCACGCGCGGGTGATGACGGTGGATTATCTCAATGAGAACGGGTTGGGGCATTTTCAGAGGTAGGGGGTGGGGCGTCGGGTGCTCCATACACCCTATGCCGTCGAAAAGGCGAACCGGCCGTCTGCAAGGTGATGCCTGAGATGGCGGATTTGTGACGGTTCGCTTCCGGGCGTGGAAATCAGGAAGCCGGCATTTGCTCGGGAGCTTCCGCCAAGCCATGTCGGCTTTGGCCAGCCGCTGATCCGAAGCAGACCGACAGCTCCCGTGAAGAGTTTCGGGCGCCGGCAGGCGTACGAAAGTCCCCGAGGAAGGAACCCGCGGGCCACAGGCGATGGCTATGGGGATTTCGGATTTCGGCAGATGTCGGCGATGGCGTGACCGCCGTCGGGAAGCGCTGGGGTGAATGCGGACAGACCGCTTCGTTGCGCCTCCGCGCGGTGTTGTCGGGACGGTGGACGGCTGGGCGCGGCTCTGTCGGCGTCGATAATCACCATAGGCGTGCGTCGATCCGTTGCCGGAGGCTGAGTGCCTGCAGCTGAAGGCTGAACCATTCCATGCCGGGTCATGGCGTGCTGCTCCCGGTCGACGGGGAACCGTTTGGCGGTCCGCGCGGCTGCCTCCGTCGTTCGAACACCTCGATCACGATCATGCGGCCGCCACAGCAGGGGCATGGCGGGCGGAAGTTGTCCGGTTCGTCCGTGGTGTCATCGTCGGACGGTGCGGTGACGTTCAGGAGTTCACGAACAAGCGCGAGGCTGGCCCTGCGAACAGAGCCGGCAAGCAGGCCGCAATGCCGGATGCGGTGGAATCCCTTTGGCAACACGTGGAGCAGGAAGCGGCGGATGAACTCGTCGGTCGCGAGCGTCATGAGCTGCTGCCGGTCGGCGCCTTCGCGGCGATAGTCCTTGTAGCGGAAGGTGACCCCGTCATCATCGAAGCGGATGAGGCGGCTGTTCGAGATCGCGACCCGGTGCGTGTAGCGCGACAGGTAGGCGAGCACCGCTTCAGGCCCGGCGAAGGGCGCCTTGGTATAGACGACCCAGCGCTTCGTCCGGACCGTTGCCAGGTGGCGAAGGAATGCTCGGCGGTCGGCGAGGTGCGCCATCGACCCGAAGAAGCTAAGCCGCCCGGCGTGGTGCAGCGCGAC
>NZ_JAMYNR010000059.1:0-13412 GCF_040319155.1 Mesorhizobium sp. M0954 | reverse complement strand
CCGCCTGAGCACCGTCATGTGTCCGCCGCTCCGCTAAACACGGGGGCTGCGCGGCGGACACGCCGACGTCACCGCAATGCCACGCCATTTTGCAGAACTTGACCACACAACTCGTCCGAGAATTCGCAGTCCTCCGGCACTCGCGCGTTGCATGAAGTAGCTGTCGACTGCCGAACGGAAGCCCTTTAGTAGCTTAGTAGCCGGCTGCCACTCTCCTGAAGCCGCCCCGCCTCGTGGGACCCGCGTCCTTACGCAAGAAGGGGACCCCGGCAAACGGACCTGTGTCGGAACCCGACAGGGACTCGCCGTCTTCGTAAAACTCTACCACAGCATTGATTACGGGATTGATCTGGTCGTGAGCCTCGCGTGCGAGCCGGACAAGCTCAACTGCGGTTATCTCGCGCCTCCGAACTAATTCCGCGAGACCGGTGGCGTCATAACTGAATATTCATGGAGCTTCATATGCACTTTCCATTACAACTCTCAGAACCCTACTGTATAATTCATCAGATGGACGGGCTCCTTCGGCCAACCTGACCTTCATCTAGTAACAGCCCTTCCGCCTAAACAGCGGTGCGTAACGCCATTGTTTCACGCCACAGTCGGGCGGCGGGATTAGAGCTGAATCCTGCTGCTCAGAGAGTGAAAGACTTAGTCTTTCCGCACTTCTGCGAGTGACGGCAATGCTCTGCCTTACACAGCCCAAGGCTTCCTTAGTCACAATCATTTGGTTGCAACTGAGACAGGCTTTGACCGCTCCAAACCGGAGATGATTTCACGCTTGAGCGGGAAATGACATCTGAAGTTGTGCTTCGTATCCTCTTGGCTTGCTGTGGGTTCGGGGAAGACGCGGCTGCAGATATCCTGCGCGTAACGACAACGGGGGTGGAACTCGCAGCCGGATGGCCGCCGCAACAGGCTCGGCACCTCGCCCTTGAGCTCGATCCTGTTGAGCACCGCATCCGGATCAGGCTCGGGATTGGCCGCAAGCAGCGCTTCGGTGTAGGGATGCCGGGGGTGCTTAAAGATACGCTCGGTCGAGCCGACCTCAATAAAGCGACCGAGATACATGATCGCCATGCGATCGGTCATGTGGCGCACCACGTTAAGATTGTGCGTGATAATCAGGATCGCCATGCCGAGTTCGCCCTGAAGCCGGGCGAGGAGATTGAGCACCTCGCCCTGCACCGAGACGTCGAGGCCTGCGGTCGGTTCATCGGCAATAATCAAGTCCGGATTTAGCGCAAGAGCACGCGCGATTCCCACGCGCCTGGCCTGACCTCCGGAAAGCTGATGGGGATAGCGGCGAGCAAAATCCGCCGGCAGGCCGACCATCCGAAGCAGGCGCTCTGCTTCGCCCCCGGCATCGCGACGCTTCATTTCATGAATGCGAAAAGGCTCTGTGAGGAGCGATCGCACCGTCAGCCTCGGCGAAAGTGAGCCGATCGGATCCTGGAACATCATCGCCATGCGCCGCAAGTAGGGCTTGCGTTCCGCCCCGTTGAGCTCTTCGATCGGCTGTCCATCGAAGCTGATGCTGCCGCTCACAGCCCGCTGCAAGCCGATTATCGTGCGCGCGATGGTGGATTTGCCTGAGCCGCTTTCACCGACAAGGGCAAGCGTCTCGCCCTTGCGGATTTCAAAGGACACACCGCATACTGCGTCCATGAAAGGGGCTTTCGTCCCGGTTGCGAGCGCCTTCAGCGGACCCATGGTGCGGAAGCGGACGCGCAGGTCCTCAACCCGAAGCAGCGCGCTCATGCCGAAACCAACCGCTCTTCGTCGAGGAGATGGCATCGGGCGACATGGTCGAAACCGATGCGGTACTCGACCGGGTTCTCTTGCACACAGCGGTTGGAGGCATGTCGGCAACGTGTGCGGAAGATGCATCCGACTTTGCCGCCGAGGAGACTCGGCACCTCACCGGGAATGGTCGGCAAAGTGCGCGTGCTTTTTTTCATCCGCCCGGGATCGCACTCAAGCAGCGCGCGCGTATATGGATGAGCGGGATTGTGGAAGATGTCCCGAACGGCGCCCTGCTCCACCACTTCGCCCGCATACATGACGGCTACCCGGTCGCACAACTCAGCCACCGCGCCGAGATGGTGGGAGACGAACAAGACCGAGCAGCCGATCTCTTGCTGTAATTCTTTGAGAAGATGGATGATCTGCACTTCCAGCGTTGCATCGAGTGCCGTTGTCGGCTCGTCGGCGACGAGGAGGGCTGGCTTCACAAGAAGCGCCATGGCAATGCAAACGCGCTGACGCATGCCGCCAGAGAAGTGATGCGGATAGGCGCCTATGCGGCTTTCCGGATCAGGAATTCCTACCCGGAGAAGCATGTCGAGGGCACGAGCGCGCTTTTCGCTCCGGCTTCCTTGATCGTGGTGCTGGATATCGATTATCTGGCTCTCGATGGTCCGCACCGGATTGAGTGCGGTCATCGGATCCTGAAAGATCATGGAGAGACGATCGCCGAGCAGGCTCCGACGCGCCTGAGCGGGCATCTTGAGCAGGTCTTTGCCTTCGAACAGGATGCTGCCGGCTGTGACATCTGCATTTTCTGGAAGCAGGCCCATCACTGTATATGCGAGCGTCGATTTTCCAGATCCGCTTTCCCCGACGATGCCAACTACCCGTCCGGTTGGCACGTCGAGCGACACATTGCGCAGGGCGTGGACACGCCCACGCGGCGTGCCGAAATCGAGATTTAGGTCACGGATCTCAAGAAGCGGGCGGACGGACGTATGCTGGATCAGATCGTCGCGTCTCATAGGTCTTTCCGCAATTTGGGATCGAATAGATCGCGCAACGCCTCGCCCAGGAACGTGAAGCCGAGCGTTGCGAGGACGATCGGAATGCCGCTAGCGATCACCAGCCAAGGGGTCTGGTTGATGTAGCTATAGCCATCGTTGAGGATCGCTCCCCAGTCAGGCGTTGGGGGTCGCACACCCATGCCCAGAAAGCTGAGACCCGCCTCCACGGCGATGACAGCCGGAACGTCCATGCTCACCAGAATGAGAAGCGGGCCGAGCACATTCGGCAGTACGTGCACGGCGAGAATGCGTGTCGAGCCCGCCCCCATGCAGCGCTCTGCGGCGATGTACTCACTGCTACGCAGCGCTTCTGTCTGGGTGCGCACGACACGAGCGTAAATGGGCATGGACGTTATTGAGATGACTAGAATGACACTCGCCAAGCTTGGTCCAAGAAGCGCGATGATTGCCAGCGCGAAAATGGTACTCGGAAACGAGCGTATAGTATCGAAGAAAAGCAGGAGCAAATTGTCGAGCCAGCGCGGACCAAACCCTGCAATCAAACCAAGTACGAGGCCGACTGCCAGCGAACTGCCGAGGGAAGCGAAAGCAACGAAGAGCGGGATGCGGCCGCCCATCATGGTGCGAGAAAACGTGTCGCGGCCCAGTTGGTCCGTACCCAGCAGAAAATCCATTGAAGGTGCGGCCAGACGCGGTCCGACCATGATTCGGATCGGATCATGCGTGATAAGAAGCGGAGCAAAGATCGCGCTCGCCATTATGATGACGACGAGCACTGCTCCGAGCCCGCCCAGACGGTTCTTGCGTAATTGCCGCAGCAAGGTGCGAAAGGCGCCGGTATCAATGGCATCGTTGGCTTCTGATATGGCTTCAACGCTTACCATGTCAGAGCTTGTCCCGGGTTCGCGGATCGAGGAATGCGTTGACAAGATCCGAGAGCGTCGTAGCGGTAACAATAAGGAACGTGGTGACGAGCACGACGCCCATCACAATCGGATAGTTGCGCGTGTTGACCGCGTTCACAATTAACGCGCCGATGCCAGGTCTCGCAAAGACCACCTCGATAAAGACAGCGGACGAAAGCAGCCACGCGATGCCCACTCCAAGTATGGTCACGGTCGGCAGGATCGCGAGCGGCAGCGCGTAACGCGCAACGATGCGCCATTCCGAGATCCCGAAGGAGCGAGCCATCCGTATGTGGTTTTCCCCCAGGATCTCAAGCATGGAGGCGCGCACCAGTCGGGAGATGTAGCCGACCCAGCCAATCCCTATGGCGAAAGCTGGGAGGATGAGATAGATAAGTCCATCCCAGAATCCATTGCCGGCTCCGATTGCTGGCAACCAGCGCAGAGTCACGGCAAAAATTAGCAGCGCATAGACTGCCATGACGAAGGACGGAATGGCGATCGTGGCGACCGACAGGACGCCGGTCACCTGGTCGATCACGGAGTTACGCCTTATCGCCGAGTAGCAGCCCAGCGGCACGGCTATCACGACTGCCCATAAGATCGACACCAAAATTAATTCGATCGTATATGGCAATTGCTCGAAGACGATTTCGGCAACAGGTCTCTGGCTGAACACATCAAAACCGAGATCGCCATGAAGCAACCCACCGAAGAAGGTAGCGATTTGCGCGATGAACGGCTTGTCCAGCCCCATCTGCTCATGGAGCTGCGCCTTCATTTCGGGAGTCGCCCGCGGGCCGAGCAGAACCGCTGCAGGATCGCCGGGCACTGCTCTGATCATCAGGAACAGTAGCGTCACCGCGATCACAATTATTGTGATCGCGAGGACGAGCCGTTTGAGCAGATAGAGCCACATTTCTTCCGGACCGCCTACTTGATCACGTCGAGACCGGCTTGAAATCGAGGTAAAGCGGGATGCCGTCCGGACGCGTTGCGGCCTCTTCTATCTTGCTGGTCCGATACATGAGCGGCCAGCTCACATTAGATAGGAAGCGATAGGCGCCGGACTCCTCCATCAGGTCCTGCATCTCGTAATAGATCTTGGCGCGCTCGCCGGGGTCGCTGACCGTGAACCCTTTCTCGCTGAGCTCGTCGAAACGCTGGCTGCGGAAGCGCTCCCAATTCCACACGCCAACTTGTTCTTGCTTGGCCCACCACGTCGCGGTGTGCGGATCCGCCTGCGAATAGAATTGTTGGACGTAGAGTTGCAAGGCCTTCCATCGCTCGCCCTCAGACTCCATGCCGGTCGTCCAAAACGAGCCGGAATCTTGGAGATTGATCTCAACCGTGATGCCGATTTGCGAGAGCTGCGCCTGGACTGTCTCGGCTATCGTCTTAAAAGTGCTTGTGTTCAGGCAATCGATGCTCAAGGTAAGATCGCTGACACCCGCCTTTGCCAGGAACTCCTTGGCCTTCGCGAGATCCCCTTCCGGCGGCACGAGCGCTTTCTCGCGGTGCCCGATAAGGCCCGGAGCAACGGCGCCCGTGGCAACGACGGCCTGACCGCCATAGGCGGCGTCCAGAATCTGCGGCACATTGATCGCCCATTGGATCGCCTTACGGACGTTGATGTCCTTGAGCTTTGGGTGATCCACATTCATTCCGAGCCAACTATAGTAGAGCGAGGGAAAATTCTCGATCTTGGTGTCGGCGGGTGGGGCATCCTTTAAGGTCGCAAGAGAATCTGAACTAATTGTAGTGATGTCAACGTCGCCCGCGCGATAGGCGCGCTCCGCTGCCTTGACGTCATCTATGAGCAGGAGACGGATTTCGTCAAAGCCCGGCTTCGGGCCTGACCACTCAGCATTACGGGTCAAGAGCAGAAACTGGCCGGGCTTAAAGTCGGCGATTACATACGGGCCGGAGAACGCGGGCGGCTTCAAGCCGAAGTCACCACCGTCCTTGGTTGCCTTTATCACCGCGTCTTCAGAAACGATATGGCCAACGCCATAGGGGAGCACGACGTTCCAGAGCGGCACGTATGGCGTCTTCAGAACGATCACGCCAGTAAGGTCATCTTCTATCTCAACACGGTCGAGCGGGCCCCAATCGCCTTTTACCGGCGAATTATGCTTGATGACGCGCTCGAAAGAGAATTTGACGTCCCTGGCAGTCAGCTCGCCGTGACCGCCAGTGAACTTGATGCCCTTCTTCAGATGGAAGCGGACATGGGTCGGATCGACCTGCTCGATCTTTTCCGCCGCCTCGAGCTCCCAGCCCCATTCTGAGCCGGGCTTGTAGCGCGTGAGCTTCGAGTAAATGCAGCTCATCACATCCGTGTCGCCCTGGCCGACGTAGAAGCCAGGATCGAGCTTGACGATGTCGCCACTAGAACGCGCCACGAGCACCTTGCCTTCGGCCGCCCAGATGGCTTGCGACAACGGCATGCCGCCAGCGACGACCCCTCCGCCAAGCACGGCGCAGGTCTTGAGAAAGGTCCGGCGGCTCACATTGCCTATGGTATGTTCCATGATCTGTTCCCTCTGTAGTCGATATTCAGTCTCCGGGGACGCTTATGTCGAATTCAGTCTGTGTGTTGAGGTCATCATCTGGTTTTGAGATGAGCTCACGCTGGTTCAAGGCAATTCCCGTCACGGGCGGTTCTTACACCTAGCTAGGAACGCTAGTGACGCGGGAGCAACAACACAACGGAACAAAAAGTTATGTGCTGCACGACTAAATGTTATCGGATGATGGTGGCTCTGTAGGCCCGGCTGATGTCTCGTTGCGCCCGATGTTGCTTTGGCGCACTCGGCAGCCCACTCCGGCGGGATTGGATTGTGGTCTCTGATTTGTGTGATCAGCCATTGCGACAGGTCTGGACGTCCTCTCGCTCAATCGCGGCAACCGGAAACACCAAATGATTCGGCCGGTCAGATAGCTTTCGTTTAGAGGCCTTATCAAGGTGCCTTCATCGAGGTTGACCTGAAGGATTCCGGTCAAGCCTGCGAGATGAGCCATGGGCCGCCGGTCTTTCGGTCCGGCGCATAGACATGGGCGACGCCCCCGGCGGGTCGCCCCCCCATGGTCGATCGGGCATAGGCCCAAAGCTGCCCAGTCTTGGTCTGCCGCGGCCAGGATCTAGCACCGGCGCGGTCGTCTCGTCGGCGAAGAGTTTTGGTGACGTCTTCAGCGCTGACGGCCTTACTTTCTGTCTTGGTCTTCCAGGAATCGGTGACGTTGAACATCACCAGCCTGCCATGAACGCTCTCTCTCAGCGAATTTGCAGAACTCTCAGCGTACTATCCGCGATACCGGCAAGCGGCGCGCCCGACCGGGTCTTTATCAATGTTCCAGCGGCGATTGCCGGTTTACGGCGACGATACACACGGCTCTACACTCCACGAAGCTTCCTACGTAGCGGCCGTCATTGTTGTGCGGCGCATAGCGCAACAGCAATGAGTTTCGGCGCGGACTCTCATACCTTGCGGCGAGCGTCCCGCGCCTACTTGTCCACACCCAGATTTTGGATGCTGGGGTAAACAGTGGCATGCATCGGATTCTGCTTGCCGATAGCGCGCTGTGAGACCGCCATATGGCATTTTCTTTCCGACAGCCGCGCCCGCTCCATCAGGGAGGCAAGGCGGGCAGGCTAATGAACGGATCTCGCTTGCCGCCAAGGATCCCCAACCACCCATCACACAATTCGCAAGCTTGGTCGACCAGACGCGCAGGCAGTTCGTGGTAGATAATCTCGATCTCACGAACATTGCGCCGGCCTCTCGCTATCGCTCACGTTCTATCATTCGCGATCCGGATATCAAACAAGCATGCGCGGGATTGTACGATTCCAGGTCTTGGCGAAGACTTCGTTGTCGTGCTCGAAGGCCTTTATCTGACCCACAACGAAAAAATTGTCTGTGGTCAAGCTGAAACGCAGACGGCTCTCGATGCGGACATCCCAGTCGCTGCGATTATACGTCGTAATGAACTGGGTTTCCACCTTGGCGCTGGTCGGATCGTGGTCAAGTATTTCCGTTACCTCGTTCGCAGTCGACCACAATTCTGTGCCGATCGCATCAATCCTGTATCGATCGCCGGGCATGGCGGTGCGTATCGTAAGTTTGCCCATTGCGACATCCCATTCAGAGATTGTGGTCGGCGCTGGGGCTTTCTGTAGCACCGTTCGTCCGGAGGTGGGTTCGGGCACGAAGGTCGGGTCGAAGGGCTTCAATTCCTTATCCTCGGCCCGCGGCGGTCGTACCGGCAGCTCGAGCTCGGACCCACCGGCATAAACCGTCAGGATCACCGGCTCCGGCGACGGCCAATATGCCGGCCAATATGAGGTCGACACGGCAACACGAATGCGCCTGCCCGATTTGAAAACATGGGCACAATCCCTCAGTGCCAAGCGGATGCGATAGCGCTTGCCGGGCTCCAGCGGTTCAGGATACTCATGACTGTCCCGGTGCGTCAGATTCAGCACATCATAAGAGATTCGCTTTGATTGGCCGTCGGGCTCGACTTCATTGAGTCGAACGGCCAAGAGCGCAACCGGCTTGTCAGACGCTAGATCGAGAGTGACCACCGGCGCGCCGAGTATCTCGAAATCGCCCTCGAGCGGCTCGGAATCGAATGTCAGCGAGCGAGCATCGTCAATGCGCTGATCGGTTGGCAGCTCCGTGTCGATGTCCATCGCGTGCCAACTCGGCGCCGTTATTCCCACTGTCTGCAAAGGCTTCAGAACACGTGCCGTTTCGGTGCCGGCATTGTTCTCCAGTCCGTCTTTGGTGAGATAGAGTTTGCGCGGCCTGATGCGCGGGGACGGCCAGGTCTCCTCGGCCACCCACCGACCGGGACTCTGGTGTATGCCGCGCATTGCCGGCTCCTGCTGCATCCATACCCGGTACATCGGCTCGGCCATGACGCCCGTATTGACGTCCTTGAGCCAGTAATCCCACCAACGCAGCGCCTCGGGGAGCCAGTCTATCGCCGGCTCCGGATCGCCACTGTTCGGATATTGGTGCCCCCAGGGGCCGACAAGACCTTTGCGTGGGCATTTCAGGTTGGCCAGCATCCGCGGGATCGTGCGCTGATAAGGATCTGCCCAACCACCCACGGCATAGACGGGGCATTGAATGGCACCATAGTCTTCATTGACTGACGCGCGCTTCCAGAACGCATCGCGGTGCTGGTGGGTAAGCCAGTTCAGGGGGTAGTAGTCCACGTTCTTGAGCCGCTCCATCCACATGTCGCGCCAGCGTTCCCCAACAATGGCTGGATCGGGAGGACGGCAACAATAAGCGGGATAACGGACACCCCACTCAAGGAAATTACAATCGTGGATTAAGCCACCGTTGTAGGGCTCTTCGGAATAGCGGTCCTCAGTCGAGCAAACCGTGATGATCGCCTTGAGCTCGGGCGGACGTCGTGCAGCCACCTGCAGTGCACTGTAACCGCCCCAGGAGATCCCGAACATGCCGACCTTGCCGGTACACCAAGGCTGCCTGGCGAGCCAGGCGATGATCTCGACACCGTCGTCCTGCTCCTGTTTAACATACTCGTCCTGCGGCAGTCCCTCGGAATCCCCCGATCCGCGAATATCCGGCCGCACACAGGCATATCCGTAAGAAGCCAAATAGGGGTGTATGGCATCATCACGAAGACGCGTGTTGTCACGCTTGCGGTAAGGGATGTACTCCATCAGCACTGGCACCGGATTGCTCTCCGCATCTTCCGGCAGCCACATGCGCGCCGCAATCTTGGTACCGTCGGACATCGGAATCCAGATGTTTTCGATTTCACGCACTTTGCGTGGGCCTGTTCGCGCCACGGCCTGTGATGTCTGAGGCTCGTCCGTCGTGGCCGCAAATGCCTTGGCACTGACGCTGGTGAGAAGTGCCGCGTGATCGTCGCAGGACGGCGCGGCGAGCGCTCGTGTGTTCATGAGTGGCAACTTCTTCATTCGTATCTCCCTTCCGGTCCGGTTCTCGTCGCAGTCGCTGCCCTTGGGTTAAGCCACTGACCTTTTTGTTACGCGAGCGATGCCCTGCAGCGCGCTGAAAATCCGCAAATCGAGCGGGCACCTCGCTAGCCAGAAAAGCGTGAAGTACGAAAAGCGAGCTATTGCTTGTGCATCCGCCACTTTTGAGCTCGGTAGACCAGGAAGGTCGGCCGCCACGTGCGGCTCATTCTGCGATCCTATGTGGCGCTCTATGTGCGCCCTGGAGCGAAGAATGCGTCTCCCGAGAGTTATCGACTGAGGCGTTTGGGGACTTCGCAAACCGAGTGTTCATCTCTGCAACTGCACCTTTGATGACGACTTTCCCCGAAGGTTGCGTCTGATCGGTCCAGGAACGCTAGCGGCGGGAGAGGCTACAGCACAACGGTATAAAAAGTCATGTGCCGCAGGACTAAATGTTATCAGACGCATGTCAGGCCTTGATGCCACCTGGTGTCGCGCTGTGTGGAGCTGGTGTCGCCCTGCTGTCTTCCCCCAGCCGGCGTTCGCCGGACGGGGTTGAGATCTGCGACCTGTGGATGAAGTCGGAAGAGGTCCCGAACTGTCCAAGCCAGTGCACCAGTCGAAGGGTGACCAGGGGTAGCCGGACCAAATGCTGATCGTCCATAACCAGGAGGACTCGCTTACCAAATCCTCCGGTGTGAGAATACGCGGGGACAGTGTCTGATATGATTTACTGCAACCTGAAAGACTTCCTCGCCGGAGAGCTCGTTGGCTGTGAACCCCGGGGCGCGCCAGACACCACCCCGGACATATCAAACCCGACCGTCGCCGGCGCCGGCTGCGTTCGAGGAGACCAAGCGCAGGTCTACTTCTGGGTTGTTCGCGACGAAATCGCCAATCCGATGGCTCATAGACGGCCTTGCAAACGACATCGGCATGCCGACCGTCGACCGTCGGGCTTTCTGCCTCTCTTCACATGTCAAAAGCCGCTGCAATATGCGCCAGGCTAAGGGTCGCAGCTTCAAACAACTCCTCGCCAGCGGGTGACAATGATACCTTCTGGTTTCCGCGATCAAAGAGCTGGATGTCTAGGTGGTCCTCCAGCGTCAGGATATGGCGGGCTCACTGCCTGCCTGAGTGACCGAAAGCTCTTGGCAGCCTTGGTAAGATTCAAATGCCCGTGCGGCAGCTTCAAATGCGTGTAGCGCACTCAACGGATGCCCTCGATAATCCTTCGACATGAGTAATTGTTATCCCGGCCCTGATAAAAAGTAAATTGCATCGCGCGCCGTTACCTATAAGGATCGCGATGTTCAATATTAAATCACCAGGCTGGGAGCCACGCAATAAATGTTTCCCGAACATTGCCGAGGTTCGCTAGGAAACCAATTCGAGGTGCAACTTAGAGCCTCCGAACCGTGTGCATGGTGATGTGCACTCCTTTTGCGAGCGGGGAAAAGATCGATGAGGCCGCCCGATACAAGGATCACATCGATGACCTGATCAACAATATGGCTCCTCAACTATTCTGGACTACGGCGGACCCTGATTCCGCCTGGCCGGCGCTATCAGATACCTCCCAAGCAGCGCCGGTCTCCTCTTGCGGTGACGATATCGTGAGCCGGGCGTGCAACGGTCCCATTCGTCGAATGGCATCGACGCCGGCTCGCCTTGCTGTATGTGCATACTGCTATGGTGCGAACTCTGCCGGATCCGGGAACGCTTCCTCGCTGGATCTTCGAATAGATCGCGCGTTTGTTTACGGCGGTCATTCGCGGCGATCGGCGGCGGCTCATTTTGGCGTCTCTGGTGAGAAGCGGTTGTCGCCGTTTTGCGCAAACGGCAGCCTTGGGCCGAAGCCCGAGGGCGGTTGCCGCTACTCGAGGCTTGCTGTACGAACCCAGGGGCAATCGTTCAACAGCGCGGCGATGAAGTGGTTAACGGAGCGAGCCATGACGCCATGATCAGTTCCGGACAGGCGGGGCCACATCGAATGATATGGCCCCGAGAACACAGCTCACGGAGTGCGCCGTGACCGCCCAGAAAGATACCAGGTGCAGTGGGTGAGTAAGCCGGTGGAATCACTCCACCAGCCTCTCGCAGAACCCAGAGTGAGACTCTCGCCTCCCTAGGCTCCCATCAGCAAAAGTGCCGGTCATCCGCGTCATACCGATCCGCCAGTGAAAAAGGTTCACGTTTTCCGGGAGCAGCCGCTGTAAAGAAGGTGGCTCGCGACGTAGAAGGCAATTCTGTCCACAAAAGCGGCCAGCCGAGCGTCAGCGCATGGCTGGTCCTCTAGCGCTCCAAAGCGATCATTGTCGTATCGCACCCAGAAAACGGCAGCTTAATCCATGCTCAATGCGTGCACTGGCAACGCAGACGGCATCTTCACGCGCATCCTTTGGAGGAGTCGAATGCCGATCTCGAAGATCCTTGTCGCCAACCGCTCCGAAATAGCCATCCGCGTCTTCCGCGCGGCAAACGAGCTCGGCCTCAAAACCGTGGCGATCTGGGCAGAGGAGGACAAATACTCCCTGCATCGCTTCAAGGCCGACGAAAGCTACCAGGTCGGGCGCGGGCCGCATTTGGCCAGGGACATGGGGCCGATAGAAAGCTATCTGTCGATCGAGGAGGTTATCCGCGTCGCCAGGCTTTCGGGCGCCGACGCCATCCATCCGGGCTACGGCCTGCTGTCGGAAAGCCCGGAATTCGCCGAGGCCTGCGCCACGGCCGGCATCATCTTCATCGGGCCAAAGCCGGATACGATGCGCAGGCTAGGCAACAAGGTCGCCGCTCGCAACCTCGCGATCGAAGTCGGCGTGCCGGTAATTCCCGCCACCGATCCCTTGCCGGACGACATGGCGGCGGTAAAGGAACTCGCCAAGACGATCGGCTACCCGGTGATGCTCAAGGCATCCTGGGGCGGCGGCCGCGGCATGCGCGCCATCCGCTCCGAGGCCGATCTCGCGCGCGAGGTCATGGAAGGCAAGCGTGAGGCGAAGGCGGCTTTCGGCAAGGACGAGGTCTATCTCGAAAAGCTGATCGAGCGCGCACGCCATGTCGAGGTGCAGGTGCTGGGCGACACCCATGGCAACGCCGTGCACCTGTTCGAGCGCGATTGTTCGATCCAGCGCCGCAACCAGAAAGTGGTCGAGCGGGCGCCGGCGCCCTACCTCGAAATGCCGCAGCGCGAGGAGCTTTGCGGCTACGCGCTGAGGATCGCGCGCGAGACCAGCTATATCGGCGCCGGCACAGTCGAGTTCCTGCAGGATGCCGATACCGGAAAATTCTATTTCATCGAGGTCAATCCGCGTATCCAGGTCGAGCACACCGTCACCGAACAGGTGACCGGCATCGACATCGTCAAGGCGCAGATCCACATCCTCGATGGCTTTGCCATCGGCACGGCGGAATCGGGCGTTCCGGCGCAGAAGGACATCAGGCTCAACGGTCACGCGCTGCAGTGCCGCATCACCACGGAAGATCCCGAGCATAATTTCATCCCCGACTATGGCCGCATCACCGCCTATCGCGGCGCCACCGGCTTCGGCATCCGCCTTGATGGCGGCACCGCCTATTCGGGCGCGGTCATCACCCGCTTCTACGATCCGCTGCTGGAAAAGGTGACGGCGTGGGCGCCGACGCCGGCCGAGACCATTGCCCGCATGAACCGGGCGCTGCGCGAATTCCGCATCCGCGGCGTGGCGACCAACCTCACGTTCCTCGAGGCGATCATCAATCACCCGAGCTTCGCCGACAATT
>NZ_JAMYNR010000058.1:0-13989 GCF_040319155.1 Mesorhizobium sp. M0954 | reverse complement strand
CAAGCACCGTGGCGGTGGTGGTGCCGTCGCCGGCAAGGTCGTTGGTCTTCGAGGCCACTTCGCGCACCATCTGCGCGCCCATGTTTTCGAACTTGTCGGAAAGTTCGATTTCCTTGGCCACCGTCACCCCGTCCTTGGTGATGCGCGGCGCGCCGTAGGCCTTGTCGATGATGACGTTGCGGCCCTTGGGGCCGAGCGTCACCTTGACGGCGTTGTTGAGGATTTCGACGCCGCGCAGCATGCGGTCGCGGGCGTCGGTGGAGAATTTGATTTCCTTGGCAGACATTTTTTATCCCGTCGAATTTGGAGTGGAACGGTCGCCGCGCGGAACGCGCTGCGCTTGTTCTTTCAAATACTGGAGCGACCTTTGCGCGCCTTGAGGGACACGCGCCGCTCCAGTCAGGCGGCCTTCTTGGCTTCGACAGCTTTGTCGATGACGCCCATGATGTCGGCCTCCTTCATGATCAGAAGGTCCTCGCCGTAGATCTTGACCTCCGTGCCCGACCATTTGCCGAACAGGATCAGGTCGCCGGCCTTGACGTCGAGCGGAACAAGCGCGCCATTCTCGTCGCGTCCGCCCGGGCCGACGGCGATCACTTCGCCTTCCTGTGGTTTCTCCTTGGCATTGTCGGGAATGATGATGCCGCCCTTGGATTTGGTGTCGCCTTCGGCGCGGCGAATGACGACGCGATCGTGGAGTGGCCGGAATTTCATGGGGAACTTCTTTCTGGGGCCAGCATAGGCGGCCGCTACCCCTGATATAGGCGCGTTGGCACTCGATAGATAGGAGTGCCAGAATTATTTCTGGCCAATGGCCAAGAATTCGAATGATATAATTCGAGACGCCAGAAATTCGTTCGGATGTGAGGAAAACTTTGTGCCGGCTTGAATTTCGCGGATGCGGGTTATTATTTCAAAGATCAAATAAAGGAGGCCGCGACCTTGTTTGGAACTCAATTGAGGCGCATAGGTAAAACTTGTTGATTTGGGTCGAGTTGGCTTTGTGTCAGAGCCCCGCCATTCACCACCGAATTCTCGAAAATGAGTGCATGCGCCGGTCCGGCGCACATCTCGTTCCGTTCGGATCCTGGAATGAAACCGACGCTGACCACGGATGTACTGGCAGCCGTCGGGCATCGTCCCGGCGGTTCGAGTGGGACTGATACGGAAAGGCGCAGCCGCCCGTTTCCGCGGAAAGCCGCAATTCATGACCAGCCGCACCACAAATACAGTCGTTCGCTTCAAGTCGGCGTTTTCGCTGCCCGGCTTTGATACACCGCAACCGCCCGGAGAGTATCGGGTTGACCATGACGAGGAGGCCCTCGAAGGGACTTCCCAGATCGCATGGCGCCGCGTGGCCACCTTCATTCACCTCCGGCGATCACCGCGAGCGGTGCTACGCAGCAGATGGTGCCGATCGAACCGGCATTGCTTCAAGCCTCGCTGGAGCTGGACGAGAGACAATCATGAGAACCACAACCCTGATGCAACGCAACGCACGCCCAGTCCGCCGCGAAGCCGCAACGCATCTCTTTGCCGTCGGACAAGCTGTCCGGCTGAAGAGCGGCATCGGCACGTTTCCAAAGGCCGCGGAAATCTACCGCGTCACAGCAAGGCTCCCGCCGAGCGGAAATTCGCTGCAGTACCGCATCCGCAGCGACGTCGAACTTCATGAACGGGTGGCGATGCAGGACAGTCTCGAACCGGTCGACACTTCGCCCGGTGACAGCACAACGCTCATCGAAAGGATCTTCGAACGTGTCAAAGGGACAGAAATGGTTTAGCCGGAAGATCGGGAACCCGACGCAGGAGAAGGTCCCGCCCAAGCCTGAAAGCGTATTCGGCGCCCACACCAGAGTTGCAGCCGATATCAATGCCCGGCGCGGCAAGGGCAAGAACTGACGTAGCGACACGGGCACGGATGACGATGAAGATCGTGATCGAATTCTATCGCACCCGAACCTCGGACGATGCGCATGCCGTGGTCGGGCGCGAGACGGCGCAAGCGGCCAACCTCGACCATGCGCTCGAGATCGCCAGGCTTTTGGCCAAAACCTTGAACATGCCGCAGCGGCCGGACGCCATGACGATCGCCGACGCGAAGGGCGCAACGCTCTATTCCGGCGTTCTGGCCACGGAAGCGATCAATGAGGAAAGGCCAACGCCATGAGTGCCCGTAGCAACGAAACCGATCGGCAGTGCAACGCCGCCGGGCTTGCGGTCTGGGAAAATGAGGGTGGGACATCGGGACGCGACTTCGCGGACCGTCAATATGGCCGCCGCGTCGAGGCGGATCGGTCCTGGACCGTCTATCATGTCTTCAGCGGAATTCCGGCGCTGATCGACGTGGTGCCATGACCGGCCTCAGCCGGTCGGATGCGACGCGCAGCATGTTGTCCCTCAATCAGCGCAATGCCGAGTGCCAGAGGGCGTGGGTTGCGGCGCCGCCAATTGTCCCACACGAGGCAGCGGCGGGCCAATCATGACGCTCTCCTTCCCAAACCCCAGCCGCAGATTCGATGAAGTGTGCGATTTTCGGTAGGTAGGCCCCGAATCACGAACGTTCTGATAACACCGGAATGTCGCCTCCTGGAGCAAGCGACCAACGCAGTGCCGCAGTCGAGAACGGCTAGCACCGTCGTTGCGGCCAAGATGGAGGTCGCCAGCGGAATGGCGCTCACGTTTGCGACATTTGTTGCCGTGTGGTTGCTGTTGATGGAAACGGCTGCTCCCACGAAACAGCAGTCCTCCAGAGACAACTAATATCTGCAGGCTGGTTGCTGCCACCATCGGGCCGCGTTGGTCGCCGCGAAAATCGCGCAGCGACACGCGCGTCCCGTCCTGCGATGTCAACGTGATGTCCTGAGCCATTCCGATTGTCGGCAGGCGCTCGTCCTTCGGCGCGTCGTGCTCACTCGCCCGCGCTATGACCAGCGCCAAGGCGTGACTGCGTCTGCTAGGGTCTCAGGCCTTCAACTCGCGTTTGAGCTCCTCGAGGAAACGCCAGTCCGTTCCGTTGGACAGGATTTGTTGCGGGCTCGACTTGATCATGCCGGTCTCCTGCATGCGCAGCGCATAGAAGCGCACGCTGTCTTCGGCGTCGAACACGCGCCACTTGTCGTGCTGAGCACCGTTCAGCGTCCCAAGCGCTTCGTCATAGTTGGGTAGAAAGCCTCGGTCGACGAGCTGCTGTGCCGCCAACGACGGATCAGAAGCGCACAGGTCAGCGGATTTGAGAATGGCGCGCAACACCCGCTTCGTCGCGACCGGGTATCTGCTCACGTAGTCCGCATTGCCGGCAACCATGCAGCAAAAGTATTGCGACCACGGGCGGTCGGTCCCGTTGTTGACGATCGTATGGCCGATCTTCCGGGCGTGCAGGATCTGCGGTTCGGGCGGACCTGCCATGTAGGCATCGACCTTGCCGTCGATGAACATTTGCATGGGGGCCTGTTCTCCCTCCACCCACTCGATATCGTGCACCGGATCAAGCCCGACATAGTTGGCCATGAGGGCCGTCAGGATGTGAGGATGCGACTCCACCGACCCTCCCCCGACGCGCTTGCCCCGCAGATCCCTGATGCTGCGGACGCTGTCGTTGCCGATCAGTTCGAAGCAGCCGGAATGCACGCCGATCAGCACTTTGACCGGCACGCCGGCGTCGATGGACCTAATGTGCATCGACGGCATGTTCATGTCGAAATCGATCAGGCCGGCGGAGAGCCACTTGGAATTGTCGACGTGGGTGTCGCCTTCGACATATTGGATATCGGTGAAACCGTCGGCGCGCAGAAGTTCTCCGGCAAGGTAGATGGACGCCCAACAGTAAGCGCCTCCGACCCACTGCCCCAAGCGGACGGTTGTCGTTTCCAGAGCAGGCTCCCCGGCCGCACTGGATGTGCGAACATTGAAGAGCCCGGCACCGCCGATCGCCGACAGGCCGGTCAGGAATGTGCGACGATTCTGCATTAGCTTCATCGGGACGCTCCTTTGGCAAATTGATCATCCCTAGGAATCAACCAAATGACCCCAATAGAGGACGGACAATGCGTGAGCGCGCCGAGTAATCGCGAGTTGGAGCACGCCCTGTATAAAGGCGGGAGTCTTGTCGTTCTTCAGTCGCTGGCCAAGAACGCTTTCAGCCAACGATTAACGACCATACGCCTTGTCAACGTTCGTGGCGAGGGCAATGCTCTCAGCCAGGGCCAAGCCCTTTACGGAACCCTCGTACCTTCCAGGGCGCTGACAAAACGGATCGTCGGGTAGTTGCCAAAAGGCGCCTTCTCGAACCAATTCGAGACGTTCGAGTTCATCCCACGTGACGACTGGATCGGGTCCAAAGTTCGCGTTGGCAGAGGGCTGGCTTGCGCCACAGACGCTGCACCCATCCGCTACGGCCATCTTGTCCAGGCGCTGTTCATAGGTTGGGCTGGACTTCCGGAAACTCCTGTCGCGCCTTGTGGCGACCGGGCTTGAAAGAAGCCAACCAGGTATCTGTAACGTGCCTTGCGAGCTGACGTTGGGAAGTTTCCCCGAGCGAGGCGAATAGGGAGCAACGGCCATGGAGCTCAAAGGCCGTCCGATCGCTGATCGGTCTAGCTGCCCGCATCATTGTATGGCCCATTCAGCGCAGGAGGCGATCTATCTCATTAGGCACAGTGATCCCTAGCTGGGCCGGCCGATCCACCGCACAATTTCATAGGCAGGCATCGGTCGGCGAAAGCCCTTCAGCGTCAGTTCGCCAACGGCGACGGACTCAACCAGGGATTCGACGGCACCAACGACCCGCTGGCTGACGAGAATCTGGCCTGGCCTGGCTTCCTCGCATAATCGGGCGGCGTGGTTCGACACTGTGCCTATCACTGCATAATCGGCGCGCTGATCGAAACCGATCCGCCCGATGGTTGCATGGCCTCGGGCGATGCCGATTCCGAAGCCGAGCAAGTGATCGCGCTTGCGCCATTGCTCTGAATGCTCGTCAATCGCATCACGCATCGCCGCAGCCATGCGGACGGCTCTCTCCGTATGGTCGGCGCAGGGCAGTGGATCGTTGAAAACGACGACGATACCGTCGCCCACGAATCGCTCAAGAGTTCCCTCGTAGCGGACGATTTGTTCACCAAGACAGGCGTGGTATTCGCCAAGAACCGCCATCACCTCCTCAGGTTCGGCAGTCTCGGCGAAGGCTGTAAAGCCGCGTAGATCGCAGAAAACGACGGTCACGTCGCGACGGTGACTTTGCAGAAGCGTGTCGCCATTTCCCGCCGCAAGGATGAGGTCCGCGACTTGCTCGGGCAGGAAACGCCGGAGCCGGCCCATTCGCTCGATCTCGATCACCTGCTCCGCCAGGGTCTGCTCGAGCGAGCGGTTCCAATCGGAAAGCTGCACGGCTTGGCTTGCGACGGTATCGTGAAGCGCCTTCTGGCGCAGCATCGAGCGCACCCGCGCCAACAGCGCCTGGTGCTCGAAGGGCTTTGTCAAATAGTCATCGCCCCCGGCGTCCAGCCCCTCGACCACATCGCGCGTGTCGGCTTTCGCGGTGACAAGAATGACCGGGATCGATCGCAGCGAGAGATCCTGCTTCAGCATACGCACCACGCTGATGCCGTCGAGCTTCGGCATCATGATGTCGAGCAGGATCAGATCCGGCGTGAGATCGCGGGCCTTACCAAGCCCCTCTTCACCATCCGCGGCAGTCACCACTTCGTAGCCATTCGCCTCGAGCCGCATGCGAAGGATCTCAAGGTTCTCCGGGGTATCGTCGACCGCGAGAATGCGAGGCGGATCGTGCAAGGTACCGTCTCCCCTCAGGAAAGGAACTGACGAATCTCGGCGAGCAGCTGGCGCGGACTGAATGGCTTGGCAATGTAGCCATCGCACCCTGCAGCAAGGGCCTTCGCCTCGTCGCCCGACAATGCATAGGATGTGACGGCAATGATCGGGATGTGCCGCAGCGCCGGATCGGCCTTTATACGGCGGGCCGCTTCATACCCGTCGATTACCGGCAGCTGAATGTCCATGAGGATCAGGTCTGGCTTCTCGGCCGCAGCAGCAGCGACGCCGGCGGCACCGTCCGCCGCCTCGATCAACTCGTATTCGGTGGTGGCGATGAGATCGCGGATGATCTGCCGGTTGTCCTCGGTGTCTTCCACCATCAGGATTCGTTTGCTCATGCGGCCCTCACTTCCTCATTCACCCGGATTGGTATCTTCAGCCGGAATGTCGATCCTGACCCGAGCACGGACTCGACGTCTATGGTCCCACCATGCATTTCGACGATGCGCTTTGTGATCGCCAGGCCGAGACCTGTGCCACCCTTCTGCCTGGTGCTGCTGTTGTCGACCTGCTGGAATTCTTCGAAGATGAGACCCTGGTCCTTGGACGCGATGCCGGGACCTGTATCCCGGACGGTGATCTCGAAATGTCCGTCTACCGCGCCGGCAAGAATGTCGACCGCACCCGTTTCGGTGAACTTGACGGCATTGCCTGCAAGATTGAGCAGGACCTGCATCAAACGGCGTTCGTCCCCGCGGCCGATTGGAAGGTTTTCGGCAACAGTCGTTGAAAGCTCAAGACCCTTCGCTCGTGCCAGCGGCTCGACAGCCGTAACGGTTAATCGAACAATCTGCGCGACGGAGTAGTCCTCGATCGCCAGCGTGAGCTGACCGGCTTCGATCTTCGAAAGGTCGAGTACGTCGTTGATGAGCCCGAGGAGATGACGGCCGTTTGCCTGCACACGCGCGACGGTCGTCTTTGCCTTGTCCGGAAGTTCGCCGTAGATGCCGTCGACCAGCAGTTCTGTGAAGCCCAAGACCGAATTGAGCGGTGTTCTGAGCTCGTGGCTCATATTCGCGAGGAACTGGGACTTGTGGCGGCTGGCGGTCTCCAGCTCCCGGCCTTTCTCCTCGATCTCGCGGAACAGCATGGCATTCTGGATCGCGAGCACCGATTGGGCTGCGAAGGTCTCCAGCAGGTGGACGACTTGCTCATGGAAGGCACCTGGCTTGTGGCGCCTGACGACCAGTGCACCTACGATCTTGTTGGGCCTCAGCAGCGGAACGATCAGGATACCGCGATATCCGGCATCGACGATCGTCTTTCTTACAAGGAAGGATGAGGTCTCCTGGCCGAGGTCGGGAAACTGCACCGGCATGCAGCGCCCGGGTGCGTCGCCGATCCCCATGTCGGCCAGCCCGATCGTCTGGTGTGAGACTGCGGCGATAAGCTCATCGCTCATACCGAAGTTTGCGCGCGGACGGAATTGCTGCCGCGTGCTGCTGAACACGTAGATGGTGCCAGCATCCGTCTCCGACAACTGGACCGCTTTGGCGACGATTGTTTTCAGCACCGTGTCGAGATCCAGCGTCGAATTGACCGCCTTGCTCACCTCACCAAGCGCCTCGAGCTCACCAACAGACGCGGCAAGCTCGCGCGTTCGTGACTGCACCGCCTCGAAGAGCCGCGCATTCTCGATGGCGATCACCGCCTGGTCGGCGAATGTCTCGACGAGCGCGATCTCCTTGGGATTGAAAGATTGCGGCTCAACCCGGGTCATGACGAATACGCCTACGAGATCACCCTCCCGCAACAGCGGGGCAGCGAGGACGGTGCGGAACCCGCCTGCCTCAGCGATCAGGGCCACGCGGTAGTCCGGATCAGCGGTCACGTCTTCGATTTGCACGATCCGACGTTCTTCGATTACGCGCCCTACGGCGGAGCCTCGGCCTGCGGCAAGCGCTGGAAGTGGATTGGCGTCGACATAAGCGCGGAAACTGGGCGGGTAGCCATGCGTCGACACATAGCGGAATACGCCATCCAACAACTGCACGATACCACCCTTGTCGGCACGGCAGAGCCTGACAGCCGATTCCACCAACGTATCGAGCACGACCTGTAGATCGAAGGTAGAGCGGCTGATGACCTTCAGAACATCTGCAGTGGCTGTCTGCTGCTGAAGGGCCTCGTCGAGCTGCTGGGTGCGCGTCTCAATCTCCTGATATAGGCGCCCCAGCTGGTCGGAGGTCTGGTTGACGTTAGCGGCGAGCACTCCAAGTTCGTCGCGATTGGCGACGGCAACGTGTTGGGCGAAGTCGCCGGCCGCTATTTGACTGAGACGCGTCTCGATCTTCTTGACCGGTTCGATCAACGACCATGAGATTATGTAGCCAAGCGCAAGCGCGAGCAGGATGCTGCCCACAGCGAAAGCAACCACGACCAGTTGGGAGGTGCCGTACGCCCCCTCGCTCGCTTCGATGGCCACGACCATGTCGGCTTCGGCCATGTTGACCAACTGGTTCGTCAGCCGCTCGAGGCGGTCGGCCGACGGCATGATCTCGTCCAGCTGAACCTTGCGCGCTTCGTCCGTGCGACCGGCGCGGAAGAGCTCCGCGACACGCGTCACGCCGGCCGCGAGCCGTTCGTATTCCTGTCGGACCTGGCCCAGCACCTCCGCCTCAGTTTCAGCGACGAACTCCATGCGGTCGAGGTCATAGCCAAACTGGTTGAGCTGGCGCAGCGCCCCATCCAGCATCCGGTTGTCCTGAAGCAACAGGGCGGTGGAGATGCCGTAGAGCTGGGTGGTCGTATCGTGCTGCACCTGGCGATAGGCCGCGATCCTGCGCTGCAGCTTGATCAGCTCGTTGGTCTGATCGTTGACCCCACTCAGCACCTGCAACCCGACGGCCCCGAGCACGATCAGCAGGCCGACGATCGACAGGAACGCGATCAAGAGCTTGGTCTGGACGCGCGCCGGCAGCCGGGCAACCCAGCCAACGAGCCGGTTCGTTATGCTATTTGGATTCGTCCAAGAGGCTGACAAGGTCATCCCGGAACTCCTCCAAGTCGAACCGGACGCCAAGATACTGTACTCGCAAGATGCCATTGGGGTCTACGAGCGACGTCAGCAAGGTATGGTCGACATCTCCGTTCACCGTTTTCTTCGCGATGACGCCGTATTTCCGTCCAACCTCATGGACAATCGCCGGATCACCGGTAAGAAACGACCAGCCCTTCAGATCGGCGCCAAAATTCTGTGCATATTCCTTCAAAACATCGGGGGTGTCGCGCTCCGGGTCGACGGTGATCGAAACGAAGGCGATTTGGGGTCCGAACGCATTACCCAACTCCTCCTGCACGCTGGCCATATGGGCGGTCAGCATGGGGCAGACGTCGGTACAGTGCGTATAGATGAATGAGACGGCGACCACCTTGCCGCGAAAGTCGTGCAGCGACACGCGCACACTATCCTGCGATACCAAGGTAAAGTCCGGCGCCTGTCCGATCGTCGGCAGGCGCTCGTCGTGCCGCGCGTCGTGCGCGTGTGCCGGCCCGGCCATCAGCGCCAGCACCAAGATGCGCGCCGGCCACTCGCTCACGTTTTCATCTCGCGCTTGATCTCGTTGAGGAGGCGCCAATCCGTGCCGTTGGCGATAATCTTGTTAGGGCCGGCCTCAATGAAGCCGACTTCGTTCATCCGCAGTGCGTAGAAGCGCATCGTGTCTTCGGGGTCGAACTCCCGCCACACGTCGTAGCGCGCTCCTCGCAAGCCCTCCAATGCATAGTCGTATCGATCGGTGAACTTGCCGTCGACCGATAGTTGCGCAGCCAGTTGCGGATCCGACACGCAGATGTCGGCGCCCTTGAGGATGGCTCGCAGCACGCGTTTGGTCGCCACCGGGTGTCTGTCGACATAGTCCGCGCGGCCGGCAAGCATGCAGCAGTAGTGTTGCGACCATGGCCGGTCGACGGTCGTATTAAGGATTGTGTGGCCGACGTTCCGGGCGCGCTGCTCCTGCGGCTCGGGTGGCACCGCCAGAAAGGCATCGACCTTTCCTTCGTTAAATAGTTGCATCGAGCTGACATCCGGGTTCGCGACCCACTTGAGATCGGTGGCGGGATCGAGACCGACATAGGCGGCCATGAGGGTTACGAGCATGTGCGGAGCTGACGTCAGCGCGAACACGCCCACCCTCTTGCCCTTGAGGTCGGAGATGCTGTTAATGCTTTCGTTGACGATCAGTTCGAGGCAGCCGGAGTGCAGGCCGGTGACCACCTTTATCGGCATGCCGGCCTCGATCGCCATGATGTGCGGTGGCGGAAAGTCGGTGGCGAAATCCAGTTCGCCGTTTGCGAGCATCGCGAACGGATCGGAGTCGGCGGCCAAGTCTATGTAGCGTACATCGGTGAACCCTTCGGCCCGCAATAACTCCCCGGCGATATTCTTGGGTGCTTCGCAAAGGGCGCGGAACGTCCTTGGCAAACGCACTGTCGTGGTCTCTGGCGCCGGCTCGGCATGAGCCGATGTCGGCACTTTGACGAGACCCGCGGCGCCGACCGCCGACAGGCCCATCATGAAGTGGCGGCGGCTCTGGACAATCTCCATGTCACGTCTCCTCTCCCTCGGCACGAGCAGACTCAGCCTTTCATCTCGCGCTTGACCTCGTTGAAAAAGCGCCAATCCGTGCCGTTCGCGATGATCTCGTTTGGGCTCGACTTGACAATCCCGGCTTCATGCAGCCGCAGCGAGAAGAACCTCATCGTGTCCTCGGGATCGAAGTCGCGCCAGTTAGAGTATGGGAGCTCGCGGAGCGACTGCAAAGCGTAGTCGTATTGTTCGGTGTGTCCGCGATCCACCAGAAGGCGTGCCACCCGTTCCGGTTCAGCCGCGCAGATGTCGGCCGATTTGATGATCGCCCGGATGACCCGCTTGGTGGCGGCTGGATTTTTCTCGGCATACGCGGCGTTGACCGCCAGCATGCAGCAGTAATATTGCGACCACGGTCGGTCCTTGGAACTGTCGAGGATGACGTGGCCGACTTTGCGGGCGCGGAGGTCTTGAGCCTCAGGCGGAAAAGCCAGGAAGGCGTCGACCTTGCCATCGGCGAAGAGCTCCGCCGGCTTTGCCTCGCCGACGATCCATTCGATGTCGCGTTGCGGATCGAGGCCGACATAGGTCGCCATGGCGCTGACGAAGATATGTGGATCCGACGATAGATTGCCGCCGACGCCGACCTTGCGGCCCTTGAGATCCGCGATGCTCTTGATGTCCTCGCGTCCGAACAACTCGTAGCAGCCGACATGCACTCCGGAGATCACCTTGATCGGTGCGCCAGTGTCGACCGGAATGATTAGGGCCGTGGCAAAGTCAATGCCGAAGTCGATGTCCCCGCGCGCCAGCATCTCGGTCTGGGCGATACCGGCCTCGGCGGCCACGAAGCCGAAATCTGAGAACCCCTCTGCGCGGATCAGATCCTCGGCGACGTACTGCGGAGCGATGCAGATACCAGGCGCCGCCGCAAAGCGGGCGGTCGTGGTTTCAGGTGCCGCTTCGGCGGCGGCCGCGTTGCGGCCCTTTGCAAGACCCGCGGCTGCGAGCGCAGACAGGCCTGTAAGGAAACGGCGACGGTTCTGGACAATCTGCACGAGTCTCTCCTTCCCTTGAAAAGGCAACGCGTATTGGCGATAGGTCTACGTCTTCAGCTCTCGCTTTAGCTCATTGAGGAAGCGCCAGTCTGTTCCGTTGGCGATGATCCTGTCGGGTGTGGACCCGATCAAACCGATTTCCTTCAGCCGCAGCGCATAGAAGCGGACGGTGTCAGTTGAATCGTAGTCCCGCCATTTCCGGTAGGGCAACTCGCTGATCGCTGCGAACGCGTCATCGTAGCGGCTGGCGAATCCGCCCGCGACCAAGCGCTCGGCAACCAAGGCCGGCGCGGCGGTGCATAGATCCGCGGCCTTGAGGATGGCGCGCAGCACCCGCTTGGTAGCAACCGGATGCGCGGCCACAAAATCGCTGTTGCCGGACAGCATGCAGCAAAAATATTGCGACCAAGGTCGGTCCACTGTGCTGTTGACGATCACGTGCCCGACCTTGCTGCGCCGCAATTCCTGCGGGTCCGGCGGAAAGCCCAGGAATGCATCGATTTCGCCCCGCGCGAACAGCTCCTTGGGCTTGACCGCCGGGTCCACCACCCAGTTGATGTCGCGCGCCGGATCGAGCCCGACATAGGCGGCGATGCTGGCGAGGAACAGATGCGGCCCCGAACCGAGCCCCTGGACGCCGACGTTCCGGCCTTTCAGATCGACGACGCTGTCGATCCCGTGCTTGGCAAACAGCTCGAAGCAACCGGGATGGACGCCCCCGAGCAGAGTGAGCCGCGCACCGGAGTCCAAGGCGACGATCGAATTTGTCACGAAGTTGAGGCTAAAGTCGATCTCGCCATTCGCCACCGCGGAGGCCGTGGCCGCACCGGGGCCTGCCGCGACATAGGCAACCTCGGTGAAGCCCTCAGCGCGCAGCAGGTCCTCTACAACATACTGTGGCGCCACGCAGATGCTAGGGATCTTGGCCAAGCGAATGCGTGTGGTCTCCGGCCCTGGCTCGGCAAGAACTCGAGTTGGAGCGCCGACGAGGCTTGCGGTGCCGGCAGCCGTCAGGCCGGCCAGGAAGCGCCTGCGGCTCTGAATGATTTGCATGTCTACGTCTCCCCTCGAGACCAGATGGGATCAGGTTTTCAGCTCACGCTTCAACTCGTCGAGGAAGCGCCAGTCCGTTCCGTTGGCGATGATCTGTTGTGGGCTGGACCTGATCATGCCGGTCTCCTGCATGCGCAGTGCGTAGAACCGCAAGGAGTCTTCGGGATCGAATTCCCGCCAGCGGTCGTACCGAATGTCCTTCAGAGTTTGGAGCGCGTAGTCATAGCTGGTCTCAAAATCGCGATCGACCATCTGCTGGGCCACACTTTCGGGATCTGACACGCAGAGGTCGGCGGCCTTGAGGATGGATCGCAAGACCCGCTTGGTCGCCACCGGGTATCTTGTCACATAGTCCGTCGTGGCCGAGATCATGCAGCAGAAATACTGCGACCACGGGCGGTCGACGGCATTGTTGAGGATCGTGTGGCCGATCTTCTTGGCGCGCAGCTCCTGCGGCTGGGGCGGCGTCCCGAGGAATGCGTCGATCTTCCCTTCGACGAAGAGTTCCGTCGGCTTGACGTCGTTAGTCAAGACCCATTGGATATCGTTCACTGGATCGAGTCCGACATAAGCGGACATGAGGGACAGCCACACGTGCCGCGAGTTGTTGAAACCGTTCACGCCCACTCTCTTGCCCCGCAGATCCGTGACGCTGCGAATGCTCTCCTTGGCGATCAGTTCGAGGCATCCCGAGTGCAAGCCGGTCAGCACCTTGATCGGCACGCCGGCGGCGATCGACGCGACCTGGTTCGGCGCAAAGTTCACGGAGAAATCGGTCTCACCGCGTGCGATCCATACCGATTGGTTGACGCTTCTGTCGCCTTCTATGTAGCGGACATCGGTAAGACCCTCGGCGCGCATCAGTTCTCCGGCGATGTACGCACCTGCCCAACAGTAGGAACTACCGACCCACAGCGGCAGACGAACCGTGGTCGTTTCCAACGGCGGTTCCGCGTGGAGTGACCCTGGAACACCGACGATACCGGCAGCGCCTGCCATTGCAGCGCCGGCTAGGAACCGGCGGCGGGTTTGGATGATCTGCATCAGAACGCTCCTCTTCCGATTGGCAAAAGCAATACTGGCCGGAACCGAGGAAAAGAGGTTTCAGCAGAGGCAGATGGTCTGGTGAGCGCGACGAGTAGTTGTGGAACCTAGCGCGCCTAGTCCGATGCGAGAGTCTTGCGCTCTCAGTCGCCGGCTCATTTATTAGCAACAGACGATATGCCACGATACGCCCAATTTGCGTAGGTAGCGAGCGCAAAACTTGCTACGCCGAACGTCCCGCCAGCGCCTCGCTGTCATGGAGACTGTTTACGGGGTTGCGAATGGCCAGTTCAAGTTTGCTGCGGCCGGACCCACCCGCTGAACGTCCGCTATCGTTCTTCGGACGCCAAAAGCCGCCATTCCGCTGTCGTGAAGAGTTTCGGGCGCCGGCAGGCGTACGAAAGTCCCCGAGGAAGGAACCCGCGGGCCACAGGCGATGGCTATGGGGATTTCGGATTTCGGCAGATGTCG
>NZ_JAMYNR010000057.1:0-14047 GCF_040319155.1 Mesorhizobium sp. M0954 | reverse complement strand
AGGCCAGTCGCGCGGAGGTCGAGGAAAAGCTCGAGCGCAAGCTCAGCGAGTTCGAGTTCGCGTCGTGGCTGATGTATCCGAAGGTGTTTTCCGATTTTGCCGCCGCGCAGGAGACCTACGGGCCGGTCAGCGTGCTGCCGACGCCGACCTATTTCTACGGCATGAAGCCGGAAGACGAGATTTTCGTCGATATCGAAAAAGGCAAGACGCTGGTGGTGCGCTGCCTTGCCATGGGCGATGTCGACGAAAAGGGCATGGTCACCGTGTTCTTCGAGCTCAACGGGCAGCCGCGCCGGGTGAAGGTGCCGGACCGGGCGCATGGCGCGTCCGCTGCCAAGGCACGGCGCAAGGCGGAGCCGGGCAATGAGGCGCATGTCGGCGCGCCGATGCCTGGCGTCGTCTCGGCGCTTGCGGTCGCTGCCGGCCAGGCGGTGAAGGCCGGCGACGTGCTGCTGTCGATCGAAGCGATGAAGATGGAAACAGCGTTGCATGCCGAACGCGACGGCACCATAGCCGAGGTGCTGGTCAAGGCCGGCGACCAGATCGATGCCAAGGATCTCCTCGTCGTTGTTGAGGCTGCACGCCCATGACTTTGGAAGCTCTCGGACTCCCACATAACCTGTCCGAATCTCCGTCCAGTCGCTAAGAACCTTACCGCTGCATCGACCGGCAGCAGGGTCCAGCGTTCAAAATACTCGGCCAAGGCCAGGTGTCCCTCCGCTACTGTTCACCATGGGCAGCGGCCGGTATTCCGATGAAGTCCTGGAAATTGGTGTTATGTTAATGGAGCACGCGCCACCGCTCGTCGCCGGTCTATGTTCACACCTGCCCGGATGGCAGGTTTTCCCGATGGCGTTCTCAACTTGATCCACGCATCGGAAAGTAACGCGGTTGGCCGCGAACTTTGCTCAAACCCCAAGGTTCGCAAGATCAGCTTCACTGGGTCGACCGAGGTCGGGGCGGCTGCTCATGAGGCAGTGTTCAGACCAGATCAAGAACCAGCTTCGAACTCGGTGGCAACGCCCCTTTCATCGTCTTTTGATGATGCAGATGTCGATGCCGCCGTCGATGGTACGGTACAGGCAAAGTTTCGGAATGCGACCAGACCTGCGTTTCAGCCAATCGGCTTTACGTGCAGTCCAGGGTGTATGATGAATTCGCCGACAAATTTACCAAGCGTGTAAGTGCATTGCGCGTCGGTGACGGTTTCGAGCCAGATGTTGCGATCGGCCCTCTGATCCAGCCGCATCTGCCCAACAATGCTCGTGGCGTAGCGCGGGTTGATGACCGCAAGGTTCTCAACGGCATCCTGTGGCGTTTCCGAACCGGGTCGCCCTGGGCCGATGTGCCGGAACGCTACGGCCCCTACACCACCTGCTATAACCGGTTCGTGCGATGGCACAAAGCAGGGCTCTGGGATCGGCTGCTGGCGGCTGTTTCCAAGGCTTTCGACGGCGAGATCATCATGATCGATAGCTCCTGTGTCCGCGTTCACCAGCATGCGGCCACGGCGAAAGGCGGGCCACGACGATGGTTGCCTGGGACCGCTGCCCCATTCGCCCACCGAGCGGTTGGAGGTGATCAGGATCGATCTCTCGCTCATAACGCCGCGACACTAGCTGGAAGAACAAATGTTCGGCATTGGCTGCGAACGGGAGATAGCCGAGTTCTGGAAGATCAACAGTTTCGGCCGCGACAGGGTCGTCAGCTGCTTTTCGAGTGAACCGTCGTCATAGGCCTTGGCCAGCATCGCCACGAGCGTGGTCGCCGTGACGAACTGGACTCTATGGTTCTGCTGAATCGACTGCACGTCTGCTTCGAGGCCGGACCGACTGGTTACGGACTTTGCCGTCAGGTCCGCGATCTTGGTCACGACTGCATGGTGGTTGCGCCCGCCCTGATTCCGAAGCGGTCGGGCGAGCGCATCAAGACGAACCGATGGGACGCGGTCACTCTGGCGGCTGCATCGGGCGGGCGAACTGACCGGAGTGTCGGTGCCGGACGTAGTCCCACGAGGCGTCCGCGATCTGGTCCGGGCTCGGGAATCCGGAGCCGACGACCTGCGCCGCAAAGGCCAGCAGCTGCTCTCCTTCCTTCTGCGCCATGATCGGATCTACGAGGGCGGCGGTCATTGGACATTGGCGCACCGGCGCTGCCTTGCTCGCCAGAGCTTCGAGCATCCGACGCAGCAGATCGTGTTCCAGGAGAAGATCGACGTTTCCAGGCGATGTCGCGGACAGCTTTGGGTAACCCCTCGAGCCGGACCCTCAGGGCCTCGCTAACCCTGGCGGGATAGCGGTAAGTCCATGCCGCTTCGACCAAGGCGCGGCGGGCGCGACGATTGCCGGCGAGTGTAAGGCTCGATCTGCGGACCGTGTCGCCGGTCGAACGCTCCCCCGGCACCAGGCCGAGGAAGGCCATCAACTGTGGCGGTGTATCGAAGCGGCGCACATCCCCGATCTCGGCCGCGAAGATCACTGCGACCAGGAACGAGGCACCGCGCATCGCCTGATAGGCCCTCGACGACCCGCGTCATGGACCAGGTGGGCACGACGGCGCTCAGCTGCTCGTCCAAGCCGCGTAGCCGCTGAGCCGCGTCCTCGATCGGCGCAGGTCCGGCTCTGCGCTCGCTGTCGTCGCCTCAACGCCGCCGGCAAGAAGCCACGGTGGTCGTGGCCGCGATCGCGCGCGAGATGGCCGCCTTCCTGTGGGCCATTGGGCAGGAGGTCGAACCGTCATATACGAGTCTCGACGCACAGGACCGGCGGTGGGGCCACCGCGGGGAACTCCCGTCGCTAGTTATGTGGCCGAGCCAATCCGCCCGACGCCCGCCCTGTAGACCGAGGAAAGCCCCGAGACGAAGACACGGAAGGCGGTATCCAACCCGCGGATGAGAGTCTGATCAACCGTTGTCTCTGAGCTCCACCCCGACCCTGTGCAGTTCCATCCAATCCGACTGCTTTGCACACTCGCGCAACAGCAGTTGTTCCCTCTCGCCTTCAGCCTTGACAGCGAACATGAGAGACTAGCAAACCAATGATTGCATCGGAAAAATAATTGTTGCGCCGGATCGCAGTATTCGTCATCCAGCAATTAAGGTCGGGATTGCCTCCGACCGGCTATGGCTTTCCGCAACGGGGTCAGTTAGACCTCGGTAAACGAGCGGGACATCAGCCTACAAATCGTTCAATGACCGTTTGATCTCGACGGTCTCGCCTTGCGGCGCAACGATTTCTCGTCAAAAATACCGCTCGCTGGCGCATCCACTTCTATAGTGGTTGTGCCTGTCTTGGCTTCGACGATTCGATCGCACCGCACCGCAGCTCCGAAGCTTTTCAGCGAGCGAAACATTCTGGAGGGTAGGTTGATATCGATTGTCATTCTTGCTTTCCATTCTGCTGAGTCTTTGAGGATGTCAGAGCAGCCGCCGTACGGCGGCGAGAATGTGATCCTTCGTCGGGAAGAAATCCTTCTCAAGGGCAGGACTGAATGGGACGTGAATATCTGGAGCGCTCAGGCGCAGGATCGGGCGCTTCAATAGATCGAAAGCCTCCTCCGCCATCACTGCGGCGATTTCACTTCCGACATTGCAGACGCGGTGCGCGTTCTCAACTATCAAAAGCCGTCCGGTCTTGGCGACTGACGTTTTGATGGCCTCATGATCGAGCGGCTTCAACGTCCGTAGATCGATCACTTCGACCGAAACGCCTTCCTCGGCGAGCGCGTCGACAGCTTCCATCGTCGGCCGAATGACACTGGCAATAGCGATAAGGGTTACGTCTTTTCCTTCGCGCTTCACATCCGCTTTGCCAATCGGGATCAGATGGTCCGGATCTGTGGGGACATTGCCCTTGAGCGGCCACAGGCGAGTGTCTTCGAAGACCATTACCGGATCGCCGTCGCGAATGGCCGATTTCATCAGCCCCTTAATGTCGGCGGCGCTGGTCGGGCTGATGATCTTGAGGCCCGGCACATTCATAAAAAGCGGATAAGGCCGGTCGGCATGCTGCGCGGCCAGGGATCCCAGCGATGACATACAGCAACGAAACACGATGGGAATGTCGATCTGGCCTCCAGTCATATACCGCAATTTCGAGGCCTGGTTGATGATCTGATCCGAGGCGAGATAGACGAAGCTGGCACCAGAGAGGTCTACGATCGGCCGCAATCCGTTCATGGCAGCGCCGATTCCGAGGCCGGTGAAACTGCCTTCTGAAATCGGCATGCTCCAAATCCGGTTCTTACCAAACCGCTCAATAAGTTTGGCGCCGCCATGAACCGAGAGCTCCTCTCCCATCAGGACGACGCGCTCATCACGATCCATTTCCTCCATCTGCGCCTGCACGAGCGCGTCAAAATACGTCATCTTCATATGGGTACCGGGCATCGCGTCGAGTTTCTGGGCGTCAATTTCCATGTGGAATTAATTCCTCTCCAGCCCAGCCACGAAGCCGTGATGGCCTGCAAGGGGCGAGTTGAACATGTAATCGGCTAAAGTTTCGGGCCGAGGCATGGGGCTGGCCAAAGCAAATTGTACAGCTCGCTTGACGGCTTGGACGACTTCGTCCTCGACTGCTCTCAGACTCTTTTCATTTATGCCTTCATCGAGGAGCAGAGTGCGATATAGCAAAATCGGATCCCGGTCGCGTCTTTGAGCCTCGACTTCTTCAACCGATCGATAAGGCTCCCCCGGAATCACCAAGCCGACATCGTGCTCATCGAACCGATAGGTGTTGGCTACTACCAGAGTAGGGCCCTCGCCCGCACGTGCTCGCGTGACGGCCTCTGCCGCAACTTCATAGACGGCGCCCACACTCTGCCCGTCAACCGTTACCCCTGGCATGCCGTAGCCCGCTGCCCGCAGCGCGATGTCCGGCTGCCCGTGGCTTTGCGCCACCGAGGTGGTCATTGCATAGCCGTTGTTCTCGCAATGATAGATAACCGGAAGCTTCCACAGCGACGCTATGTTGAGACTCTCATGGAAGGTACCCTGGTTCACCGCCCCATCGCCGAAGAAGCAAAGGGTAACCTGATCGACGCCGCGCACCTTGGCGCTGAACGCACACCCTGTGGCAAGAGGAATGCCTCCTCCGACGATACCCGATTCACTGATGATCCCGACCGAATTGTCTGCAACGTGCATTGAACCGCCGCGCCCCTTGCAAATGCCGCCCTCCTTTCCCATCAGCTCGGCCATGAGCTCATCCAGATGCGCACCCTTCCCGATCGGATGGCCGTGCGAACGATGCGTCCCGGTCATCGCGTCATCGTCCCGAAGGGCGAGACATGCCCCTACGACAGCGGCTTCCTGACCCACGCTCGAGTGGAACCAACCAGGGATCTTGTCACCTTTGAACTGGCGCATACCCTCTTCTTCGAAACGACGAATGCGAAGCATCCGCCGATAAGCTTCAAGTCTCTGATCACCGTTTAATTTCATGATCCAAACGTTGCCTCCAATATGAAAGTAAAAGGTGCCATTATGAGAACGCAGATCCTAATCCAGAATTATTCATGCACTTTGCTCGTTCTCTCATACATCGGAACAAGACCTTGCTGATAAACTGGCGACCGCGCGATTGGTTGGTGACAGTATGGACGAGAATTGTGGCTATGCGACCTCAGCGTTAACGGCCTTCGGCGATTGGAGACATCGGGTTAGCCTTGCTGTCGCGTGAACTCCCCCGGGCCGTCCGGGATGATCTTGATGCGTGGCATCGGCTGCCAGTTTCGACAGCAAGATTTGCGGTAGCGTCGTCATCGCCTCGGCTCATCTGGTGCGCTGGTCTTCTCGGGCACCCGGAAAACCCAGTAATGCGCGTCCTCCTCGGCGACGTATCTGCCGTTCCTTAGACACTGTGCCAGTATAAGGACGCCCTCATCCTGCAGACGTCCCACCTGGCCTTCAAAGGATGTCGTCTCCGCATAGCTCTTGCGGGTGCTTGCAATGACGAAGCCGTTCGGGCGGGTGACGCGAGCCAGCTCGCGCAACCCATCCGGTCGGACATGCCCAAGCGTGAGGACACCGCAGCAGACGGTTAGGTCATAGCTCGCGCGGGAGTAGTCGGAGAGCGGCCCGTTAAGGTCGACATCGCCTCGGACATGGCGGTAGACGTCGGTTTGCCTGGCCTTTTCGGCCATCTCTTCGGAGAGATCAAACCCGTCAATCAACCGGAAGCCGAGGCGTTCCAGTTCCACCCCGACGAGCCCTGTTCCGCAACCAGCGTCCAAGATTGCCATCGCATTTCGCTGCCCGGCCAAATAGGCCGTCTGCACGGCGCCTGCCAGTTCCGCCACGATCATCGGTCCGCAGTACCCGACGCGGGCCTGATCCAGATCGAAGGCACTCGCCCATCCGCGATAGAGGTGGGCCAAGCGACCGGCGTCACCATCGAGGGTATGCGATGCCTTCATGCGCTCTCGTGCGGCTTGCTCCGGTGCTGTCTGCTGATCCAGGGTGTTCATAATAGTTCCTCTGTGTAAGGGCAGATGGGTGCGGCACTGCCTTCATGGGCGCGCAATGGCCGCGGCTGAAGCCACGAACTGTTCCTTGCCATTATGCGGGAGCATGGTTGTTTGACCATGCGAAGGCGTCTAGACACAAGGTTCGTCGACGTCCTCTAGCGGAAACATATGTCCACCCTCTCGGCTTGATCCGCCCGGCGGGATTGGTCAGCAATCCCTGACCTGGCTGCTGCCGGACCTGCAGCGACGCTCTCCACGATAAGCCATCGTCACTCCCAAGATTGGTAGCAGAAAAAGACAATCTGTTATTCTCAAGAGCGACTGTACCAGCGGAATGCAGGAGCAATAAGCTGATTTTTGTGAATTTTACATTACATTAGATTACGATTTTTAAATACATGTCGTACTATATTTAATCTTCCGAAAGTGCGCCGACATAGCTCGGTAACAACACCGCACAAGCTTCCGCTTGATGACGTTGTGTTGGAATTAATCCGCAGGACACCCCGGCAGGAGACTAGCCTCGGTGCCGGGCCGGTACGCACAGGGGGCGTGTTGCGCGTCAATCTCAGATGCTCTTTTCGAGTTCTGGGGCAAACTGGAAGGAGATGTCCGATGATGCCACGGTCAGCGACCTGGAAGGCACATTGGCATATCCGATGTCGGGAGGGGCATCCACTCTTTGCCGCCGATCAGGGTTCCAACGGCGAGTTCTGTCATAACCCAGGCTTTTGCGCAGAACCCGCCAGCCGCTCGATCATCCGACCGGCGAGATTGCAGCCGCGCATAACAGCTAGGCGGCGTCATTGATCATCTAATCTCCGTGTCCGGCGTCGCCAGAAAATGCGCTGAAGCGGTCTTGCCGATCTGGGTGGTGTAGCTGTCCTGTGGATTGGCATTGCGCACCGCAGCTCGGCCGACAGCACAAGCTCGCGCACCAGATCGCAACGGAGCCTCTGACGCGCGGGCCCGCAGCGCGTGCGCTGCACTGTCACCTCTCGCGCTTGGCGCCGCGCCGACGGCGATTGCTTTACCACGCTGCGGCTGCGTCTCCTTCTCCATGTCCGACGACCTCGCTGGCCTGATCGGCAGCGACACACATAGCGCGACGATCAGGATGAGACGCCGTATTGCCTCAGCGAGGAGTGCTCCCGAGCAACTCTGCCGTTGCCTCACCAGGATGTTCCCGTGGTCGCGACCCGTCACTCTGTCATTGCCTGGAAGGTCGCTGCTGACAAAGTTGTGCCGAACACCATCTCATGAGCCTTTTCCTTTCGCCCCATTTTGACGCGACGTTGCAGCGTGCGCAGAAGGAGACTGGGATATTTCTCCGGGTATTCCGACCGCAGCCGCGCCAGCAATTCCCGATTCGTTTGCCACGGCCCTTCTTCAAAACCAGCCACGTAGCTCTTGGCTGATCCCTGCAAATGGATCAGGACGCCGCCGTTCCCGCTTCTGTTTTGGTTTCGGCTTCGCAGTAGGTCGTATTTCGCGCTCCCTCCATGCGGTTCGCAAGCCTGAAAGGAACTCATCGAGCGCCAGTACAGGCACGGCGAAGATTGCTGGCCTGATCGAGATCGTGCGCGACGAGACCGACGCCCGCTTGCCGAAGGCGGCTCGCTTCGCCCTGTCGGCCCTTGCCGATCAGATCGAGGCGCTGAAGGAACAGGTCGACAAGTTCGAGCGGGAAATCGTTGCCGAGGCGAACGAGACGAGTGTATGGACGACTGGCTACGATATCGGGTGTTAGCGCCATCACGGCTGCAGCCATCAAGGCGCCTGTTCCGGATCGCGGCGGGTTCAAGGCCGGGCGGCACTTTGCGGCCTGGCTCGGATTAATACCGAAATCTTATTCGAGCGGGGGCAAGGAGGGACTGGGAGATATATCGAAGATGAGCAACCCGGAGCTTCGTTCCCTGCTGGTGCTCGGCGCGACTACCGTCCTGCGAATACGGACGGGGCAACGACAAGGCGCCAGAAATGGCTTGCCGCGCTTCTGGCGCGACGGCCGTTCAAGGTCGTCGCTGTCGCGCTCGCTAACAAGATGGCGCGGATTATCTGGGCGCTGCTGAACAAGACGAGACATATCGGGGTCTGACGGAGGCGAGCAGCCTGGCAAGCGCTTGAGCCGAAAAACGACCCGGACGAGCTGACCGGAGCGGTAGCCGGCAGAGGTGAGGTGCACGAAACAGACGATGATTCCATGGGACGAAATCCCGAGGCGAGAGAGGCCAAAACGCCCGATGCGCACACAGCGCGCCGTAATGATCAGCCACTCGCATCGCGGACTTCATCGAGGCCAGCGGTTACATGACCGCGCTGAAAGGCCGAACAATGACCGCACCGCTCCCGCGTTATCAGCCGTCTGAAAAATGCACTTGCCTAAGGGGCCTACGTTCCACATATGGGCGTTGAAGAGCGACTGGTGCTGGAAGCAGTGAGCGACATCAAGCGTATCGTCGATGTCGAGCGTCGCTGTCTCGTGCGGCGCGGCAATAGCTCGACAGCGACGGTGGACCAGAACATCGCCGAGTTGAATGACGGTCTTGAGGTCGGGCAGGTTCCCCGACGGCGCCAGTCGTGCATACCGGGGATGATTTTACCACCGATGGGCTTTGTCGGCAGCCAGCGCTAACGGTGCCAGACTACTGGAAGCGACGACGATATTCAGCATATTTTGCTGCCAATTCTTCCGCGCGGTCTTCGCACTCGTCCAACGCCATTGCGTCGCAATCGTAGGCGAGCAGCTCGCGCATAACTTCCGCCGACTCTGCCGTGAAGCGCACCGTGCCATCGCATTCCACGGCCTCAATACCGTCGTATTTCTGGCATCCCCTGTTGACCTCCACCGCATCGTCCAATGACAAGCCTTCAGGCAGGTCGATCGAAATGCCTGTCGGAGCAACCCTAACCGGATAGCCTCCCACGAGACCCAATGGACCCGGCGCATGCACGACACGTTCTACGCGATCAGCCAGCGCACGAAGAACAGCTGTTGCCGATGATGCAGTCACCGATTCCCCTTCAAGGCCTCCAACCCGCCGAAAACGTCCGGCAACGTTCGCGAAAATCACATCGTGGCCCATTTCCTCAGGCCAAATTCTTTGGCCCTCCCGATATATGGCGAGATGGTAAGGAGCACCGTCCGTGGAACCGGTCCTCGGCATACGACAACTGACGTAGTGTTGGGCAAAGAACCGCACGTCGATCGCTTTCAGTTTGCAATCCAGAAGATGCGCGGCCGCCAACCTGATGCCCGGTACGGCATTGGCGACGTTACCGATGCCAATCGTCGGCGAGAGACCCTCGGCTGCAAGGGCGGCATTTGTTACATCAGGGTAGGATGCATTCACGACCGCGCTCTCAAGTCCGGCTTCTCGCACAGCTCTCATCAGGCGGCGCACGAGAACAAGATGCATTGGCGTCCAAACGCCGCCGCGTGCTCGATCGATCTGCTGATAAGCATCGGGCGGCAATTGGGCTATCACCCACCATGAATGCAATGTCGTTGCATTGAAAATGATGTCAGGACGGAGAGCCGCCAGTCGATTTGCTGTAGCCTCTATGTTCATGAGATCCATGGGCACCACCTCAATGGTCGGATGGTGGCCGAGGTTCAAGGCCGTGTGCCTAGCCAGATTGACCTTTAAAGAGGCCCGCTCCATATCTTTTGCTCCGACGTGCAGATCGTAAGGTCTGCCGCTTTGACTGAGAAAATCAAGGACCGCTCGACCTAGCACGCCGTGGCCAATAATCAGGATATTCACGCGATCTTGCATCGAATATCTCCCAGATCGTTGTTGAATAATGTCCAAATTTATGATTCGCGTGCTCATAGTATGGCAGTGTTGTTTTTCATTCGAGTGCACCTGTCATAAATTTGCGTTAAATGAATGTTGAATTTGTGATTTTTAAGTTAAGATAATTCACAACTGGTGAACGATACTGATGGCCTTTTGTCGCTGCTATGCCTTGCACCAATCTAAGTTCACGGCGATACTCTCTTATGCCAAAGGGGTTGGAACGGAACGGGTCTGAGGTTGCAGCTATGTGATCGAGCCGTCTAGGGGTGAAAGTGCCTCCCTGCCAGCGCCGCCGGAGTTCATCGGCGGTTTGCACGCTTGTGCGATCGCGCACCGATCCGACCGCAGATGAGGTTCGGTCCGGCTTCGCTCGCACCGGCCTGGTTTTCGCCGAGCATTCCGGGTGGAGCCGATAGCGCTGGGAAAGAGTTTCGGCGGCGGGCTCCAATCGGGGGCGATTATCATTTACATCGGATAATTTTCTGCCGGGGCGTCCAGTTCGAGGTCGGTAATCCTCACGAGCTTGCTGTCTTCCACCAAATTCGCACCAGTCCGTGCCCCCCCGGCAACGCTGATCAACCTGGGCAGCTTGCAAAACCACCCGTGGCATCCTCGCAGCCGGGTTCGATCCATTCGAGGTGCAGGCCGGGAAGTCTGACAAGCACTTGGCCGTCGCGTTGTGTTGCTCCTGGGCGAAGGCGGGACCGCGGGCCGGGTGGATCGCCAAACAATAGGTCCGCTTCACTCGGTAGGCCACGAGGCGAAGCCATATCGGATGCGCAGCTTTATCTCAGCGTGGCGATAGTCGTGTGACTTTCGGAAATTATGGTCGACTGGAATAGCGTCGTGCTGTGCTCCAAAACACGGCACATGCGCGTCAGCCAGATCGGCGCGAACCCATCGGTGACGTCCGCGAACGACCGCCGCGTTTAAGGGTCGTGGCGACATCGGACGCCCTAGAAAAAATGCTTGCCAGCTCGGTGTAGAGGTCATTGCCCGCGCTGGTAAGCACCAGGTCGGTTCCTGGCCTCACAAACAGCGGGACACCAAGCTCGTCCTCAATGACTTTGATCTGCCGACTGATCTCTCCCGATGTCACGTTCAGCTCGGAAGCTGCAAGCTCAAGTGAAAGGTGGCGTGCCGATGCCTCGAATACCTCGAGGGCAGTGATGACAGTGAGGGGTAGGATATCACAATACCGATGGGCCATTGAACACTCCAATCTGATCGGGGGTCGCGAACCAGCCGACCGGCTATCCACGTCGACCTCTGGCCAATAAAGGACTCCGCCAGTCTACCCGCGTTGAAAGCGAGACCGATGAGTCACCACCAGGCACCGCGACGGAGCTGCGGCAATCGGCCATACCCACGCAAGTTACGTGCCCGCTGGCGCACCGTTGGGAGTTGTACTACGCGTCCACACCGACACCCGGCCCGCGCGACCATTTCGTCGGGTTTCCGATATCCTTGTCCGACTTCGCACAAAAGTTTGTGGGATATTGTTCACGTTGAGGAGGTGGGGTCTGGTCACCGTATAAGGAGTATGACGAAGGCCGGTTACTCGGGTTGTAGCGCCCGTGTGCCTGCCGGGGTGGTCGGCGCGGCAGGTCTGCCACGAAACATGGGTCGTGGCCGTTGCGTGGAGGAGAGGCCGGCCGAAACGCAACACAGTGCGACGCGACCGCTGTAACCTGATGACCGCACTTGCAGGTTTGCGGTCCTTCCAGGACACGAATTCCAATGAATGGCGGATCAGGTGCACAATGCAAGTCTGCACGACCGTTTGCGGGAATACGGCGTTGATCGTTTCTGGAAAGCCCTTCAGGCCCTCGACGACGGCGATCAGGATGTCGGCGACACCTCGGTTCTTCAGCTCATTCATGACGCGCAGCCAGAATTGGCGCCTTCAGTCTGCTCGATCCAGATACCCAATATCTCCTTGCCGCCGTCGGGCAGGATGCCGAGCGCGATATAGATCGCCTTGTTGCGCACGAAGCCCTCGTCGCGAATTTTGACCGGATGGCGTCGAAGAAACCAAGGGAAAGCAGGCGTCCAACGACCTGCTCTGCCATTCGGCGATCTCCTCAAGCACGGTGTCGGTGACGGCCGAGATCAGGTCCGGCGAAATGTCGATGCCGTAGAGTTCCTCCAAGTGGCCACGGATCTCGCGCACGCTCATGCCGCGCGCATACATGGATACGATCTTGGCGTCGAAATCGGGAAAGCGGCGCTGATACTTTGCGATCAACTTCGGGTCGAAGGAGCCGGCACGGTCACGCGGGATCGAAAGTTCGAGCTTCGATGTGCCCGTCAGAACCGTCTTCTTCGAATGTCCGTTGCGCCGGTTCGCCAATCCTGTGGCTTGCTCCTCGTCAAGATGATCGTCGAACGTTCAGTATCCCCGCTCCGAAAGCGCCTTCTTCAGATCGTCGAGCAACCCGTCCTTGGCAAACAGCTCCTGTGGGTCGCGCCCGGCAAGCAACCAATCCAGTACTCCTTCTCAATGGCCATGCGATGATTCTCCTTCCATCATCATGGCCTCACGCACAAGATTCCTGACAGTCCCAGGGCAGATCACAGAATCGGCGGCCTACCCGGACGCCGAGGAATGGGCACTGATCAGGCCGCTGTTGCCAGCAAAGCGGGGTCGAGGGTGCCGGCGGAGGATGGTCATGCCCGTCAGCCGCAGCGCGCCGGTGAAGCGAGTTGTTTTCCAGTGGCCGTGCGGCACGCCGGCCCGGCAGCGCTCGCCGCGCGGCGTCCTCCCACGTAGGCGGGCCAATTTTGTGGACAGGCCGGTTTCGTCGATGAAGACGAGCTTCGCCGGATCGAGTTCGAGCTGACCGTCGAACCAGGCCCGGCGGCGCTTCAGGATGTCGGGGCGATCCTGCTCCAGGGCATGTGCGGACTTTTATGGAATGGCCGCCCTCCTTTGAGGCATCGGCTAGGATGCCGGTGTTTGGAACCGGAGAAGGGCGAGCCATGACGATCATGATACTGGGAATTGACCTTGGCAAGAACAGCTGCAGCGTTGCGGGATTGGATGCAGACGGGAAGGTGGTGCTGCGCCGCCGCATGCAACCGAAAACAATTGTGAGCTTCGCCTCGAAGCCTGCGCGTCGTCGCCGCTGCAGGGGACGGCACGACCTTCGCAAGCGCCCGTGATCTCGGCGCATGGGCTAGGGCTCGTCCCCCGGCAACATACCACCGGCGGCAAACCCAGGCTGCTCGGCATCTCCAAGCGCGGCAACAAATACCTGCGCACGCTGCTGATCCATGGGGCAAGGGCGGCCTTGCCGTCGCTGGCCCGAAGCCAGACGTTGCTGGGCGCGTGGCTGCGTAACTGCTCGACAGACGGCATCGCAACACGGTGGTCGTAGCGCTGGCCAACAAGCTCGCCCGCACTGCATGGGTAATATTGCGTCGCGAGGCACCCTTCGAGGCCGACCGAGCCATGGCAGCCGCCTGAAACAATTAAGGTCAGCGCGGCGCGATGGACGCCGCCCGACCGATGATGTCGACTCCTACTCTGAACCGTGCCGCCGCTTGCCGCGCCGACATGCCCTCGTCCGAAGCCTTCAAGACCCGTGACCATCGTCCACCTCCATTGAGGTAGTCGTTGAATCAGCACAACGGGCCGCCGCCACCTCACAATCGTTTCATCGATCACAGGAACTGCTTGTCTTATGACTTTCGCTGCCGAATGGGTCAGAAAGGAACGCTGAGAGAGGGTAGCCGCCCTCCCTCAGCGGCGAGGGTCGGATCGGTGGAATTGCTGA
>NZ_JAMYNR010000056.1:0-16359 GCF_040319155.1 Mesorhizobium sp. M0954 | reverse complement strand
CGCGGCGGTGAAGGCCGCGGGTGCGGTGAAACTGCCGGGCGTTGCGTCATGAGGCGGTGTACCGTCACAGGCCGCGTTCTGTCGCGCCCCCCTCTGTCCTGCCGGACATCTCCCCCACAAGGGGGGAGATTGGCCATCATCGAGTCTTTCGCCAATCTCCAACGTTGCAGGATTGAGCGAAGCGGCGAAGCTACCGATCTCCCCCCTCGTGGGGGAGATGTCCGGCAGGACAGAGTGGGGCGCTGTCCCGCCAACCTCAGCCCGGCAACAAAAAACCCGCCTCAAAGGCGGGTCGTCGGGCCGAATCAGCACCATACCGAATTTAGTAGCATAGCTGCCGGCACAAAGCAAGAACAAAATGCGTTGCGAGCGATAAAAACCGAAGTCGGTGTTCAAGGACGATTGCAAAGTCGCGTTCCTTCGCGCGGAGACTTCCGATGACCTCACCCTCCTGGCTCACCGTCACCCAAGGCACAGCACCCCTGCTGGTTTCGATCCCGCATACCGGCATCGATCTCGCCGGCCTCGACAGCCGGCTGGTCTCGCCCTGGCTCGGCCGCCGTGACGCCGACTGGTGGATCGACAAGCTTTATGACTTCGCCGAGAGCCTCGGCGCGACGGTCGTGCATACGGCGATTTCGCGCACCGTTATCGACGTCAACCGTGATCCGTCCGGCGTTTCGCTCTATCCCGGCCAGACGACGACCGGGCTCTGCCCGACAGAGACCTTTGACGGCGATCAGCTCTACCGCAAGGGTGAAGAGCCGGGGCCGTCTGAGATCGACGAGCGCCGCGAGAAGTTCTTCGTACCCTATCATGCCGCCCTGCAGGCTGAGATCGACAGGCTGCACGCTTTGCATGGGAAGGTCGTCGTCTATGACTGCCATTCGATCCGCTCGGTGCTGCCGCGCCTTTTCGAAGGCAAATTGCCGGTCTTCAATCTCGGCACCAATGACGGCAAGAGCGCCGATCCGACGCTGCAAGCGACGGTTGGCCAGATCCTCGCCGAAACCCGCGAGAGTTACGTCGTCAACGGCCGCTTCAAGGGCGGCTGGATCACGCGCCATTTCGGCCAGCCGCAAGCCGGCGTCCACGCGCTGCAGATGGAACTCTCCAACCGCGGCTATATGCGCGAGCCCGAAGGCAAGGGCGAACCGGCTAACTGGCCGGTGCCTTACGAGGCCGAATTCGCGGCGCCGATCCGCGTCACGCTGAAGAAGATCCTGGAAACCGCGATCGCCTGGGCCGAACGCTGACGCGCGGTGCACCTCACTCGAAAGGGACAATCATGACCGATCCTCGCCACAACATCCGTGAAGTGCGCAGCCCGCGCGGCAGCGAGCTCAACGCCCGCACCTGGCTGACGGAAGCGCCGTTGCGCATGCTGATGAACAATCTCGACCCAGACGTCGCCGAAAACCCCAACGAGTTGGTGGTCTATGGCGGCATCGGCCGGGCGGCGCGCACCTGGAACGATTTCGACCGCATCGTCGCCTCGCTGAAGACGCTTGGCGACGACGAGACGCTGTTGGTGCAATCGGGCAAGCCGGTCGGCGTGTTCCGCACTCATCCTGACGCCCCGCGTGTGCTGATCGCCAACTCGAATCTCGTGCCGCACTGGGCGACATGGGAGAAATTCAACGAGCTCGATAGAAAGGGCCTGATGATGTACGGCCAGATGACGGCCGGCTCGTGGATCTACATCGGCACGCAAGGCATCGTGCAGGGCACCTACGAGACCTTCGTCGAGGCCGGCCGCCAGCATTATGGCGGCAATCTCAGGGGCAAATGGATCCTGACCGGCGGCCTCGGCGGCATGGGCGGTGCCCAGCCGCTCGCCGCGGTGATGGCCGGCGCCTGCTGCCTGGCCGTCGAATGCGATCCCGACCGCATCGATTTCCGGCTGCGCACCCGCTATGTCGATGAGCGCGCCGACACGCTCGACGAGGCTCTCGAAAAGATCGAGCGCTGGACCAAAGCCGGTGAAGCGAAATCGGTCGGTCTTGTCGGCAACACCGCCGACATCGTGCCGGAACTGGTGCGGCGCGGCGTGCGCCCTAACATCGTCACCGACCAGACCTCGGCGCATGACCCGCTCAATGGCTATCTGCCCAAGGGCTGGTCGCTGGCCGAGTGGCGCGAGAAACGCACCTCCGATCCGAAGGCCGTCGAAAAAGCTGCCCGCGCGTCGATGCGCGAGCATGTCGAGGCGATGGTGGCGTTCTGGAACGCCGGCGTGCCGACGCTCGACTACGGCAACAACATCCGCCAGGTGGCGAAGGAGGAGGGGTTCGAGAATGCTTTTGCCTTCCCGGGTTTCGTGCCGGCTTACATCCGTCCGCTGTTTTGCCGCGGCATCGGCCCGTTCCGCTGGGCAGCGCTTTCCGGCGATCCCGAGGATATCTACAAGACCGACGCCAAGGTGCGCGAGCTGACCCCCGGCAACACCCATCTGCACAACTGGCTCGACATGGCGCGTGAGCGCATCGCCTTCCAGGGCCTGCCGGCGCGCATCTGCTGGGTTGGGCTTGGCGATCGCCATCGGCTCGGCCTCGCCTTCAACAAGATGGTCGCCAGGGGCGAACTGAAAGCGCCGGTGGTCATCGGCCGCGATCACCTCGATTCCGGCTCGGTCGCCTCGCCGAACCGCGAGACGGAGGCGATGAAGGACGGCTCCGATGCCGTTTCCGACTGGCCGTTGCTCAATGCCTTGCTCAACACCGCGTCCGGCGCCACCTGGGTGTCGCTGCACCATGGCGGCGGCGTCGGCATGGGCTTTTCGCAGCATGCCGGCATGGTCATCGTCGCCGACGGCACGCCCGAGGCGGCCAAGCGCCTGGAGCGGGTTCTGTGGAACGATCCGGCGACCGGCGTCATGCGCCACGCCGATGCCGGCTATGAGATCGCGATAGAGTGCGCCCGGGAGAACCAGCTCAACCTGCCCGGCATTTTGGGTTGAGCCGCGCCTTGCACATCCTTCGGGCAGCCGAATACCGCTCGATGCCGTGGAAGAACGGCGGCGGGATGACGACGGAGATTGCCGTCTCGCCGCCAGGTGCCGGGCTCGACGATTTCGACTGGCGCGTCTCGATGGCGCGCGTCGAGAGCAGCGGCCCATTTTCCGGATTTGCCGGCGTCGACCGGACCTTGGCGTTGCTGGAAGGCGAGGGCATGATCCTCGACATCGCCGGCCGGCTACCGGTCGAAATCACCAAGGCTTCCGCACCGCTTGCCTTTCCGGCCGACGTGCCGACGCAAGCCACGCTGATCGCCGGTCCGATCACCGACCTCAACGTTATGACCCGCCGCGCCCGGGCGATCCACACGGTCGAGAGCCTGCTGATTTCGGCTCCGACGAAGATCCCGGCCGAAGCCGATGAAACACTCATCCTGTGCGTCGACGGCGAACTCAGCGTGGCCGGCGCGGCGCCCATGCAACTGGGGCGGCTCGATGCGCTGTTGCTTGGGGCGCAAGCGCCGGAACTGCGCCTCGATCCGGTCCGGCCGGCCATGCTGTTCGTGATCCGCATCGACCGCATTGCCGGCAACGATTAACGTCTGTTTCCAAACATGATCGTGACGCCGGCCAAATATCGCGTAAGCTGGTCGCTGCATCACGAAAAAGCCTGAATCTTCCGCCGATCAGAAGCCGAAACGATGCTCATAGTGCTCGCCTGGAAGTTGTCGAAAGACGGCATCTTGTCGTGGTGCGGAAACAAACTTTCGGCCAAGTGTTGCGATGCAACCAATTGCATTTGGACCGGTTTTAGGGACATTGCCGTGGCGGTGACGCCGCACTGCGTCCCCAACACGGAACCTTAGATGAATATCCAGACCAATCTCGCACAGATCGAAAAGACGAGCGCCAGCTTCCCGGCTGTCACCGACGAGCCGATACGCTCCAATTTCCTGCCGGAGGATCGCCTGCGCGCTTTGGGCGCAGCCCTTGCCAATGGCGATGCCAAGGATTTGTTCGGTCTGACGCCTTTCGATTTTCAGGCGCGCATCCGCGACAGCGCCAGGAAAATTCTCGATGTCTACCGTTCCACCAACGCTGCCCAGGCGAGGGGCGAAACGATCACGCCCGCGGCGCAGTGGCTGCTCGATAACAACTACCTGGTCGAGGAGACCATTTTTCAGGTCAAGCGCGACCTGCCGCGCCGCTTCTATCGTCAGTTGCCGACGCTGAAACTGTCGGATGGATCCAGCGTGCCGCGCGCCCTGGCGGTCGCGTGGACCTATGTCGCGCATTCCGACAGTTCCGTCTCGTCGGCCATGTTCAAGGCGATCGTCGAAGGCTTCCAGTCCGTCGAGCCGCTGAAGATCGGCGAATTATGGGCGCTGCCGTCGCTGCTGCGCTTCGTCCTGATCGAGAACCTTCGCCGGATCGCGGTCCGCGTCAATCGCACGCGGGAACTGCGCCAGATCGCCAACGAGGTCGCCGACCGTGTGCTGGCGACGGACGACAGCGCCGACCGGCAGGCGATACTTTCCCACTACAGCGCCCATGCGCAGGACACCACCTTCGCCACCCAGTTGCTCTACCGGCTGCGTGACGGCTCGCAAAATGCCGGCAGGGCGCTGGAATGGCTGGAGGGCGAGCTGGAACGGACCGGCTCCGACGCCGAGGAGATCATCCTCAGCGAGCACCACACGCTGTCCAGCGGCAACGTGACCACCGGCAACATCATCCGCGGCCTGCGCCTGATCAACGACATCGACTGGACGGTGTGGTTCGAGGGCGTCAGTCGCATCGACACCTTGCTGCGCGAACGCACCGATTTCGCCGCGCTCGATTTCTTTTCCCGCGACCAGTACCGGACTGCGATCGAGGAGCTGGCGCGCCGTTCCGATCTCTCCGAATTTCGCGTTGCCGAAAGGGCGATCGAGCTCGCCGGCCATGCTGCCGCTGCACCGGGCTCCGAAACCGGTCCGATCGCTCACACCGACGTCGGCTTCTTTCTGGTCGGCCCGCGCCGGCAGGAGCTCGAGCGGTCGATCGGCTACCGGCCGACCATCGGCAAGACGCTCAACCGGACCTTCCGCAAGACCGGATGGCTGGGCATCGTCGTGCCGGTGTTTGCGCTGACGGTCCTGCTTCTGGTCGTTTCCGGCAATGCGCTTGCCAATCTCGGCCTGTCGGTGCCGTCGATCGTCCTGATGCTGGCCCTGTTCGCGGTGCCGGCCAGCGAAGGCGCGCTCGCATTCTTCAACACCGTCGTCTCGCTGTTTTTGAAGCCGACGCGTCTCATCGGCTATGATTTCAGGCACGGTGTGCCGCCCGAGGCACGCACGCTGGTGGTGGTGCCGTCGCTGATCGGCTCGCGCGACGATGTCGAGGAGAACATCCGCAACATCGAGGTGCATCACCTCGCCAACACGGCGGGCGAAGTCTATTTCGCGCTGCTTTCCGACTGGCCGGACTCGAAGACCGAGATCGATACGGCGGATGTCGAAATCCTCGAATTCGCCCGCGCCGAAATCGCCAGGCTGAACGCCCGCTATCCCTCGGACTCGGAAGGGGCGCCGCGCTTTTATCTGCTGCATCGGCGCCGGCTCTACAACGTATCGCAAGGCGTCTGGATGGGCTGGGAGCGCAAGCGCGGCAAGCTGCACGAATTGAACCTTCTGCTGCGCGGCGACAGCGACACCACCTTCCTGCCGTTGGAAGTGCCATTGCCGGAGAGCGTCGTCCACGTGATGACGCTGGACGCCGACACCCGCACCACCCGCGACGCCGTCGCTGCGCTGGCCGGCAAGCTTTGCCACCCGCTCAACCGTCCGCATTTCGATGTCGCACGGCGCGAGGTTACGGCAGGTTATTCCATCCTGCAGCCGCGCATCACCGCGTCGCTGACCAGTGGCGATGAGGCATCGTTCTTTCAGCGTGTCTTTTCCGCCAATCGCGGGCTCGATCCGTACGTCTTTGCCGTGTCGGACCTCTACCAGGACATCTTCGGCGACGGTTCCTTCACCGGCAAGGGTCTTTACCATGTCGACGCCTTCGAGGCGGCGCTGAAGGGTCGCATCGAGGAAAACACCATCCTCAGCCATGATCTGCTCGAAGGCGCCCTGGCGCGCTCGGCCTTGGTCACCGACGTCGAACTGGTCGAAGACTATCCGACCCGCTATTCGGTCGACGCGTCGCGCCACCATCGCTGGGCACGCGGCGACTGGCAGCTTCTGGGCTTCATCCTCAGCCCGCGCTCAAACGTGCCGGCGCTGTCGCGCTGGAAGATGGTGGACAATCTGCGCCGCTCGGTGACGCCGATCTTCTGGGTGATGGCCGCGATCGCCGGCTGGACGCTGCTGCCCTTCACGCAGGCCGCGCAATGGCAGGCGCTGCTGATCCTTACGCTGTTCATGGCGCCCACGTTCGACATCGTCAACGCCATCCTGCCGAAGAGCGGCGATCAGACGCCGCGCGGCCATTTCTCGGCACTGGCACGCGACGTTGCCTTCGGCACCGCTCTGGTGGCGCTGAAGATCGTGCTGATGGCGCATCTTGCCTGGATGATGGGCGACGCGATCATCCGCACGCTCTACCGCCTGTTCGTCAGCCGCCAGAACCTGCTCGAATGGCGCACCGCCTCGCAGGCACACAAGGGCGGCGACAACGATCTCGGCTCCTACTACAGCATCATGTACGGCGCGGTGATCATAGGCGTCGTCGGCCTCGCCGTGCCGGTGCTGGCCGATTCCACCGGCGCCTTCGTCGCCTTCTTCTTTGCCTTGTTCTGGATCGGCTCGCCCGCCATCGCCTGCTGGATCAGCCGTTCGGCCGAAACCGAGGACCGCCTGCGCATATCGGCCGCCGACATCCACGCGCTGCGCACCGTGGCGCGGCGTACATGGCACTATTTCGAGACCTTCGTGACGGCCGAGCATCACCATCTGCCGCCGGATAACTTCCAGGAAAGCCCGGCCCCCGTGGTGGCGCCCCGCACCTCGCCGACCAATATCGGCGTCTACCTGCTGTCGGTGATTTCGGCACGCGATTTCGGCTGGATCAGCCTCTCCGACGCCGTCAACCGCATCGACGCGACCATGTCGACCATCGAGAGCATGCCGCGCGATCGCGGCCATCTCTTCAACTGGTATGACACGACGACCCTGAAGCCGCTCTACCCGCTGTACATTTCGGCGGTCGACAGCGGCAATCTCGCCGGCCATCTGGTGGCCGTGGCCGCTGCCTGCGCCGAATGGGCCGAAGCGCCGTCGGTGCATGTGCAGGGCGACTTCGAAGGCATCCTCGACACCGTCACCATCCTCGACGAAAGCCTTGAGGAACTGCCCGACGACCGGCGTCAATTGCGGCCCTTGCGCCAGCGGCTCGCCGACCGTCTCGACGGCATGCGGCGGGCGGTCGAATTGATCAAGGCGCAGCCGGAGATGGCGTCGATCCGTACCATCAACCTGGCCGTCCTGGCCGGCGAGATACGCAAGCTCGCGACAGCCATCCACACCGAGGCCGCGTCGACCCAGAGCGACACCATCGCCGATTGGGCGGCCAGGCTCGAAGCCACCTGCGAGGCGCATGTGCACGACGCGCACAGCGACGAAAACGCGGTCGCGGCGTTGCGGGCCAAGCTTCTGACCTTGCGCGAGCGCACGCGCCGCTTCGCCTTCGAGATGGATTTCTCGTTCCTGATGCGGCCCGAGCGCAAGCTCCTGTCGATCGGTTACCGGGTCGAGGAGCATCAGCTCGACGAAAGCTGCTACGACCTTTTGGCGTCCGAGGCGCGGCTGACCAGCCTGTTCGCCATCGCCAAGGGCGATTTGCCGACCGAGCACTGGTTCCGGCTCGGCCGGCCGATCGTCGAGATCGGCTTCCAGGGCGCACTGATGTCCTGGTCCGGCTCGATGTTCGAATATCTGATGCCGCCGTTAGTGATGAAGGAGCCGCAAGGCAGCATTCTCAACCAGACCAGCAAGCTCATCATCAAGCGCCAGATCCAGTATGGCCGTTCGAAGAACGTTCCCTGGGGGATTTCGGAAGCGGCCTACAACGCCCGCGACCGTGAACTGACCTACCAGTACACCAATTTCGGCGTGCCCGGGCTCGGCCTGAAGCGGGGCCTTGGCCAAAACACGGTGATCGCGCCTTACGCGACCGTGCTGGCAGCGCAGTTCACGCCGCATGAATCCGTGCAGAACCTGGCCGGGCTGAGGCGGCTGGGCGCACTGGGCCGGCACGGTTTTTACGATGCGGTGGATTTCACGCCGCAACGCGTCCCCGAGGGCACCGACCACGCCGTCGTGCTCAACTACATGGCCCACCACTCCGGCATGTCGATTGCCGCAGTTGCCGATGCGATCTTCGAAGGGCGCCTGCGCGACCGCTTCCACAGCGATCCGGTGATCGAGTCGGCCGAATTGCTGCTGCAGGAACGGGCGCCGCGCGACATCCCGACTGCGACCGTCAGGACCGAGGCCGACGAGCGCTCGAAGGACGAGACCGAGCTGGAAAGCCCGGATACCCGCATCGTGCTCGATCCGCTCAAGGCGCTGCGCTCGACCAGTGTCATGTCCAATGGCCGCTATTCGGTCATGGTGACCGCCACCGGCTCCGGCTACAGCCGCTGGGGCGAACTTGCCGTCACGCGCTGGCAGCCGGATCCGACCGAGGACCGCCTTGGTTCCTATATTTTCCTGCGCGACGCCAGCAGCGGCGACTGGTGGTCGGCCACCGCCGAGCCGAAGCGCGCCGCCGGCGAGCGTGCGCAGACGCTGTTCTCCGACGACAAGGCGAGCTTCGTCAAATCGATTGGATCGCTGCGTTCGGAAGTCGAGTGCATAGTCATCTCGGAAGGCAATGGTGAGGGCCGACGGGTGACGCTCCACAATGATGGCCCCGCCGACCGGCATATCGAAGTGACCTCGTTTGCCGAACTGGTGCTGGGCTCCGAGCCCTCGGATAATGCCCATCCGGCTTTTTCGAAGATGTTCGTGGAAACCGAGATCGCGCCGAACAACGGCGCGATCTTCGCCACCAGGCGCAAGCGCGAGAAGGACGAGCCCGACGTCACCATGGTGCATTTCGTCACCGACCCGTCTGGATCGGCGCGAGACGCCGAGGCGGAAACCGACAGGCGCGCCTTCATCGGCCGCGGCCGCACCATCACCGAAGCGGCGGCCTTTGATCCCGGCGCCAAGCTTGGCGGCCATTCCGGCTTCACCCTGGATCCGATTGCATCGCTTCGCCGGCAGGTGCGCGTGCCGGCCAACAAGAAGATTTCGCTGACGTTCTGGACCGTCGTCGGTACCCATCGCGCCGAATTGGATGCCGCCGTCGCACGGCTCGACCATCCCGAAAGCTTCGCCCGCCAGGCGATGCTCGCCTGGACGCGCTCGCAGGTGCAGACCCGGCACCTTGGCCTCAGCCTGTCCGACGCCGCCAATGTGCAGAAGCTGGCGCGCTATCTGATCTATCCCGATCCGTTCCTGCGCCTTCCGGGCGAATCCATCGTCTCCGGGCTCGGCAGGCAGTCCAGCCTGTGGCCGACCAGCATATCCGGCGATTTTCCGATTTTCCTGGTCAGGATCGCCGATGTCGCCGATCTGGAGATCGTCGCCCAGGCGCTTCGCTTCCAGGAATACATGCGCGCCCGCGGCATGATGATCGATTTTGTCGTCGTCAACGAGCAGGCGTCATCCTACGTGCAGGACCTGCAGCGCGCGGTGGAGACGCTGTGCGAAAACAGCCGATTGCGCGGCAAGGAGCTCGGACCCCGCCAGCACATCTTCGCGGTGCGCCGCGATCTGATGGAGGAAACGACCTACAGGACCTTGCTCGCCGTCGCTCGGGTGGTGCTGCATACGCGCAACGGCACCATCTTCGACCAGATCGAGCGTGCCGAGGCCGCGGCACTGCAGGCGCGGGACGCCGCCCTCCAGCCGGCAGACCTTGCAGCGCTTCGCGAGCCGTCCTTGCCGGTGCCGACGTCGCAAGTATCTGCCGCCCAGGCACTGATCGAGGGGCGCGTCGACGGCAGCGGGCTCGACCAATGGAACGGTTTCGGCGGTTTCGACGGCGGCGGACGCCACTACGTCGTGCGTCTTGCCGGCCGGCGCACGACGCCGCAGCCGTGGATCAACGTCATCTCCAACCCATCGTTCGGGTTCCACATTTCGGCTGAAGGCGCTGCCTTCACCTGGAGCCGCAACAGCCGCGACTATCAGTTGACGCCATGGTCGAACGATCCGGTCACCAACCGGCCGGGCGAGGGCATCTACATCTACGATCACGCCAGTGGCAGGGCGTTCTCGCCAATGGCTGCCGTGGTGCGTGATCCGACAATGACCTACGAAACCTGGCACGGGCAGGGTTTTTCGACGTTCCGCTCAAAACGCGGGCCGCTGTCGATGGACCTGACCCATGTCGTCGATCCCGTCGATCCGGTGAAGATATCGCGGCTGCGCATCCAGAATTCGGGTTCGGTGCCAATGCGGCTGCGCGTCTACGCCTATGCGGAATGGGTTCTTGGCGGCCATCGCTCGCGCACCGCTGCAAGCATCGTTCCGTCGAGGGATGCCGCAACCGGCGCATTGCTGGCGCAAAATCCCTATGGGCTCGATTTCGGCGAGCGGATCGCCTTTCTGGCCGCCGACGGTGCTGTGCATTCGGTCACCGCCGATCGCGGCGAGTTCATCGGCAGGCAAGGCACGAGCGAGTTTCCGCATGCCGTGCTGAGCGGCGCCGGCCTGTCCGGCCGTGTCGAGGCCGGCGACGATCCCTGCGCGGCCATCGCACGCGACATCGACATCGCTGCCGGCGGCGACGTCACGCTGCTCTGGCTGCTCGGCGACGCGGCCTCGCCCGAGGCGGCCAGCGCGCTGGTGCAGACCCATCGCTCCAGGGATTTCGATCAGCGGCTGGCCGACAACGAGCGCACATGGCGCGGCTTTCTCGACACAATCCAGGTCGAGACGCCGGACAAGGCACTCGACGCCATGGTCAATCACTGGCTGCCCTATCAGAGCCTGGCCTGCCGCATCCGTGCCCGCTCGGCGTTCTATCAGGCGAGCGGTGCCTTCGGCTTCCGCGATCAGCTGCAGGATACCTTGGCTTTGCTGGCGCATGACCCCAAGCTGGCGCGTGATCAGATCCTCAATGCGGCGCGGCGGCAATTCCCCGAAGGCGACGTGCAGCATTGGTGGCTGCCGCGCACCGAGGCCGGCGTCCGCACCATGATCTCGGACGACGTGGTCTGGCTGGCCCACGCCACGGCCCGTTACCTGCTGGTGACCGGCGACACCGCGATCCTGAAGGAGCAACTGCCCTTCATCGAAGGGCAGGCGCTGGGCGAAGGCGAGCACGATGCTTTCTTCATCCCGGAAATCTCGAAGAAGACAGCCTCGCTCTATGACCATTGCGCGCGGGCGCTCGATCTTGCCGTCAAGCGCAGCAGCCCGGCCGGGCTGCCGCTGATCCTCGGCGGCGACTGGAACGACGGCATGAACCGCGTCGGCGAGCACGGCAAGGGCGAGAGCATATGGCTGGGCTGGTTCCTGCTGAAGACGCTGGGCGACTTTGCCGCTGTCGCCAAGGCGGAGCGCGATGCCAAGCGCGTGCAGGCCTGGACGAAGCACGCCGAGGTGCTGAAGCGGGCGCTGGAAAGCACCGCCTGGGATGGCGAGTGGTATCGGCGCGGCAGCTTCGACGACGGCACGCCGCTCGGCTCGCGCAAGTCGGACGAGTGCAAGATCGATTCGATCGCCCAGTCCTGGAGCGTGCTTTCGGGCGAGGGCGACCCGGCGCGGTCGACCACGGCAATGGCGCAGGCGATGAAAGCGCTCGTCGACGACGACCTCAACATCGTCAAACTGTTCACCCCGCCCTTCTCGAAGACGGAAAAGGACCCGGGCTACATCAAGAGCTATCCGCCGGGGGTCCGTGAAAACGGCGGCCAATACACGCACGCGGCGACATGGTTCGTCATTGCGCTGGCCGAGATGGGTCGCACCGACGATGCCTACCGCTGCCTTTCAATGCTCAATCCGGTCTACCATGCTCTCGATGAAGCCGCGGCGGAGCGCTACCGCGTGGAACCTTATGTCGTCGCGGCCGATGTTTATTCCGGGCAAGACAAGGGCGGCCGAGGCGGCTGGACCTGGTATACCGGGTCGGCGGGCTGGCTTTATCGCGCCGCGGTCGAGAGCATTCTCGGCATAGAGCGCCGCGGACAGCGCCTCCAGTTCACGCCGAGACTTCCTAGCCATTGGGACGGCTATTCGGCAACTCTGAAGATGCTGGGCGCCGAGATCAAAGTACGCGTCGTCCGCGACAAAAAGGCCCGGGCCATCTCACTTGAAGTGAATGGCACGAAGACCAAATCTTCGTCCTTCGAGCCAAAAGCCGGAGATAGTGCCGAGGTGGTCGTCAGAATACCGGCCTAGATTCAAGGGCTTGGAGCGTCGCTTAGCGTTTCCCAGGGCACGCACGGGCGCTCCAAGTGCCTCTACCGGTTATATTTGCGTTTGACCTTGCTGAATGCCTGCACACGACTTTAGACGTCGTGCCCAGGGTCTTGCTGATTAAAATTGTGGCAGTGCTTTCCAGCTGCCATGATTTTGCCGCAACGCTGACATTTCACCTTTTATCTCAAACTGTTAGACGATCACGGCAAATTTCGAAGCGTCGTCATCTTTTGTTCGCGGAATGGGAACGGAAGAGCTAGACGAGCATTGTTTTGCGACGCGTCAACCGATACGAGTCAAAAAATGACGCACTGCACCATAAATAATTGGCGGAGTAGCTGAAGTGTCACTTCTGCAAATCTACTGGCGAGCCCTTGGTTATCTCGCTGCCGACAGGAAACGCGTTGCGTTTATCTGCGGGGCGAATGTCGCGCTTGCCATTATCGCCATTCTCGAGCCGATCATGTTCGGCCGGGTGATCGATGCCATTTCGGACCGCGGCTCGGTATTCGCGACACTCGCAATGTGGGCCGGCCTCGGCGCGTTCAACATCATCGCCTTCGTGCTGGTGGCGCGCGGCGCCGACCGCTTTGCCCACCAGCGGCGCAGCGAGGTTCTTTGCCAGTCGTTCGAGCGCGTGATCACCATGCCGCTTGCCTGGCATCATCAGCGCGGCACCTCCAATTCCCTGCACACGCTCCTGCGCGCGGTCGAGACCTTGTTCAGCCTCTGGCTGGAATTCATGCGGCAGCATCTGTCGACCGCGGTTGCGTTGGTCCTGCTGGTGCCCACCGCGCTCAGCATGGATATCCGCATGTCGATGGTGCTGCTGGCGCTTGGCGCGCTCTATGTCGGCATCGGACGGCTGGTGATGCGGCGCACCAAGGAAGGCCAGGCGGCCGTGGAGCGGCACTACCACAAGGTATTTGCGCATGTGACCGACTCGGTCAGCAACGTCGCCGTCCTGCAGAGCTACAATCGCATCGGCCATGAGACCGAGGCGCTGAAGTGCTACGTCAAGAACCTGCTCGACGCACAGAATCCGGTGCTCGACTGGTGGGCGATGGCCAACGCGCTGCACCGCCTGTCGTCGACGATTTCGATGATGGTGGTGCTCTTGATCGGCGCCTATCTGGTGACGCACGGCCAGTTGCGCATCGGCGACGTCATCGCCTTTACCGGCTTTGCCACGCTGCTGATTGCCCGGCTCGACCAGATGTCGGCCTTCGCCAACCAGATTTCCGAGGCGCGCGCCAAGCTCGAGGAATTCTATCATCTCGAGGACTCTGCATCCGACGCCGCCGAGCCCGATGGGCTGCGCGATCTCGTCAACGTCACGGGTCATGTGCGTTTCGAGAATGTCTGCTTCGAGTTCGGCAATTCCGGGCAGGGCGTCGACGACGCGTCGTTCGAGGTCCAGGCCGGCCAGACCGTCGCCATCGTCGGCCCGACGGGCGCCGGCAAGACGACGCTCATCAACCTTCTGCAGCGCGTCTTCACCCCGTCCAGCGGCCGTATCCTGATCGACGGCATCGACACCCGCACGGTGACCCGCAAGTCGCTGCGCCATTCGATCGCCACCGTCTTCCAGGATGCCGGCCTGCTCAACCGCTCGATCGAGGACAACATCCGCGTCGGCCGCGCGGAGGCGACCTATGACGAGGTCCATGCCGCGGCCAATGCCGCCGCCGCGCAGGATTTCATCCTGTCAAAGAGCGAGGGCTACGACACGGTCGTCGGCGAACGCGGCGGACAGCTGTCCGGTGGCGAGCGCCAGCGCATCGCGATCGCCCGCGCCGTGCTGAAGGACGCGCCCATCCTGGTTCTCGACGAGGCGACCAGCGCGCTCGACGTCGAGACGGAAGACCGCGTCAAGGACGCCATCGACGAATTGCGGCGCGGCCGCACCACCTTCATCATCGCCCACCGCCTGACCACCGTTCGCGACGCCGATCTGGTCGTGTTCATGGACAAGGGCCGGGTGGTCGAGATGGGCGGGTTCACCGAACTGTCGCTGCGCAACGGTCGCTTCGCCAGCCTGCTGCGCGCCGGCGGCCTGCTCAACGACGAGGAGGTCCGCCGCCTCAGCCGTCCGGTGAACGAAGCCGCCTGAGCAGCGCGGCTTGCCTTCTCCCCTATGGGAACCACAAGGGGGGGCAGCGCCATCGCAGGTGGAGAGCCGAGGCTTTCGCTCTACGATGTACCCCCACCCCTAACCCCTCCCCACAAGGGGGAGGGAGACTTCCGTTGGCGCTGACCTCGGCAAATTTGCCTGCCTTTCGGCGCCAAAAGGGGAAGTAAGGGCATGCGGCAGCGTTCCCTCCCCCTTGTGGGGAGGGTTAGGGTGGGGTCCATCTTCGTAAGAATCCAAATGCGATTGTGTCCGCCGCTCCGCTAAACACGGGGGCTGCGCGGCGGACACGCCAACGTCAACGCAATGCCACGCCATTTTGCAGAACTTGACGCACACAACTTGCCCCGCCGTTCACGGGGAGAACGGGAGACGCCGTACCGCCGGTGCGGTTGCCGCAACTCCGCCGGCGGTCTATGTAAGGCGGCATGAGCGACACGACTTCACGCCTCTCCGGCTGGATGGACCTTGCCAACCCGACGCGGTTCGTCGGGCTGGCCGACAAGGTCGTGCCGTGGCTGGCGAGCGTTGCCGCCATCATCCTCGCTGTCGGCCTCTACATGAGCTTCGCGGCGCCCGAGGACTTCCAGCAAGGCATCACCGTTCGCATCATGTATATCCACGTGCCTTTCGCCTGGCTCGCCATGATGTGCTACACGCTGATGGCGGTCTCGGCACTGGGCACGCTGGTCTGGCGCCATCCGCTGGCCGACGTGGCGCTGAAATCGGCGGCACCCATCGGCGCCGTCTTCACCGCCCTTGCACTGATCACCGGTTCGATCTGGGGCAAGCCGATGTGGGGCACCTGGTGGGTATGGGACGCGCGGTTGACCTCGGTCTTCATCCTGTTCCTGATGTATCTCGGCATCATCGCGCTGACCCGCGCGCTCGACGATGCCGGGCGCGCCGCGTGGGCCGCCGCCATCATCACCCTGGTCGGCTTCATCAACATTCCGATCATCAAATTTTCGGTCGACTGGTGGAACACGCTGCATCAGCCGGCGTCGGTGTTCCGGCTCGGCGGCCCGACCATCGACCCAAGCCTGTTGTGGCCATTGCTGGTGATGGCACTCGGCTTCACCGTGCTTTTCTTCGCGCTGCACCTAGCGGCGATGCGCACGGAAATCCTCCGCCGCCGAGTCATTTCGATGCGCCGCGTCGCGGCAAGGCAGGCTAACTGACCGCCGTCGAGTTCCTTCGCGCCCCCCTCTGTCCTGCCGGACATCTCCCCCTCAAGGGGGGAGATTGAATGTCACGTATCGTTTCGCCAATCGCGAATGTTGAAAGAGAGGCGAAGCTACCGATCTCCCCCCCTGTTTGGACCGGAGACATCGCGAACAGGTGTGCGAGGACATCGCGAACAGTGCTCCATGCTATCTCTCGACGAGGTTGAGGTCGATGGTTTGGATTTTCTGATGGCGGAAGAAGACGTTGAAGACGCCGTCCTTGTCGGTCGCACGGAAGGCGACGGCGCGCCCGGCGAAGGCATTGCAGATCTTGAAGTGGCGGCCGAACAGCGAGGTCGCGCCCTTCTGCTGGATCTTGCGGATATGGTCGCCGGGCGCATAGTCGAAGGGCTGCTGGGTCTCCCTGAAGTCGCGCGGGGAAGACCGGTAGCGGTCGAGCGGCACGGCGCCGGCGATCGCCTCGTGCGGGCGCTCTGCATTGTAGATGTGGCGCCAGCGGTCGAAGGCCCGCTGGGCCGCCGCCAGGTTCTCGAACGGCGGTCCCTGCAGCGCCTCGGCCTTGAGCGTGCGGTGAAAGCGCTCCTCCTTGCCCAGCGTCTGGGGATGATACGGCCTGGAATG
>NZ_JAMYNR010000055.1:0-16818 GCF_040319155.1 Mesorhizobium sp. M0954 | reverse complement strand
ATCAGAAAATCCAAACCATCGACCTCAACCTCGTCGAGAGATAGCATGGAGCACTGTTCGCGATGTCCTCGCACACCTGTTCGCGATGTCTCCGGTCCAAACACCCCCTTGAGGGCAGGGGAATCGCATATGGCGATTTTGGGGTTGAGTTTAGGCTGAGAAAGGATTCTTTGGAGAGGCAGTTGAGCGAAGGAGCGACTGCCATTTCCTGCCTTGAGAGCTACTTTGGCGCGGTGCCTGATCCACGCGCGCCCAACGCCACGCACCGGCTTGGCGACCTGATCGTGATGATGATCGCAGCAAGCCTGTGCGGCGCCAGCAATGCGACGGAATTTGCCCTGTTCGCGCAGGAGCGCAAGCAGGCGCTGTCGCGGCTGATCGACTATGACGCAGCTCCCAGCCAGACACCTTCTCGCGGCTGCTGCGTCTGCTCGACCCGGAGGCCTTTGGTCGCGCCTTTGCTGCCTTTGCCGCAGCTTTCGCCCGAGCCAGCCGAGAGACGCCCGAGGTGGTGTCGCTTGACGGCAAGGCTTTGCGGCGAGCCTACGAGAAGGGCTTGGCAGCCAGTCCGCCGTTGACGGTGTCGGCCTTCGCCGCCGAGACCCGGCTGTGCCTGGCGGCAGTCTCGCCGAGCGATGGTGAGAACGAAGTCGAGGCCGCGCTCAAAGTCGTCGAACTCATTGATCTTACGGGCAGATTGGTCACCGCCGACGCGCTCCACTGCCACACCCGCATGGCTGCGGCCATTACCCAAAGAGGTGGCGATTACCTGCTTGCACTGAAGGGCAACCGTCGTCATTGGCTGCGCCGTGCCAACCTGCAACTGGCCGACGCCACCCCTTCCATTGCCGAGCGGACCGAGACCAGCCACGGCCGCAACGAGTGGCGGCAGGCCGAGATCGTGGCGGCGGCCGAGCCGCTGATGCCCGGCCACTTGGCCTTCATCCGCATCACCAGCCGACGCGATCAGGCCAAGCCGTTGATGCGCCTGTTCATGGCCTCCACGCTCATGTCGCCGCAGCGGGCGCTCGACCTCACTAGAGCTCATTGGCAGATCGAGAACGGCCTGCATTGGATGCTCGATGTCCATCTCGATGAGGATCTCAGCCGTGCCCGCAAGGACAATGCCCCCGCCAACACGGCCCTTCTCAATCGCCTCGCCAGAAACATCCTTCAGGCCGCCGATGCTGCCAAAGTTCCCATCAGCCATCGCATCAAGAAATGCGCCTGGAACGACGACTATCTCATCAATGCCATCACTCATATGCGATAGCCCTGCCCTTGAGGGGGAGATGTCCGGCAGGACAGAGGGGCGTGCGAAGGATCGCTACAGAGCGATTTTTACGCTGTGCCGTTTCCGCCCTTGAAATCCTTCGCCAGCAAATACAGCTCCACCGATTCGTCGCGTGAGGCCGGCGGCTTGACGTGATGGACCGAGCGGAAATTCCGCTTGAGTCTCGCCAGCAATTCGTTCTCGGCGCCGCCCTGAAACGTCTTGGCGAGGAAATGTCCGCCAGGCTTCAATACCGACAGCGCGAAATCGGCCGCCACCTCGCAAAGATGCATGGTGCGGATGTGGTCGGTCCGTTTGTGGCCGGTGGTCGGTGCGGCCATGTCGGAGAGCACGATGTCGGGCTGGCCGCCCAGCGTCTCGGCCAGCTTTTCGGGTGCCTGCGGATCGAGGAAATCCATCAGCAGCACCGGCGCGCCCGGCACGGCGTCCATCTCGAGGTAATCGATGCCGACGACGTTCGGGCGTTCCGCGGTAGACTTCGTGCGCGCGGCGGCGACCTGGCACCAGCCGCCGGGTGCCGCGCCAAGGTCTATCACCTTCATGCCTGGCTTGAGCAGATGGTGCTTGTCGTCGATCTCGATCAGCTTGTAGGCGGCGCGCGAACGATAGCCGTCGGCCTTCGAGCGCTGGACATAGGGATCGTTGATGTGGCGCTGCAGCCAGCGGCGCGACGATTCCTTCAGGCCGCTTTTCTTCTTGATCTTCGTCTTCAGCACGCGAATGCCGGCGGAGCTCGGTCTTTCCGGTTTCTTGGTCATTGCCGGCCTCGCCGCCAGACGCCGTCATCGGCCATCAACTCGCTCAATATGCCCTCGCGCAGGCCACGGTCGGCGACACGCAGCCGCTCCGACGGCCAGACGGCACGGATCGCCTCCAGTATGGCGCAGCCGGCCAGAACCAGGTCGGCGCGGTCGGCGCCGATGCAAGGGTTGGCGACGCGTTGCTGGAAATCCCAGCCGACCAGTTTTTCGACCATGCGGTCGACGCTGTCGCGATCCATCCACAGCCCGTCGACGCGGCGGCGGTCATAGCGTTCGAGATCGAGATGGACGCCGGCCAGCGTCGTCACCGTGCCCGATGTGCCGAGCAAATGGAATTTCGGGCTGGCCAGGAGGTGGCTCAGCCGGTCGCGCCCGTCGAAGGCGCGCAGCCGCATTGCGACATCCTCGACCATGGCGCCAAAGATCTCGCGTGTCACCGTGCGGCCGCCAAAACGCTCGGCCAGCGAGACGACGCCGACCGGCAGCGACGTCCACGAGACGATATGGTTGGCAAGCCTTGGCGAGCGCTGACCGGTGAGGTCGATCAGCGCGATTTCGGACGAGCCGCCGCCGATGTCGAACAGCACGACGCCTTGCGTGTCGCGCTCGACCAGCGAGCCGCAGCCCGACACCGCCAGCCGCGCCTCGGTCTGGCGGTCGATGATCTCCAGCTTCAGGCCGGCCTCGCGCTCGACGCGCTCGAGGAACTCGACGCCATTGGCGGCGGTTCGGCAGGCCTCGGTGGCGATCAGCCTGGCTTTCCTGACCTTGCGGTTGCGCAATTTGTCACCGCAGATCTTCAGCGCCTCGACCGCGCGGTCCATTGCGGCGTCGCCGAGCCGGCCATTGGCGGTAAGGCCCTCGCCCAGCCTGACGATGCGCGAGAAGGCATCGATGACGCGGAACTGGCCATGGCGCGTCGGCACCGCGACCAGCAGGCGGCAATTGTTGGTGCCGAGGTCGAGCGCGGCAAACACCGGTAATTCCTGTAGCGGCGGCGGTGTGCGGGCACCTTGCCCCGGCCTTGGCGAGGATGGAGGCAATTGCGCGATCGAAGGCGATTGCGCGATCGAGGACTGCGGCGCGATCGAAGCCGCTGGCTGGGACGGGCGAGCGGCCGAGGCCCCGCCGGCGGCGGGCACCGAAGCGCCGGCCGCCAGCGGACGAGTCTCGTCGCGTGCGAAAACCTTGCGCCCGCGCCGCCGCTTGCGCCGTTTCTTGGGTTTGCCGTTCTGATGCGAGCCGTTCTGGCCCTTGTGGTCGTGGGACGTGTCGCCAGCCTGTCCATTGCCGGACCAGGGTTGCACCTGACGGCCGTAGCGTCCGGTGGATGGATTTGCCTGGCCGGACGGCGTCGGCGAACCCCTGGACACGCCCACTTCCGGCGCGCCAGCGCCGGCTTCGTGGTCTTCCACTGTCGTTCCTTCCGGCGCCGCGCGAACCGGAGACCGGACGCAGCAGGCGCTTTTACATGTTCAAGTTGCCGCCAGACTATCAGCGCCGGGCCGGATCACCAAGAGCGCTCGCGGCGAATTTTGCCGGCGGCGTGAAGGCGGCGACGTCGGTGAGCCCTTGTCCCCTTGGGAGAAGGGAAGGCGCGAGCGCCACAACGCGCCTTCCCGGTTGAATAGCCGGCTTCAATGAGGCATTTCTGAAATGGAGGGTAAATCATCCGGCAACGCGGGCGGTTTGCCTGCTGCGAAAACGGGTACGGGCTGCAACGCATGATCGTCAGGCCATGAACTGGAGGCGTTATTTCTGGCCCGTGATCGGCATCGCGGCGGTGGTGTTCTCGCTGTGGCTGCTGCTGCACGAATTGCGCGGCATCTCGCTCGATGATGTCTGGGCCGGCATAATCGCCATCCCGGCGCGCGGCTGGGTGCTGGCGGCGCTGAGCTCGGTCATCGCCTATGCCTCGCTCGCCGGCTACGACCACATTGCGTTGCTGCACATCGGCAAGAAAGTATCGTGGCTGTTCGTCACCTTCTGCTCGTTCACCACCTACGCGCTGTCGCACAATATCGGCGGCTCGGTATTTTCCGGTGCGGTGATCCGCTACCGCGCCTACGGCACCAGGGGCCTGACCGGCCAGGATGTCGGCATTCTGGTGGCGATCTGCTGGATCACCTTCGTGCTGTCGACGCTGTTCGTCTCAGGCATCGTGCTGCTGCTCGAGCCTGAGGTGATCGACCGGTTTTCCGGCACGCCGCATCACCGGCTGTCGCAAGCAGCAGGGTTCGCCATGCTGCTCGTGGTGGCGGCCTATGTCTTCGGCAGCTGGCTGCATCTGAGACCGCTCAGGATCGGCAGCTTCCAGCTGCATTACCCGGCGCTGCCGATCGTGGCGCGGCAATTGCTGGTCGGCCCGATCGAGCTGCTGGCGGCGGCGGCGATCATCTTCTTCGCCCTGCCCGCCACCGGCAATCCCGGCTATTTTGTCGTGCTCGGCGTTTTCCTGGTGTCGTTCTCGATCGCGCAGATCTCGCATGCGCCGGGCGGGCTCGGGGTCTTCGAGGTGGTGTTCCTCGCTGGCTTGTCGCATATGGACCAGGTCGGCGTGCTGGCGGCGCTGCTGGTGTTCCGGCTGTTCTACCTGATCATCCCGCTGCTGATCGCGCTCGGCGTGGTGCTGTTCTTCGAGCACTCGCAATACTCCCGCAGCGAGAGTTGAAGCTTGGCAATCGCGTCAGGCCTGATGACGACCGTGAGAAGATCAATCCTCAATGTAGGCGCCGCCCCTCAACCCCCTGCCGGGACCCTTCTCCCCGTGAAGAACGGGGAGAAGGGGCTCCGACGCAACGCTGGCGACCCCCCTCTCCCCGTCCTCCACGGGGAGAGGGTGAGGGCAGCGCAAACGCCGGCAGGAGTGACGACAGGGCAAATCTGAAGCAACCGCGCCGATTGAAATGCCTACGGCAGGGTTGACTATTTTCCGGCGGCGGCTACAAGGCACGCGCGGCGACATCGTCGCCCTGCCCGTGTGGTTTTCAACGGCCGCGCCTGCTGGGGAATAGGTTAACGGTAGACCCACGGACTCTGACTCCGTTAGTCCTGGTTCGAATCCAGGTTCCCCAGCCAGTTGATTTCTTTGGCTTTTTTCGGCATTTCCCAAAAAATAGAAATATCGCGGAAGAAGGTCAGAATAGGAAGCTCGGGCGATCGACGGCTTTTTACGGCATCATCCGCGCCCTGTCATCGCGACATCAAAGCTCCACCTCGCCACTATTCCGAACCCTTTTTCAGTCCCATTGTAAGGACGTGAGCAATCCATTCCGACCGCCGTCAACGTCCGCGAATCGGCGATCAGCATGCTGGCCGCGCGCGGCACGCTCGATGCCGCGCAGAGGCGGTCGAGGATTGAGCCATCATGTTCTCTTCAAGACGTCATTCGCCAAATCGGCACGAGGGGTAGAGGAAGTCCGAATGGGAACCTTCTAAAGCAACTTTAGTTGGCCACGCTCTTGATGCCAGATACAACTGCTGCGTTGTCCGCGGATTGAGTTATTCTGTTGAACAGAACGCACGCACTTTCTTTTTTGCGGAAATTAAAACCTAAGCAGGAGTTGTCGTTGGCGCACTGCAGTATGCAGTCTGGATATCGGAGTGGAGAGTTCCAATATGCATTGCCGGAGATTTCTGTTTTTGTGGCGAACACCAAATTCGAATAGCGCAGGTTTCCCTCCACCACCTTCTTGGCAGCCATGATGGACTCAGCGCTTTTGACCAAGAGCGAGGCATCACCTTTCATAAAGCAAGCCTGGAATTTTGTGTTGTAGGTAACCGCCAAACATTTGAAGTCTCTGTCGCAGGCACTTTGGCACTGTTCGGAGCTCACGCTTCTAATCGGCATATCGGGCAGGTCGTTTCCGATCGCGTCCCACCCGGATACGACCACAAATCCGCTGTCCGGATCGACTTCGGGCACAGCAGTTTGTGTTGGTACAGCGTTTGCCTGCTCTCGAGACTGGTCTGGAATGACGTCCGATGAGGCAAATGTGCGACCGTCCAGCCACGCACATTTTGTTACCAGATCAACAGCGGATGAATCATTGAGACCGACCAGTTGGAGGGTCTGAACGGCAGCGCCTGGTCCGACTGGAGGCGCGTTCGGGGCAGATCGGGACGCTAATGCTACGTTAACGTCAACGCCGTTGACACTTCGGCGAGAATAGCACCATGCCCGGTCCCACGTTTCGTCCTTTTCATCCTTGAAGTGATGACCCGATATGAGCTCCCACTTGATGCCTTGGAATTCCACACTTTTGGTGGCGAATTTATTGAAATCGACCGTCACCACGTCAGGCTTGGCAGGCACGTCAATCCGTGGCGTTTCGTCCGGCGCAGGCTTTGGGGTCGGGATGGGAATAGGCGGGTGATCAACATTCGGGACAGTGCGCACGCTCGATTGCTCTATCGTCGATAAAACCATTGGCTCTGGCAAGCTCTTATCCCAGAGACCGAGTTTTATACCCAGCCCAATCCCGACAGCCGCTACTGCAATGGCTCCGCCCGTCGCCATCCGGCGAAAGGCAGTCGCTCGAGCTGTTTTCTCTTGAGCTGCCGCCTGAGCTTGCAAGGTCGGAATTGCCGATCTCTGAATGACGAGATCGACGGCTTGCTCAAGCAGTGAGGTATTATGCCGGACGAGCACTTTTGCGACCTTTCATGGATACGGTCACGAGATCCGCCACCTCAGCCGGCAAGTCCTGATCCAGGGCTTTTCGAAGAACTTCGGGATCGTCGGTGAAGAGCGGAACGTAAAGGATTTCTTTGATGACCTTCTCGATCGGCACCTCGACCCGTTTCTCGACCTCTTTCTCGACCGCAATCTCGACCGGCACCTCCATTGTTCGAACTCGGCGCCAACGCCAACTCAAAAGCATTCTACGAAGCAGCCTGGAAAACTTGCTCCCAGACGTATCCTCTTCTCGGGCGGCAATCCGCTGCAGAGCAAGTGCCACCATTGCTGTGATTGGTCCCGCGAGCGCGGCAATGATCGCAAGTGAGCTAAACCAGATTACCGAGATTGTTCCGGCTTGCCGTTCGGTTACCAGTTCCGGTTTACTCCCATACCATCGTGAAGCGATACGCCGGACCTGATCGGTCCGCGCCATGGGAATCCGCTCTTTCTCCAAATCGCTAAGCTCTTTGGCAATCTGGTCTTGTCTTACCTGATTTTCCGCCGACGTATTTGCCTTGTTGGCCTCGGCGGATTGGGCTTCCGCGAGCCGTTTGCCGGCTTCATCCAATCTGCGCTGCCAAGCCCCAGCATCGCTGTCGCGTGTCTGCTCCAAAGATGAACGTCTGTCGGTGAGTTTCTGTCTCTGATCGGCAGTCATAGGAGGGCTGCTTGCCCGCAAACGATCGAAAGCTCCCCGTAGGGCCGCGATCTCCTCATCTAGCGGTTCTATCTGTACGTCGAACTTGGCAACGATTTTTGCGCGTGGATTAGCCAGTTTGGCCACTTCCGACTCTAGCTTTCGAGCCGAGTCACTGTCGGCTGAATCGCGCGCCATCTTGATGCGTTCGACAAAGCTGTCGCGCTGGCGCTCAAACTGATCGACTGCGTCCCTTATTTCGCTATCTCGCTGCTGAAACAGGGCCTGTCGAACCGCGCTTTTTTCGTCCACCTGATCCCGAACGCGGGAGGCCTCGGGGGTGATGGCTGTCGTTCCCTCTAACTCAGCGTTGACCTCGGCTATCTGCGACTGAAAGGTCGCGCGAGATTTTTCCGCAAGATGTGTAAGCTGCTCAATTTCGGAACGCGCCTGCTCGACCTGATCGGATTTTCGGCCAAGCTCGTCAGCCGAAGCCAGCTTTTTGGCTTCCTGGTCCAATGCGTCGATTTTGTTTACCAATTCTTCATAGCGCAGTTGGCGCAGCGCACCCGCTCGCTCCATTCCCATGAATACAGTTTCGAAAGTTATGCCTGCCAATACGAGTAGAAACGCCAGGATTACGGGCTTCCATAACCACGATGCGCTAAAAAGCAGGGTGGCTATCGGTATTTTCGTTAGCTCAGCAATTGCGACCATGAGAAAGGGCGCACTGGCGAGCGTCAAATCCATTGCAGTTACCGATTCACTCGCAGAAAACGCTTGGACGCCTAAAGCTACGCCTGTCGTAAGGCCAATCGTTGCGGCTGCGATCTCAAGTGCCCACGCGCCCCGGTAGGTCCATTGGCCGTAGCTCGCCAATTTTTGGCTCATCACTGTCTGCATTGCACTCGCCCCCGTGATCAGGCAACGCTCGGCCTTGATCGCCTTCAGCATACACTGAAAAATGACTATGTTTACAACTTTGGGCAGTCGCAGTTAAGGCACCCGCAATAGTTGCAGCGTCTTCGAGGCCACAGTCGCCAGCGAAAAGAAAAATGGTGCAGCCAGGCGGAGATTGGCTCGAGAACCCGACAGCCATGGAAACTGAAAGACCCTTTGGACACGGCGCGGAATCAACGTTCTTCTGGGGCGGCTGAGCCGCCAGGACAAGGGAAAGCCGCAAGGCCTGACCAATGCTTGATCCTTATGGGTGTCTGGCGCGATCGTTCATTGCAGCCAAGCGTAAAGAAACGGGTGCGGTTCAAAACCTGCCGCTAAGGGAAGGAAAGAAGGATTCAAATTGGCGGCTGGCGCCGCCAAAAAGTTCCGCGCGCCGCTTGACGGGAGGCCGGCCTAATGGGTATCACCGTAATTCCTAAAACCTCTCCGGCAACCCTTCTACTCCCCGACAATGGACGTCGGCGGGCGTGCCGAGGTTATCGGATCGGCATGACGAAGGACGATCCTCCACGCGCCTTCCTCGCGCCGGAATATGGTGGTGACTCGAAGCGCAATCGGCACCAGTTTGTTGCCACCACCGACCTTGGATTGGAACCGCTCGACCTCGATGATGTATCCCAAGTCGGCTGTCGCATACTCCGAGATGCGCTCAAAGCCGATGGCCTTGCCGTGCCGGTAATTGGTGGCGGCCCGTTCCATGGTCTCAGCGGCCTTTCTCCATCCCTTCGCCGGCGGGCCAAAGGGATTGGCAATAATGACGTCGTCCTGTCGCGAGTAGAGGTTTTTCAGGGGCTCAGGATCGCCCTTTACGAAGGCATCCAGAGCCAGATGATCCTGCTCGATAAATTTCGTCAGGTCGGAGGCTAACATCTTAATATCGCCCCATGACTAAAAAGAGAACTCTATCAAGCACTTCATCCGCCCTTCGCTTCGCCGTAGGCGTTCGGTCCGGTGTCCGGAGTATAGATCAGAATTACGGTGAGTGCACTTTTTACCGTCGCCCCCGGTGGCATGGGCACCTTGCCGGCGTTCCCGGTCTGCCGCTCCCCAGCACCGTGCGGGCGAGCTAAGGTGTTTTCACGTCCTAAAGTCTTCCACAAGAACTGCTCATCGAGTATTGCCGCGTCCCGGATGTCGCGGTTTTCGAGGCACCCGTGGGCCGAGAGCATCGCCGGGCAAATCGGCAAAGCCGTGAAACCCGGAAAACGAGGCAGGCGGCGAAAAGAAATTAGTGCACTGTCACGGTAATCCGAATTGCTAGGCACGCGTGGTCAGGAAGGGGTCGCTAAAAGTTGCCGACCCGGTGGGGTGATGCCTAGACAGCCACGATTAGCGATCTATTTACCCTGAAGTGCTACGATTATGGGTGAATATCGGGAGCGAAACAAAATGAAAATAACCGGCTACTTGTTTCCAGGCCTCGTTATTGGGCCGATAATCGCGGCCTTCTTGCATGGTTTCGTCCACGGCAGAATCTTCGAATACAAAGGTGATCTTGATCTAGCATCGCTATTTGTCTTCGGCCTTCTCTGTTCGTCAATCATGTTCATTGTCGATAGAGGACTGATAAGAAGGTGATTGAGAATTTTATTGTTGTTATAACTTCGCCAATAGCCCTATTTGTATTGTTATTCGTATTTCTTGGTATCTCTGCAGTTGTTCTCGGAACGTCAGGTGACTTTGGCTTGGGCGGCCTTGGAACTCATGCGGCCTCTGGCGTAGCCGTATTCCTGCTTGCAGTGCTTGGCGTATCCCTGTTCGATATCGCAGTATCATGCAGGCTGTTGGTTGATAATAATCTTCTGCAGAGCGAGTTCATAACTATTATATTTTATGCCTTACTTCAGCAAGCGTCTAAATATATACGCGAGTTTGACGTCGGATAGCGGTGCACCTAAACCCACCCTCGCTCCTGATGTTCTTCCTGCTATTGCAGCCGCGATTGTAAGGCTGGCAATTGGTGCGGTCCCAAAACAAAGTCATGTCACCTTTCGGCGCAATGCGATGGTCGACCATGTTCGCTGGCCTGCCGCATCCACATGCGCATAACGGCTCGCCTAGTGCGCAATAAGGGCTGCTTCATATCACTTCCCTTCGCGCGCCAGAGATATTCGTCTTTCCGTTGTTATCGTTCATTGCAAACCAACATCTTGGCAGTATCCAACAGTGCTCGCTTAGCTGCGCGGTCACGCAGGACGCGTGGACCAAAATCAGCTAAATCAGCCGGATTGTAGTCAGCAACACAGGACCCCCAAGCATGACGCCATCACTGCCGAAACGAAACGAGCCGTTCCGGGCTGGCGAAACCGCGCTGCTGCTGGTCGACATGCAACGGGTCTGGCTGGAGCCGGGTGCTGATCCGGCGCATCCGGAGCGCGGTCCCGATCACTATTTCTACCGGCAGACGGCGTCGCAAACGATCCCCAACCAGGAGCGCCTTCTGGCGGCGGCGCGGGCCAACGGCGTCGAGGTGATCCATACCATCATCCAGAGCCTGACCGAAGACGGCCGGGACCGCTCGCTCGACCACAAGCTGACGCCGATCCATGTCGCGCCGAGCCGACCGGAAGGTCTGCCGGTGCCGTCGCTGGCGCCGGTCGGCGACGAGATCATGCTGCCGAAGACGTCGTCGGGCGTCTTCAACTCGACCAACATCGACTATGTCCTGAAGAACCTCGGCGTGCGTTATCTGATCGTCGCCGGCATCATGACCGACCAGTGCGTCGACATGGCGGTGCGCGATGCCGCCGATCGCGGCTACCTCGTCACCTGCGTATCGGATGCCTGCGCCGCCGCCTCGCAGGAGCGCCATGATGGCGCGCTAAAAGCCTTCGGTGGCTATTGCTGGGTCACTGATACCGCCACCGTTACGGGCCGTTTCGAAGCCTTGGGAAAAGCTGCATGACCGTCGAACCGCTGGTTGCCGTCGTCACCACCGATCTGTCGGCGATCACGCGCGGCCGCTCGGTCGTCGAAAGCAAGCTGCAGAAGATCGCCGCGACCGGCGTCGGCTGGCTGCAGGCCAATCTGTCGCTGACGCCGTTCAACTCGATCGTCGATCCCAATCCCTGGGGTTCGTCCGGCGATGTGCGGCTCATTCCCGATCTCAACGCGCGGTTTCGCACGGCGCTGACCGGATCGGCGACGCCTTTCGACATGGTCGCCGCCAACATCGTCGAACTCGACGGCAGCCCGTGGGTCGGCTGTACGCGGACCATGCTCAAGGATGCGCTGGCGGAGTTGAAGGCAGCGGCCGGGCTTTCCGTCATCGCCGCCTTCGAGCATGAATTCCATATCGAGGGCGACTTTGGGCCGGCTCATTCGATGTCGTTGGCAGCACTGCGCCGCGCCGACCCGTTTGCCGCCAATCTGATGGCGGCGCTGGCGGAAGCCGGCGTCGCGCCCGAAGTGGTGATCGCCGAATTCGGCACCGACCAGTTCGAGGTGACGTGCGAGCCGGCCGATGCGCTTGCCGCGGCCGATCGCGCCGTCGCCATCCGCGAGATCACGCGCGAAGTCGCGCGATGTGCCGGCTGGCGGGCCAGCTTCGCACCCAAGATCGCGCCGGATGCCGTCGGCAACGGCGTCCACATCCATTTCAGTTTCGTCGACGAGGCCGGCAAGCCGGCGACCTGCGACCCGGCCCAGCCTGGCGGCCTTTCCAGCCGTGCCGCTTCGTTCTGTGCCGGCGTGCTGCGCCACCTGCCCGCGATCACCGCCATGACGGCGGCGAGTGTGTCGTCCTACTACCGGCTGAAGCCGCATAGCTGGAGTTCGTCCTACACCTGGCTTGCCGATCGCGACCGCGAGGCGAGCCTGCGCATCTGCCCGACGGTGACGATCGGCGGGCGCGATCCGGCGCGGCAGTACAATATCGAATACCGGGCAGCCGACGCCACCGGCAATCCCTATTTGTCGCTGGTGGCGATCGTGCGCGCCGGGCTGGAAGGGCTGAAGGCCAAGCTGCCGGCGCCGCCGCTTGTCTCGGGCGACCCGACGCTGATGAGCGTTGCCGAGCGCAAGAAGCTTGGCCTCGTGCGGCTGCCGGAAACGTTGCCGGCGGCACTCGACGCGCTCGTCGCCGACAAGACCGTCACCGGATGGTTCGCGCCGGTGTTCGTCGAGACCTTTGTCGGCCTCAAGCGGCATGAGACCGAGCGCCTCGCCGGTCTCGACCCAGTGGCGGTCTGCGATCTCTACCGGACGCTGTATTGATGGCTGAGCCGCTTGCTAACGCCATCCTACCGGAAGGTTGGCTTCCAGCGGTCGAAGCAATCAACGAAACGGGGCGTTCCGATATCGTTCTGATATGCGAGCATGCGTCCAATCACATCCCGGCCGAGTATGCGCGGCTCGGTCTCGACAGCAGCCATTTGCAGCGCCATATCGCCTGGGACATCGGCGCCGCCGATGTGACCCGCACTCTGTCGAAGCTGCTCGATGCTCCGGCTTTCCTCAGCTCCTATTCGCGGCTTTTGATCGATCTCAATCGGCCGCTTGGTTCCAGCGGCAGCATTCCGGTGCTATCGGAGGACACCGGCATCCCCGGCAATGTCGGCCTCGATCCGGAGGAGCGAAGCCGGCGTGCCGAAATCATGTTCGCGCCGTTTTATGACCGCGTGGCCGCCCATCTCGACGACCGGTCGAAGCAGGGCAGACCGACGCGGATCGCAACGATCCACTCCTTCACGCCGGTCTTCCTCGGCATTGCGCGGCCCTGGCACGCCGGCGTGCTTTACGACCGAGCAGTCGATTTCGGCCAGGCAGTGCTTGCCGGCCTGCGCGCAGACAGTGCGCTCAACGCCGCGGCAAACGAGCCCTACGTGATCAGCCGTGACGGCGACTACGCCATACCGGTCCATGGCGACGATCGCGGCATTCCCGCGGTCCTCATCGAGATCAGGCAGGACCTGCTGGCCGGCCGCTCCGGCATCGAGGGATGGGCGAAGCGGCTGGCCACAGCGTTACCGGCGCAGACAAAGGCTTTATGAACAAGCTCGGCTGCTCGAGCGCAACACGAGATGGCACCCGGTGAAAAGCCTCCACCCGTCCTCAGGAGAAGATTTCCGCCAAGTCTTCGACGCTCGTGCCTTCCTTGACCTGGCGCAGCTCGACATAGCTGACGGCGATGGCAACGGAAAACACGACTTGCTCGACCGCGCGCGCCAGAGCGTCCAGGAAGAACACGAGCGGAATGCCTAAGTGGGATAGGACGCGGCCCAACGTGAAATTTGTTGCGACCAAAGCTACGAACAGGGGGAACCAGAGACTGAGCAGAGACCAACGGCTGCCCTTGGAAAGATCGCGGCTGCGGCCCAAACTCGCGAATACCCCCAGTTTTTCCTGAATCAGAACCGGTATCGCTACAACCCAGAGAACCAACAACAAAAATCCCGGAACGACGAGCAGCACGAGGCCGACTGTGAAGCCAATGTTGACAATCAGCGAAATGCCGATTGCCGGCAGCATGAGTGCCACGGCCGTCCCGATGCAATCACGCATCGACGGCCGCTTGCCGCTCAAATCCTCGATGGCAGCGCGCGTCAAAGCCACCTCCAGCAAGGACATGAGGACAATATAGCCGATCGCGCCAACCACCGTGAGCGCGATCCGTTGAACCGAGAATTCCGGGCCGCCATGCTCGACATTCGTAACGGTATTCCTGAACCAGAGCGCAAATACGAATCTCGGCAGGGCGGAGAAAATCAAGGCAAGCCCTAGGCAAAGAACGGGATTGCGTCCGATGACGGCAAAGCTGTCGTTGAAAACCCTGCCGATGCGAAATTTGTCGGGCTGTTCCAGCGTTATTGACGCCACGATATTACCTATCCAGTCCAGACCGATCCTGACGCGATGAAGGCAGCAAATCCCTTGTCGCTACGAGAAGATTTCCGCCAAGTCTTCGACGCTGGTGCCTTCCTTGATTTGTCTCAGCTCGACATAGCTAACGGCGATGGCAACCGATATTACCGTCGACACGACCGTTGACACAACGGCGCTTCCAATCGCGCCCACAATCAGGCCAACGGTCGAGAGGCTGCCGGTAAGGGCGAAAGCCAATCCAAACACCAAAGCGAATGCCATTTGGAAGGCAATCGCCACCAAGAACAGAATCAGCAAAAGGCCGAATAGTGACCAGCGGCTGCCCTTCGTCAGGGCGCGGCTCCGCGACATCGAGCCAAACACGCCAAGGCGCTCCTGGATCAGCACGGGTACGGAAACCGATATACCAAGCAACCACATGATGCCGGGAACAAGCAGCATCACGAACGCGATGATCGTCCCGAAGATCGGGATAATCAGCCCTGCGACGGCAATCGCAACAACCCCGAGGACCATGACGAAAAAGACCACCAGCCCGATCCCAAGCGTCGGGAATATGCAGCGTAAAGCTATTTGGATGCAGTCACCGATTGCCGGGCGCTTGCCGTTCAAGTCTTCTATCGTCGCCCTCACCAGTGATGATTGAAACAACAAAGCCAGCACAAGATATATCAAGCCAAAAGCCACCGATATTAACGAGTTGCGTAGAATCGCCGAGGGATCGGCAACAGCCAGAGTTTCGGGACTAGCAATATTGATGTTGGCAAAATTGCTGTAATTCCAAAGGTTAAGCACCAGTGCCGGAAGGGCGGAAAAAAGAGCCGCTAGTCCGACCAACAGACCCGGATTGCGGCCGATAACCGCAAAACTGTTGCTGAAAACCCTGCCGATGCGAAACTTGTCCGACCGTTCCAATGTCATTGAAACCATGATGCGTCCCCCGCTTAATCACCGCATATCGGCTGGTGATCCCCGCATTAAATGTGCCAACATTGGAGGTCGACGTCTAGTCCACTTGCAATTGTCTTGCCGCATTGCCAGTGTCGGCTGGGGAACCACAGGTTGCAGGGGAGAGGGTGGCGTTGGCACAGCCAGGCACAGCGGAAGCCGAACGGCTGACCAATCTGCACAAGCAGCTGATCGCCGATGAGTCGATCCAGTTCGACCTGCCGGCCTATGTGCCGCCGAAGCCGCCCGAATGGCTGAAACCGCTGCAGGATTTTTTGTCGTGGCTCGGTCCCTACATGATCTATCTGTTCTGGGGGGCGGTGATATCGGGCGTCGCAATCATCCTGCTTTTGGTCTTCCTCGAGGTGAAAGGCATCGCCTGGCGGCTGCCGTGGCAGCGCGCCCGACCCGAAGTCGAAGACGAAGAAGCCTGGCGCCCCGACGCCGGCGCCGCGCAGATCCTGTTGTCGCAAGCGGATGCGCTGGCCGCACGCGGCGACTACGACGAGGCGGTTCACCTTTTGCTTCGGCGCAGCGTCGCCGATATTGCCGGCCGGCTGCCGGACTTCCTGCGCCCGTCGCTCACCGCGCGCGACATCGCCAATGCCCCTTCCCTGCCGGGAAGGGCGCGCCATGCGTTTACCGAGATCGCCCGCATTGTCGAGGCGGCGCTGTTCGCGCGCCGGCCGGTCGGCGCGGAAGGCTGGCGGCAGGCGCGCGGCGCCTATGAACGTTTCGCCTTCCGGGATGCCTGGACGTGAGCGCACCGGCGGTCGAGGCACAGGAGCCGTTCAATCGAAAGACACTGTTTTGGGGGATTTTCGCCAGCCTCCTTGCGGCGGCCGGTTTCTTCCTGCTGTCCACCTATGCTCCCGATTTCCGGCAACCCGGCAATGGCGGCGCCACGCCGCTGTCGAAAAGCGGCGTCGGCTACGCCGGCCTGGCGGAATGGCTGCGGCTCACCGGCGAAGCGCCCTTGATGGCGCGGACCGAAGACGACCTTGCCAGAGATATACTGCTGATCGTCACCATCTCGCCCGACAGCGATCCGGAGGCGCTCGACCACATTCTTGAGCTTCGCGATGACCGCGAGACTCTCTTCGTGCTGCCCAAATGGCAGACCTTGCCCCTCCAGCAGCATGAGGGATGGAAGATGAAAATCGAGCGTTTGCCCGACACCGTAGTCAACGATTGGCTCGGCCGGATCGCCAAGGCTAAGCTCGGTGTCGGCAGGAGCACCGTCGAGCAACTCGAGATCCGGGGCCATCTCGTCGCCGCGCCGCAAGACATGCAATGGGTTGCCGACGATCACCCGATCATTGCGGCAGGCAGCGGCAAGGCCGTCCTCATCGAATTCCAAGACAAACCCTTTTTCATCCTGACCGACCCCGACCTAATCAACAATTCCGCGCTTGGAGATGCCGACAAGGCGGCCGCGGCGCGCGACCTAATCCAATGGCTGCGGCCTGGCAAGGGTCTGGTCATGTTCGATCTGACACTGCACGGCGCGGGGCGGAAATATGACCTCGCCAAGCTTCTGGTCGAGCCGCCGTTCCTGGCGCTGACACTGACGATCCTGATCGCTGCGGCGCTGGCGTTCCTGCATGGCCTTGGCCGGTTCGGCCCGCCGCGTATCGACCACCGCCCGGAACCCAAGCGGCAGCGGGGGGGGGGGGTGAAGACGGCGAAGCGGAATGGGCCGGGCGGCCGGGGG
>NZ_JAMYNR010000054.1:0-19651 GCF_040319155.1 Mesorhizobium sp. M0954 | reverse complement strand
ACCAGCTCGAAAAATGCTTCCAGTCGGCTGCGTAGGCGCGGCGCGTGTTGGCCGAACTCGCCGCCTCGATATAATCGCGCGCGCGGCCGGCGAGCGCCTCAAGATGCGCAGGCAGGCTGGGATTGGCAATGGCTGGAAGGGGAGGGGACGAGGCTAGGTCGGCATCGCCCATCTGCATGACGATATCGACGATGTCGGGCATGTCGTCATCGCCGGAAGCAGCGGATGATCGTTGCGCGTCGCCAGCCATGCTCATGCCGCTTCGATATCCGTTTGGGAGAAGTCTTTGCCGATGAAAAGCAGCGGTTCATCCGCACGCTTTGCCAAAGCATAGGACAGGCAATCGGCAAAATTCAGCGCCGCCGGGTGGTGGCCCTTGCCGTAGGTCAGCCAACCCTGGGTCGCCAGATCAACCAATTCGGAGTCGACAGGAATGATGTCGGCCTCGATTTTGCGCAGCCAAAGATCGATCTCGGCCAATGCGTGTTCGCCGCGCCTGCTGACCAGCACCATGCGTGCCTCGAGCACGCAGGTTGCCGGGACCAGACGGATTGGGTCCAAGACCAGCGCTCGTTCCAGCCTTGCTGCCTCAGGCTCGCTCCGAAGGATCGCTACAACAGCTGAGGTGTCGATCACCATCAGTTAGGGATTCCATGCTCGTCATACCCGATGATCTCCTCGTCGCTGCGACTATCCAGTTCAGGCAATCGTGCCACTCTTTCTCGGATGGCGCGCAATTCTGCCAGCAGACGCTCCTGAGCCGTCTCTCCAAAGCCCAAGCGATGCAAGCGCTCGCTCAGGGCCTGATGAATGGCTGCTGTCTTACTGATACCCTGGCGGCGTGCGAGTTCGTCGGCGAGAGCCACGGTGGCCGGATTTTTGATGTTCAGGGACACGAAAGACTCCAAAATTCTACCTTTCTGGCGTATTCTACCATGGTTCCCTAGCCCTCGTAAACAACGAATGATAAGGCAACATTATCGTTCGTTGTGGAGCTACGACGGGCGCGGCGGTTTGTTCGCATTATCGTTGCCAGAAGCGCCGCGCTCGTTCATCCTCATTGACGATGATTCTTCGCCCCAAGCCGTCGCTCCGCCACAATGCTCACCCTGCCGGGATCGAACTGGTCACCACCGTGGCGCCAGTGCCGTCCTGGTTGCGACGGGCGGTCGACGGCCCGCAAAGCCTTGACGAGGCTGCGGTTGTGGCAGGCGCAACGATCGGCGCGCTCGACGCTGTCGTGCGCCGGCAGGAGCGGTGGGCCGGGGCCTGGCGGCAGCGCTTGGCGCTCGCGGCGGCAGCTTCGACGTCGCGAAAGGCGGGCCGCGTCGAGGATGACGGCGCCCTGCGTGACGCGGTGTGTCTGACCCGTCCCGGCGATGACGTCGGGCCGGCCGGCCGCATCCTGCTCGCCTGGCGCCGGCTGACTTTGCTGCCGGCAGAGGATCTGCTGACGGAAGCTGTGCTCGCCGCCGCGCTGGACGAACTCGGTCACGGAGGCGACGACGAGGCGGTGAGCGATCTGATCGAGGATCTCCGCCAGCTTTCCGGGGCGGAGGGCGTTGTCGCGGTGCTGACCGGCGCCTTCGCGGCTGCTGAGCGCCATGGCTTCGGACGCAGTTTCGGGTCCTGGCTCGCCGACGTCCTGCTCGCGCAACGGCTGGGCTGGCAATATGCGGTGCCGCTGCTGGGAGCGCAGTCAGGATCGGGCGGGTACACGCGTGGCGTGCGACCGAGAATAACCAGCCTGGCGGAGAGGGACCAGGGGCCAGGCCGGGAGAGCGTGCAGAGCCTCCTTGTGGCTCAGGCGCGCGCCGCGCTGCGGGCCGTCGAGCTTTCGGCCGAGCTCGATCGTCGTGCCCAGCGGCTCATCGCCGTTGCACCGAAGCTGCGGGCAAAGGGATCGGATGCTGTAGTCGAAAAACTGCTCTCCGACGATGCGATTGTCGCGTCCCAGCCCATTCCTGGCATGAGCGAGCGAGGTCTGCGGCGCCTGTTTGACAGGCTGGTCGACTTTGGCGCCGTGCGAGAATTGTCGGGTCGGCCGACCTTCCGGCTCTATGGGCTGTAGCGATGGCGGACCGGACGGGAACTCAGCGAAAGGATAACCAGCGCTTGCTGGTCGATACCGAACTCGAGCACCTGCCGTCGGAGCTGCGCTGGCGTGAATGGATGGGCCGGATTGAGGCGGTCATCTTCGCCGCCAGCGAGCCCGTCATGCGTGAGACGCTGGCGCGGGTCGTCGGAAAGAGCTGCAACGTCGATCTGATCATCGACGACATTCGCGAGGAACTGCGCAACCGGCCCTATGAGCTCGTGTCGGTCGCCGGAGGATGGCAGCACCGAACCAGGAAAGCGTTTGCCGACGTCATTCGCGGTGCATTTGGCACAGCAACGGGCCAGGGCGCGGATAGAACGCGGTCAAAACCCCTGTCGCAGTTCGAGGCGCTGGTGCTGATGTGCATTGCATACTTCCAGCCGATCACCCGTGGCGAGCTGTCATCCTTCTTCGGCAAGGAGGTTTCACGCGATCTGATTGGCGTACTGCGCGAGCAGGAATTCATCACCTCGGGACCGCGCAGCCCACAGCCCGGCGCCCCCTACACCTACGTGACGACCAAAGCCTTCATGTCGCACTTCGGTTTCGACACGCTGCGCGACTTGCCCGATTTCGAGGCGCTCGAGGACGCCGGACTGCTCAGCAAGGAGAAGCTGCTGGCGGGAGAAATTCCGGCCGGGCTGGCGAGCGAGGAGGAGGAAGGCGAAGAGGAAGAATTAGAGGCTGACCGCGTTGAGGACCAAGTGCCCTAGAGGTCGTTGCGCCCTTGGCGAGAGGCGGCAATTCAGGACCAGGACGACTGATCGTGCGGCAGCCGATGATCGGGATCATGGACCGCGACGCGATCCTCTTCGACAAGATTGGCCGAGAAGATCGCCAGATTGGTGCCGCCGGCATGGCGCAGCGACGGAAACAGGATACCGCGAAGCCCAGCCGTGATGACCAGGTCCGCGAGCTTCCACGATGGCGGGACCTTCCTGTCGATGCGGGCGATCTGGCGCCACGCACAATCCCATCCTTGCCAGATGTCGTCCCAGACGTTTGGGTCGAACCCCTGCGAAAGGTCGGCGACCTCGGCGAGCGTGATCTTGTAGGCTGCAAGGGTGGCCGGCGGGATGATGCTGGCGCCCTGCTTGTATTCATCGAGGGCCGTTTGCGGCGCGCGTGACAGGTAAAGCGCCTCGACGCCCGGTCGATTGAAGCGGCCGCCGTCGATCGCCGCGCCCGCACCGCTGATGGGCAGGAATGCCCATTTGGGTGTCAGATAGCGGTGAAAGATCTCGTCCGGGCCGACGTGGGTGATTCTCACCCGCGCGCCCCGTTCTCGAGATCCCCGATGAAGGCCAGAACCGCCTCGACCTGGCCGTCCGCAACGAGCTCGGCCGCCGTGCGATGGCCATAGTCGGCGATGGGCTCGTTGCGATACCAGTAGATCGCCTTGTCGACGTTACCGGTGAGTTCCGTCGCGGCCGAAATCACCTTCACCATTTCGCGCATCCGGCCCTGCAGGCGTTCCGATGCGGGATTGCGCAGCGTGTTGCGATGAACACCGGTTAACTGCGCCAGGTTGGCCACCTTCACGCCGAGGGCCTGCGACAGGCGTTTCGGCGAGATATAGGGCGTGCGTGGTTCCTGCAAGCTATCGACAAAGCCTGAGACCACCGCGGAATGTGCGAGCTGTGCGTGGGTCATGGCAAATCTCCGACCTCTCATACGCACAATATATGCACATTAAGGCGCATAGCAAGTGAACAGAGGCCTTTCCTCATAGCGGTTGCCGCCCGGAAAATGCGGGCCGACTATCTCGGCGCCCTTCCGGTCGGGAGAATGACATGCTGGTCGGCATGGTGACCGACCGCGATATCGTGATGCGCGGTGTCGCCGAGGAGCGCTCAGCCGGCAACACGACCGTTCGCGAGGTCATGTCCGAGCATGTCTATGCCATTTGCGGATCAAGCGGATGATGCGCTTGTTGCCGATCCTGTGTTCGATGAAGCGAACCAGCCTTTCCTGACTGACCGTCCCGAAGAAGTTCTGGGTGTCGGCGTCTACGATCCAGTTCACCTCCCGTTGGTCAATCGCGATGTACAGGGCATCCAATGCGCCGTGTGGTCCTCTTCCGGGCCGGAACCCGTAGGAGAAACCGCAGAAGTCGCCTTCATAGATGCATTGAGCACCGTGACTGTTGCATCCTGAACGATCTTGTCTTCCAGTCGCTGTTTCCCATCCGCCTTCGGTATAACCCCCCCCCGCTGGACTCGTTTGTGCAAATACTCAAGCCGAAGCTCGAGGGCGCTGACGAGCCCCTCTGGCATCTTCCCCATTCCGCCGCTACCACCCCTTGGCTGAGAAGCTCGCACAATCGGCGACCATCGCCCTCATACGCGTCAATCTGATGGTGGGGGCCTTTCACGAAGTCCAATTACTAGCGGGAGGGACAGCACACAGAGTCCCGCCATCATGAGGAACCCGGGCGGGCCATAGGCTCCATAAAGCTGACCTGATACCCAGACAAGGCCCGCGGTGGCCAGCCCCGGGCCGATCGCGTAAAGGGCCTGCGCCGTGGCGGCAAGATGTGCCGGCACGCTGCTGGCGATAACACGCATACAGGCAAGATGCAGCAGTGCGAAGGTAATGCCGTGAAGCGGTTGCACGAACGCAAGCATCCAGATCGCCGCCGTTTCCGCTTCCACGACCCAGCGCAGGATTCCGGCCACCGCGGCCAGAGCAGCGGCCCCGGCCACGCCAAGCCGGCGCAGCAGGATCGGCCCGACCACAACGAACACCACCACCTCCGCTCCGACGGCTTCCGACCAAAGTATGCTGCTCGCCGCCGTGCCGACCCCGGCCGCCGTCCAGCGGATGACCGAGAAGGTGTCATGCATTGCATGGCTGCCATAGATCAGCGCCGCAATCATGACGATGCGCCGGAAAGTCAGGAGACCGAGCAGCTCGCGCAGCCCGCCGATTACGCTTTGCCCGACCGGGTCCGCAGCCCGCTCGGCGCCGGTGTCTGATTCCGGCACCAGCGCGGCGGCAGCCAACGCTCCGGCGAGCAGCGCGGCGTACATCCATATAATCGCATCCAGCTCGAAAACTCCGAGCACCTGGCCAGCCGCGAGGGTGCCAGCAACGAAGGCCGCTGATGCCGCACCCCGCACCCAACCATACTCAAAACCCGGCTCGCGCACCGATGCGCGCGCCGCAAGGGCGTCGGCGAGGGTTGTGATCGGTGCCAGCCCGGCTGACTGGGCCAGATAGACGACCAACAGAAGAAAGACGCCTTGCACGGCAGCCAGCCCAAGCGTCGCCGCTGCCGCGATCCCGATGCAGACCGCCAGGGTGATGCGGAGGGCACCGAGAAGATCTGCAATTCGATTGGCGAGCGGTCCGGCAATCAGCCGGGCTGCGTTGCCTAGCCCGAACAGAACGCCCAGCTCTTCAGGTGTCAGGCCGCGCGCCTCAAAATACCGTGGCCAGAACGGGGACGCTGTCCCGAATGCAGCATACATTGCGGCATAGAGCGCTAAAAATGCCAGCAGCGGGCCAAGGCGTGCCATGCCAAAGTTCTGCCACGGACGCGCCTCGCGCTACAGGGGGGATCTGGAGAATGATGCTTCTTCTGCGAATAAACTCGGCCCCGCTGAAGCGGCTTCGACACGCCACGTTGACCCAGAATATGATCACCTTGATGCCGGCGCTCGCGGTCGATGCCATGCCGGAATGCCCGCACCCCGCGAACATTCCGCAAAGATCAGGACCTAGGCCCTCAAGCCTTGCCTAGCCCGAACGTCACGATGGGTGATCTTCCCGGGAACATATTAGCAATTCGAGAGTTGGCGTCGGTGCAATACAAGGAGAGGTGTGCGCGTCGCCCGCTTTCGTTGAAGGCCGACTTTTCACTTTCACGATGTCCTGCAAAAATGAAGATCGCCCAGATTGCACCTCTTATCGAATCTGTACCCCCCAGGCTCTATGGCGGGACCGAGCGCATCGTTTCATATCTGACGGAAGAGCTGGTTCGACAGGGCCACGAGGTGACCTTGTTCGCCAGCGGTGATTCACGCACTTCGGCCGAACTGGTGGCGTGTTGCGATGTTGCACTGCGCCTGAATCCCAAGTCCCAAAACCATATTCCCTACCACATCATGATGCTTGAACAGGTCCGTAAACGGGCGGATGAATTCGATGCACTGCATTTTCATGTCGATGTTCTCCACTTTCCGATAATTCGAGAGTTTGCGCAGCGAACCGTTACCACGCTTCATGGCAGGCTCGACCTTCCGTTCCTGGCGCGGCTTTACGCGATGTTCGACGACATTCCGCTGGTCTCGATTTCCGATGACCAGCGCCGGCCCATGCCGCCGGTCAATTGGCTCGGAACGGTCTACCATGGCCTGCCGCGTGATATTCTTCCATTCCGGCGGAAAGCCTCGGGATATCTGGCATTTCTTGGCCGCATCTCACCGGAAAAGGGCCCGGAAGTGGCGATAGAAATCGCCGCCCGCGCTGGAATGCCGCTGAAGATCGCGGCCAAAATCGACGCGGTTGACCAATCATTTTGGGCGGAGCGAGTTGAGCCCCTGGTGCTTCGATATTCGAATGTCGAGTTCATTGGCGAGATCGATGAGCAGCAGAAGGCGGAGTTTTTGGGCAATGCGACAGCGCTGCTGTTTCCGATCGACTGGCCCGAACCGTTCGGCCTTGTAACCATCGAGGCAATGGCCTGCGGCACCCCGGTGATAGCCTTCAACCGCGGCGCCGTTCCAGAGGTCATCGATGATGGCGTGTCCGGATTGATAGTGGACAGCGTCGACGAAGCTGTGGAGGCTGTACGGCGGATAGGCGGTCTCGATCGCGCACGGGTACGGGAAACTTTTGAAAGGCGGTTCATGGTCGGGCGCATGTGCAGCGACTATATGGCGGTCTACCGCTCGCTCGCCGGCAACAAGCGATTTGCATTTGGCTCTCGAAATGGCCGCGCTGAAATGCAGCTGGTCAGGCCTGTTTGATCGAACCGGCCTAGAACCGATCGGCTTCGAGCCGCTTTTGATCGCGCTTTACAGCAGAATTCGCCAATCATTCGCCAAGAATTAGAACGAGGCTCTCCGCGATCGCGCGCCGAGTGCGGGATCGACGCGAGACGCTGTTGATGAGAATGGTTCGGCGCCGGCCTTATAGGGAAGCATGTGTGCCTGCGCAGCCCAAGTCTCCACCGCCCAAGTCTCTTTCGAACAGGAGGGCTGAATTGACCACTGAAGTCGAAGCACGCAAGCTTGATCCCGCTGTGGCTCTCCCGGCGCTCGACGAATCGGCGCCGCGCGAGCCGCATAGGCAATTTGCTCTCAAGCACGAGGACTGCTTCATCGTCGCGGACAGCTACGGCGACATACGCGGCACCGGCGACGGGCTTTTCCGCGACGATACGCGTGTGCTGTCGCGCTTCCGTCTGTTCGTCGGCGGCCGCATGCCCACACTGCTTGGCGCCTCGCTGTCGCAAGATAACATCCTATTCACCGCCAATCTGACAAATCTGGCCACCATCGGGCCGAACGGTAGTGAAACGCTGCCGGGTGTCGTGCACATCGATCGGACCCGGTTCATCTGGCAAGACCGCATGTTCGAGCGCGTCATCTTCACGAACTACTCCGCGCGCGATGTGCTGCTGCCGGTCCGGTTCGACTTCGACGCCGATTTCCGTGACATGTTTGAGGTGCGCGGCACTACGCGCAGCCGGCGCGGTCGCGCGCATGAAGCGCGGGTGGGCGAGTCAAGAGTGACGTTTCGCTACGAGGGCCTCGACAATGTGGAGCGCCAATCCGTCATCGCGTTTTCGATGACGCCCCATCAGATGCACCCCAATCACGCCGAGTTCCTCATTCTGGTGGGCATGCGCGACAGCAGAGCGCTCCATCTGGAGGTCGGTCACAGCGAGGAAATCCCGTCCAGTGATCGCTTCCGCGCGGCCGCGGCGCGAGCGCGGTTTGCCATGCGCTCAAAGCGTCGACAGGGCGCCACCGTCTTCAGCTCCGGCCGCGTGTTCAATGACTGGCTCACGCGCACCCGCGCCGACATAGCGTTGCTGACCACTGATCTGGAGACCGGGCCTTATCCGTACGCCGGTATTCCCTGGTTCTCGACAGCCTTCGGCCGCGACGGCGTCATTTCCGCCTTGCAAATGCTGTGGCTCAACCCTGACCTTGCCCGCGGGGTCCTGGCGTTCCTTGCCCGCTATCAGTCGACAGAGACTTCGATATTTGACGATGCCGAGCCCGGCAAGATCATGCATGAAACGCGCAAGGGGGAGATGGCTGTGCTGCGAGAGCTACCGTTCGGCCGCTACTACGGCGGCGTCGACACCACTCCGCTCTATGTTTACCTGGCCTGGTCCTATGCCGATCGCACGGGCGATGACGAGTTCGTCGATCGCATGTGGGACTCGCTGTGTGCGGCCATCGCGTGGATGGAGGAGGTAGGAGCCCGCAACGGAGAGGGTTTCGTGACCTGCAGCAGGGCGGCAGATACGGGGCTTTTCAACCAGGGCTGGAAGGACAGCGCAGACGCTATCTTCCATAGCGATGGGACGATACCCAGGGGACCAATCGCACTGGTCGAGGTGCAAGGTTACGTCTTCGCAGCCTATCAAGGCATGGCTGCGCTGGCCGCCAAGCGCGGCGATGTCGCCAAGGCAGCGCACTGGAGCGGCATGGCAGAAAGGATCCGCAACGCAGTGGAGACGCAGTTTTGGATGTCAGACCGCAATTTCTATGCCTTGGCAATCGACGGCGAAGGCAAGCAATGCGCGGTGCGCGCCTCCAACCCCGGTCACCTGCTTTATGTCGGGCTACCGTCAGCTGAACGGGCGCAATCAGTTGCCGAGCAGCTGTTATCAGCCCATCTCCACAGCGGTTGGGGCGTTCGGACTTTGGCCGACGACGAGCTTCCATTCAATCCGATGTCCTATCACAACGGCTCGATCTGGCCGCACGATACGGCAATCTGTGCCGCTGGGCTCGCCCGCTACCAGGAGCGCACCAGTGTCGTGAAGCTTATGAGCAGCATGTTCGAGGCGGCGGTCCGTTTCAACATGCGGCTCCCGGAGCTATTCTGCGGGTTTACGCGTGCGATCGGTGATGCGCCAGTGGCCTATCCCGTGGCTTGTCTGCCACAGGCATGGTCCGCCGGATCCGCCTTCATGATGCTGCAAGCCTGTCTGGGGATTCGGATCGATGGTTGGAAGGGCGAGATCAATGTCGAACGCCCTCGGCTGCCGATAGGCATCGACAACATCGTCCTCCGGCACTTAGCGGTCGGTGACGTGAAGGTCGACCTCACTTTTCAGCGCGTCGGCGACCGCATCGTCTGCTATCTCGACCAGCGACACGAGGGCCTCGTGCCGCTGGTTGTGCGCTCTTAACTGTGGGCGGCTGCAAAAAAATGGTCGTGCATCAGGCAACCGAGCCCCACCCGACCGGGCTCCAGAGCGGTTGTACGTCTTTTTGGCGAAGGGCGGTTTCGGTAAGATAGCCGGAGCGCAGGCCGTGGGCGGAGAAGGCTTGCGGGTCGAGCCCGGCCTCGGCGACGCGGCGCTTCAGCACCAATTCGGCAGCCTGCAAGGGTTTGTCCGATTCCGAACAGTTAGGCGGAGGCTAGGCCGAAGTGACTTTGCTCCTCCTCGCCGTAAGCACCGTGTGTGAGTTTTATCATTCCAATGCGATCGACGATTGCGATCTCGCCGCGTTTGGCGTGAACCAGCCCCCGATGTTCAAGCATTTGGAGAGCGGTGGTAACGCCGGGGCGCCGGGCACACCAAGCATGGTCGCCAGAAATTTATGCGTCAGGTAGATCTTGTTTCCTTCGGCGCGGTCTTGGACCATCAGCAGCCAGCGGGCCAACCGCTCCTCGATTTTGGAATGGCCGTTGACCAGCGCGGTCCGGGACGAGTGCACGAGGAACGCGTGGGCATAGCGAAGCAGCGACTCGCGAAGGGACTGGCTTGCTGCAATCGCAGCGCGAAGGTCTTCAACGGGCAGAATCCAGCCATTGCCGGCGACCTGGATATAGGTTTCATTGGGAGACCTGTCTTGGCCGAGGATAACGGCAACCCCTGTCATGCCATCGTGGCCGACGATGCCGACTTCGCTTTGCCGCCCACCGGTCATGGTGGCGACCACCGATGCAATGCCCATCTCTGGAAAATACACACGCTCGATCGGCTGATATGCGACCTCCAACTGGTCTTTGATGTCGAGTTCGACGTGATGTTACCCGGACACCGATTGCACGCCATTGCTAACGACCGCTCCTTATGATTGGGAAATTTTCTTCGGAGGTGAGTTCGATCTCGCCTTTGACTGCGGTAATCCAAATGGGCCCAAAGATATCGACGCGGTGCTAGTGTTGCAATCGTTCGGCACCCCAGTTTGCTCTCCAAAGCTGCTGGAGAGAGGGGTGCCACTAACCTCTCCTGCCGACCTGGTTCACCATAACCTGCTGCATGAAACGTCTGATCGGCACGATTGGAAAGTTTGGGCTGGGCGATTTGTGCCGAACCTTCTTGACGTGAACTCGGGTGAGGTCTTTCCCAGTGCCGATATGGCCTATCGTGCCGCGGCCATGGGCCAGGGCGTCGCGATCGGAGACCTTCTCTGTGCTCCACGAAGAGATCACCAAGGGAGAACTGGTCCTGCCGTTCAAGGATATGCAGATCTCTGACGACACGGAGGCCTATTACTTGTGTTGCAGAAGAGATTGCTGGACCGACCCTCGTATCGCCGCATTCCATCAGTGGGTATCGGCCGAGGCAACGTGGTCCTGAAGGCCGGGACGGTCAGGCGCGCCCCAAACGGCGACAATCGGGCGCGGCCATTTAAGTCGCATAGCATCGTATCCTGGAACTTCGAGGTGTCTACTCATAGAACACTGCATGGGGATGCCTTCAAGATCGTCCAGACACTACACGGTCACGTACTGGTTGCGCCTTGTCAGATGTGGCCAGCGTTCTCGCTGTTGGCGGACCACGGCAATTGTCCGCGAATGCGGCTAACGCTTCGAACTGGCGATTGAAACAGCTGGCCTGGAAACCCGCGCGAAGGGGGTGCTTCCCACCTGCGCAGTCCGTGGAGCTTAGCGCATTAGATCGGCGTACAAACGCAGCGGGAACTTTTAGCCCCTCGCGTCCATTTCCTGATCGATGCCCTGGAGAGTTCCGCCATGAATGTCAGCGATGAAAGGACTGTATCGCTTTGGGCGGCAACCGAAGTCGCGCCTGAGGCGGTTCCGCTCGAGCGGAGTGAACAGGTCGATGTCGTGGTCGTCGGATCTGGCATTGCCGGACTGTCGGTCGCCTACGAACTGGCCGTCGCCGGGCAAAAGGTGGCAGTGCTTGATCGCGGCCGGATCGGAAGCGGCATGACGGCACGCACCACCGCGCATCTGTCATCGATCTGCGACGATTATTTTTCGGAACTGATCAAATTGCGCGGCGAGGAACTGGCGCGGATTTACTACCGAAGCCAGTCGGCCGTTATCGCCCGTATCCAAGCAATCCAAGAGGCGGAGGGTATTGCGTGTGATTTCCGCCGCCTCGACGGCTTTCTGTTTCCGGCGTCAGGCAGAAAGGAATCCGTCATCGAGCGCGAACTGGACGCCGCTCTGAAGATCGGAGTCGACGTCGAGAAAATCGTGGGCGTGCCGCTTGCTGGGTTTTCGGACGCGCCCGTCCTTCGTTATTCCAATCAGGCGACATTCCACCCGCTCAAATATCTCCGCGGGCTGGCTGCCGGCATCCGCGCGCGCGGCGGCGCGCTTTATGCGGATACCATCGTCGACAAACTCGAGGAGACTGACGGCGGCGTGCGCGTAACCACGGTCTCAGGCTTTGCCGTGTCTGCCAAATCGGCCGTTGTCGCCACCAACTCGCCGATCAACGATCGGGTCGCCCTTCATACCAAACAAGCGCCCTATCGGACCTACGCAATGTCATTCGAGATCGCGCGCGATATCCTACCGGATGCGCTGTATTGGGATACTGAAGACCCTTATCACTACGTTCGGCTTCAGCCTGGCAAAGGTCGGACCGACTTCCTGATCGTCGGAGGTGAAGACCACAAAACAGGACGGGCCGATGATGCCGGCAAACGCTTCGCGGCCCTGGCGGCCTGGACCAAAAGGCTGGTGCCCGATGTCGGCATGGAAACCAACCGTTGGTCCGGGCAGGTGATGGAGACCGTCGACTATGCCGGGTTCATCGGTCGCAATCCCGGTGACCGGCGTGTCTTCGTTGCTACCGGCGATTCCGGCCAGGGCATCACCCATGGGGTCGTGGCAGGCCTGTTGATTTCCGACCTGATTCTCAAGGGGGAAAGCCCCTGGCGGGAACTTTACGAACCCTCCCGCAAGACGGCACGCGCGATCGGCGATTACCTGGCGGAGAATGCGACAGCGATCAAGAGTTTTGCCGAGTATATCGCGCCTGGCGAAATCGATTCCGCCGACAAGCTGCGGCCGGGAGAGGGCGCTATCGTGCGCGAAGGGCTTACCAAAGTCGCGGCTTTTCGCGATGAGGACGGCACGCTCCACAAGCGCTCGGCCGCATGTACTCATGTCGGTTGCCATGTTCATTGGAACTCGCTGGAACGCTGCTGGGATTGCCCCTGCCACGGCTCGCACTTTGCCATTGATGGCACCGCCTTGAACGGACCGGCCGTGTCGCCCTTGGCTTCGATCGAATAAGCCAATCGGCGTTCGCTTGTGTATTGGCGCCGAAGCACCGGCCAGCGCAAATGACGCCTATGACGTAGATATCACTGGTCATAAAAGGCTACATCGATGCAGTTGTGATCTCTAGCTTCTCGACAAGACGAGAGACATCAGTCGCCCATAATCAGCTCAAGGTCATGGCTCGGATTCGAAGCACAACATTTGGCGAAAATGCGCGACAACCGAAGGAACATTTATCGAGTTTTACGGGGTTAGAAAGGCTGGCCCGCGATCAGGTGCCAACAGGTGATACCGGCGGGCTTTTGGGAGGAAGTCAGGATCCGTGTCACGCCTTCAATTCATATTTCGCGCCGTCGCGCGTTGCAGTTCGGCTTGGGAGCAACCTCGCCACCACCACGGGCCTGACGCCGGTTTCTCGCGCCTATGCCCAGGAGGACGTGCAGGACGAAGACATTTTCCGCTTTGCGCTCAACCTCGAATATATGGAGGCTGAATACTATCTCCGCGGCACCACCGGAAAAGGCATCGACGCAGCCGATGCCGGCTCGAAATCCGGCGACGTCGTTGGCGGAAAGCAAGTCTCGTTCGAGACGCCGGCCATCGGCGAATTCATGCAGGAAGTTGCGGAAAAGGAACTCGCGCACGTCCGATTTTACCGCAAGACGCTTGGAAAGAACGTCGTCGACAGGCCGGCCATCGATTTCGACGCAGGGTTCAAAGCCGTCGCGGAAGCGGCTGGTCTCGGTGCGGACTTCGACCCCTTCGGCAATGAGACGAACTTCGTTCTCGGCGGGATGTTGTTCGAGGATGTCGGCGTCACCGCCTATGCGGGTGCGGCGACAGTTCTAAAGAACAAGGATTTTCTCGCCGCCGCTGCAGGCATTCTTGCGGTCGAAGCCTATCACATGGGAATGGCGCGATCGACGCTATACCGGAAGGGAGAGGAAGCCTGGAAGGCCGCCAACGCTGTCTCCGAGGCCCGAGACAAAATCGACGGATCGGACGATAAGGACGAGGGGATCCAGGTGGACGGAAAAGCCAACATCATTCCTTCAACGCCGGACGCAATCGCCTTCACCAGAAAACCGCAGGAGGTGCTCCGGATCGTCTATCTCAACGACAAGGACGGAGTGAGCAAGGGCGGCTTCTATCCGGAAGGGATGAACGGCACGCTCAAAAGCACCTGAGCCGCTCGCGACAGGCGATCAGATCGCCGGAAGACGCGGGGCGGGTTCACGAGCGCAATGATCGTGGCAATACGTCTGCATGACGATCCCGATGCAAAACCTGCCGCTGGAGCCCAGGACAGGATCGGATGACCGTCCGGTTTGATTTCGAGCCGCGACCTTGCGGCGTAAACGGCAAAGTCAGGAAATGGCGCGTCCCGCGGGTAGCAATCGGCTCGATGGAACGACCGCTTCGGGACCAACCAGACGATGCTGCTCTTGTGCTCGTCGGGTGAGCCGGGCTACCGTCCACTCGCCCTGTCCGTCCTGCGCCTCGAGGCCCTCGAGGACGGACGGGTCGCGGAGGTCGTCGACTTCGAGGTGCCGATGAGTTTTCCGCTGCCGCGCGGTTTCAACAAGGACGAGGTCGAACATAGGGAGGTCGGATGGAGGTCGCGACTGAGCAGGAGTGGCAGGCCGCCCGCAAGGAGCTGCTGGCGGCCGAGCGGGAGCTGGCGGCGCACGAACGGCGCGTCACCAAGCAGCGGCGTGAGTTGCCCTGGGTTCCGGTCGAGAAGCACTACGCTTTCGCCACCGACGACGGGCCGAAGTCCTTGCCGGAGCTGTTCGATGGCCGCGCGCAGCTCCTCATCTATCACCTGATGTTCGGGGAGGACTGGAAGATGGCGTGCCCGGGCTGCACCTCGGTCGGCGATGGGCTGGGCGGCATGGTCACGCACGTGAACGACCGCGACGTGACGCTCATCGCGATGTCGCGGGCGCCGCTGGAGAAGCTGGTGGCGACTAAGGCACAGCGCGGGTGGACGATGCCCTACGTGTCGGGCTACGGCGACGACTTCCTGTTCGACTACGGCTTCGCGTTCCGCCGGGAGGAGATGTCCGGAATCGTCCGCGACGAGTTCGACATGGGGCAGCTGCTCCGATGTTGCTGATGGCCGGCGACTTCGTGCTGGTTCCGGAAATCTTCTCGTTCACGATGAGCAGCCTGGAACCGCCGCCTCGCGGAGCCCTTGCCCAACGTCTTGAGACCAGCCCGGGTGTCTTCCGGCTCGGTGACCCAGAAGCGACCGCCGAAATCAAGGCGATGGTTGGCCATTGTGCCTTTGGCTCGGATGACAAGACTCTTCTCGTCTCGTTGCTACCAGAGGTTATCCACGTCCAGGGCGAAGAGCGGCTGATGATGCTGGTCGGGATGATAAACGACGAAACGAGAGCCGACCGGACCGCCCGTGAGATGGTGCTTCACCGGTTGTTGGAGGTGCTGTTGATCGAAGCTTTGCGTTCAACGGCAAGCGCCGCGGCCCCACCCGGTCTCCTGCGCGGTATGGGCGATCCGCTGCTGGCACCGACCTTGCGCCGGATTCACGCGAATCCAGATCGCAGCATGACGGTGGAAACACTCGCGCGGGATGCTGCCATGTCCCGTTCGACCTTCTTCGATCGTTTCCGGAGGGAGGTTGGCATGGCCCCGATGGAATACGCGATCGGCGGCGCATGGCGCTGGCGAAGGAATTCCTTCGCAAGGATGTTGCCACGGCGGAGATTGCGCAACGCGTCGGTATGGCTCGGCAAGCGCCTTCAGCGTCGCGTTCAGTCGGCATGTGGGAATGCCGCCCGGCGCCTATTCGCGGGTAAACACCGCTGGGTAACGCCGGCCCGATTGCAAAATGTGGAGCAGGCTGCTTTGGCCCCTCACTTGCCGATGTAGGTCGCCAGTTCATCGGGCGTTCCGTTGGGAAAAGCCTGCTTCAGAAAATCCAGGAAGGCAGATACACGCGCGCTCAACAGACGCCGCGACGGGTAAAGCGCCCACAGCGCGATCTCGGAACCCTCGATATCACCCCAGTGCAGCAAAGTGCCGTCGGCCAGGTCGTGACTCACCAGCGAAATCGGCATACGAGCAGCGCCTACGCCGGTTCGCACGGCATCCCGAACCATGATGAGGGACGACAGTGCGAGAATGGGCTCGATCCCGATCGTCGCGGATCCTTCTGAAGTCACGACGTTCCAGGTCTGCCGATCGCTGGCCCCACGCACGACACCTGGCACCGAGAGATCTGCGGCCGGCCGGAGCAGATCGGGGCTTGCCACGACGACCAGGCGATCATGCAGAAAGGCTCGGCCGACAAGACTTTCGTCTGGGTCTGGATTGACCCGGATGACCAGATCATAACCTTCCTCGATCATGTCCACGGCTCGGTCCTCTGTCGTGACTTCCAACCGCACGTCGGGATATTTCAATGCAAAGCCCGCCGCGATCCTGCCCATGGCTGTCTGCGAAAACAGCAGCGGCGCGCTGATCCGTAACCTGCCGCGCGGCTTGTCCCCGCCCGCCGCGATGGTGGCCGCCGTTTCGTCGAGCTCCGTCAGCAGAGAGGCTGTCCGCTCATGAAGGGCGCGTCCTTCCTCAGTGAGTTTGAGGTTGCGCGCGCCACGTTCAAAGAGCCGAAGTTGAAGGGCAGCCTCCAGTTCCGTAACCCGTCGGGACAAGGTCGCTTTGGGACGGCCGGACGCCCGCGACGCTTTGCCGAAGCCACCGTGACGCGCGACAAGGTTGAAATCGGCAAGGGCGACGAGATCCATAATCGTTCCACTTGTGAGACGAACTGTCCAAATTAGCAGCCTATTGGTTTAAGAATGAACCAGCCATATTCCGGGTGTCAAGCAACACCAACCCGGAGAAAATCCAATGACCATTCTCGTTACCGGCGCCACTGGCAATATCGGCGGCCAAGTCATCCATCACCTCGTCGACCGCGGCGCTGATGTCCGCGCTCTCGTCCGCGACCCCTCCAAGGCCAATTTCCCGGCAGGTGTTGCCGTCGTCAAAGGTGACTTCCTGGACGTCGACTCCCTACGTACCGCCTTCGACGGTGTCTCGACGCTCTTCCTGCTGAACGCTGTCGCACCAGACGAGTTCACCCAGGCTTTGATCGCCCTCAACGTCGCCCGCTCGGCTGGCGTCGAACGGATCGTCTACCTGTCAGTCATTCACCCGGACGTCTACGTGAACGTGCCGCACTTCGCCGGTAAGTTCGGCGTCGAGCGGATGATCGAGCAGATGGGCTTTCACGCTACCATCCTGCGTCCGGCCTACTTCATCCAGAACGATCTGACGATCAAGGACGTCATCGCTGGCTACGGCGTTTACCCGATGCCCGTCGGCGACAAGGGGCTTGCCATGATCGACGTTCGCGATATCGCCGAGGTTGCTGCCCTTGAGCTGCTGCGCCGCGAACAGGCCGCACAGCCGCTCCCGATCACTCGCATCAACCTGGTCGGTCCCGATACCCTTACCGGAGCGGATATCGCCGCGATCTGGTCGGACGTGCTCGCTCGCCATATCAACTATGGTGGCGGCGATACGGCTGCCTTCGAGCAGAACCTCAAGCAGTTCATGCCGCCATGGATGGCCTACGACATGCGCATGATGGGCGAGCGATTTTTGACCGATGGCATGCTGCCCGAGGGCAGTGATGTCGAGCGCCTGACGACGCTTCTTGGACGTCCGCTCCGCTCCTACCGCGACTTTGCCTCGGAAACTGCTGCCTCTGCCTGAGGCAATCAGCCACAATTTCAAACAAAGGACCATCAACATGATCTATTCGACCGCAACCGTCCCGGTGAATCCGGAAGGCGAAACAAAGCTCACCCGGGAGCAAGTATGGAAGGGTTTGGAACTGAAGGCGCGCGACGCGCGCCTGTTCCTCCCGCCGGGTCTCTGCACCCGCTGCGATGTCGTGGAGGAAAGTGATACCCACTTCGTGCGCGAAGCCACCATCGCCGGCTCTGACATCAGGGAGATCATCACCCTCGAGCCGCAGAGCAAGGTCACCTTCTTCCAGGCAACCGGCCCACGCGAAGGCGCCATTATCAATGAGCTTCTCGAGGACGAAGCCGGCGCACTGCAGCTGAAGTTCTACTGCTATCTCGGCCTGCGCGGCAAGGAGGCTGATGGCCCAGAGGAACAGGCCGAGCAGACGCAGTTCGACAGCGACAAGGGCTACAAGTCGGCCCTGCTGTCGACGCTGAAGCGGACCCGCGAACTGCTCGCAGAGGGCCGCCTCTGATTATCACCAGCATCCAACCCAACAGGGCGGCCTCCTGAGAGGCGCCAGGCTTTCAAGAGGACCAAAATCATGACCACACCCGTCTTTGAAACACGTTTCGCCGCCGTCCCGAATATCCTGGTGCTCGGTGCCACCGGGCCGACCGGCCGCCATATCGTCAGCCAGGCCGTAAGCCGCGGCTACGATGTCACCCTCCTGGTGCGCTCGCCGGAAAAGGCCGCAAACATGAAGGGAGTGAAGATCGTCGTTGGAGACGCCCGTGACGAGAAGGTGTTGCGCCAGGCCGTCAAGGGTCGCGATGCCGTGATTAGCGCGCTCGGCACACCCGCAAGCGCATTTCGCGAAGTCACCCTTCTTTCGACCGCGACCCGAGCGCTTGTCAGCGCCATGAAAGCGGAACACGTCTCGCGTCTCGTCGCCATCACCGGTATGGGCGCTGGCGACAGCGCAGGGCACGGCGGTTTCCTCTTCGACAAGCTGATCTTCCCTCTGCTCCTGCGCAAGGTTTACGCCGACAAGAATCGTCAGGAGGCAATCATCAAGGGCAGCGATCTGGATTGGACTATTGTCCGTCCTTCAGTTCTCAACAACAAGCCTGCACGCACCACGATCCAGACGCTCACGAACTTGAACCAGTTCCGCGGAGGCTCCATTTCGCGCGAAAACGTTGCGGCCTTCGTGCTGGATCAAGTCACCACGGATCGGTGGCTACATAAGTTGCCGTTGATCACCGGGTAGGGTTGGCTTGAACGGCCTATCAAAGCGAAAACCGCCAGTGCGACGATTGCGGTCAAACGAGCCGCGAAGGCATAGCTGCACTGCACAAAAATTAAGTGCAGCGTGATTCGTGCATACAGACTTCAGTTCATGCACATGGCGGCTTCCTCCCAGTTCCGCCGCAGCAGCTGTTCCCCTCTGGAGGTCCATGACCTTCACACGTTATGGGCCGCGGTTTTCCGTCGGCCCTTTTTTCTTTTTCAGAACCAGGTCGCAATGGCGTCGCGGACGCTGAAGGAAGGCGGGGCAAAGCCCCGCGATCGTCCTATTCGAAGGCTGCCATTTGGACCGTTACGGCCTTTTGGTCGACCGAGTTTGCAGGCTGCTCGACCGAGCGAGCGTAGGGCTTCCAGGTTTCGCCTGTGATGTCCTCGTAAGCCGAGACGGCACCTTCGGCTGCCATGCGAAGCACGTGGGCCTGCAGGCCCATGTCGGCTACGAACTCGCGCTTGCGTTGGGCGCGATTATCGAAGCCTACCGGGCCGTCCAGGTCCTCGTCTCTGGTATCGTTGGAGAGTTTCGTGGTCAGATCACGGGCCTCGGTGACCGCGCGGCTGTAGAATTTCCCGGCGCCGTAGGCGGAGCCGACGAACGAACCGACGATGCGCTGCATGTGGATCTGCATGGCCTTTTCCAAAAATGGAACTGGCATTTTTGCATTGAAGATGTGGCCCGAGCATCGAATGTCTCCTTCCGCAGGGACACGACATCATCCCGGTTGACTCTTAGCCACGACGAGAACAAATGTAGAACATATCACAGGCTTTCCGCGTTTCCAGGGTCAGATGAGTGTATCGGCGCCCCCTGCTGCCATTTCCGAGCTTCGAGAACGCATT
>NZ_JAMYNR010000053.1:0-20888 GCF_040319155.1 Mesorhizobium sp. M0954 | reverse complement strand
GCCATGCTCTGCTCGAGCCGAACGACGCTCAACGCGAGCGCGACGACCGGTTCTTGATCTCTACCTCAACCGCAGGCGCCCCTCCCGCGCAGCGGGTTCGTTCGTCGGCCGAAACGGTCATTCCGGATGACAGGTTGCGTGAAGCAGTCCGCGCAGTGCAGGGTGGCGCAAGAAGGATGGTTCAGTCGAAGAAGCCTGCATCCTCATCCCGGAGATACTTCCTGGCTGCTTCGGCGTCGATATCGAGGCCCAGCCCCGGCGCTTCCAGCAAGTCCACCATGCTGTCCTTCACGATCTCTGACGGCAGGCCGATTACGAGGTCCTCCCACCAGGGGTCGGAAGCGCTCGGGCATTCGAACGCGATGAAGTTGGCGGGCAGGGTGGCGCACACATTGATCAGCGCGCCGAGGCCGAGAAGGCCGTTCGCGGTGCCGTGCGGTGCCATCAGAATTGAGTGCATGCAGGCGTGCTCGGCGACCCATTTGAGCTCGGCAATGCCGCCAATATCGGCTGGATCGGGGCCGATGACGCGCACCGCCTGCGTTTCGATCAGCTCCTTGAAATTGTGCCGCAGGTAGATCTGCTCGCCGGTATGGATTGGCGTCGAGGTGGAGGTGGTCAACTCCCGATACGCCTGCGGATTGACCCACGGCACATAGTCGCCGGTCAGCATGTCCTCGAGCCACATCAAATTGTACTTCTCGACCGCGCGAGCGAACTTGATCGCATCGGGCAGCATCCAGCCCGGGCCGCAGTCGAGCGCCAGGCTGACCTTGTCGCCCAGCACTTCCTTCATCGCGATCACGCAGTCGAGCATGTGGTTGAAACCGCGCTCGCTGATGACGCCCTGATCCATGGCACCGTGGTAGCCGGCCTTATTCTGCTTCACGCCGTAATGGAAGTCCTCGATGGTGTCCGTCATGTTGGAGTGGAACGAGATCCCTTGCTTGATCATGAAGAAATTCTGCGGCTGCTCCATCATCCATTTCACGTCAGCGGCGTAATCCTCCGGCCGGTCCCCCGTTCGCTTCTGGCGAATCGAGCCGTTATAGACGCGCACGTTGTCGCGCACCTTGCCGCCGAGCAGTTTGTAGGCCGGCACGCCTGCGGCCTTGCCGGCTATGTCCCACAGCGCATGCTCGATAGCGCTTACCGCCGCGCCATAGGGCTTGAAAGAGCCGCGTTGGCGGATCTTCAGCATCACCCGCTCGACGTCGGTAGGATCCTCGCCGATCAGCGCATCGCGGAAATGCAGCACCCAAGGCTTGAGATAGGTCTTGGTGAACTCGACTTCGCCAAGGCCATAGAGGCCCTCGTCGGTAACGATGCGGACGATGGGATGTTTGCCGATGACGGCGCAGCGGAGGTCGGTGATCTTCATCTTCGGTTCTTTTCGCCTCAGCTCCAGGTGCGGTCCCAGGAATACTCGTTGTCCCAGTGATCCGTGGGCTGCCAGATGCCGGTGACACCCGGCTGCAGATGATGCGAGATCACCTCGTCGACGACGTCGTCAATCCCCAGGCCAGGTTTGTCCGGAACAGTAATAAAGCCGTCCTTCACGAGCGGCTTGGGAAGGCCGGTGACGATATCGTCCCACCAGTCGACATCAGCAGAGTGGTACTCGAGCGCCATGAAGTTTTCGGTCGCGGTCGCGACATGTGCCGCGGCCATTGCGGCGATTGGACTTTCGGCCATATGGATGGCCATTGCGATGCCGTGGTCCTGGGCCATGTCGCCGATCTTCTTGCTCTCGAGGATGCCCCCGCTGGTGAGCAGGTCCGGGTGGATAATGGAAAGGCCGCTGCTCTTGAGCAGAGGCTCGAAGCCTTCCTTAAGGTAGATATCCTCGCCGGTGCAGATCGGCACCGTGGTGGCGGTCTGCAGTTGCCGGAACTGCTCGGTGTACTGCCATGGGATCACATCCTCGAGCCAGGCCGGCACGTATTTTTCAATCCGCCTGGCGAGCCGAATACCGTCCTGCAGCGAGATGTGGCCGACATGGTCAATGGCGAGCGGAATATCCATGCCGATAACATCGCGAACCTCGGCAATATACTGTTCAAGCAGGTCGAGGCCCTTGTCGGAAAAGTGGAGGCCGGTAAACGGATGGGGGACGTTATGCAAATCGTAAGCGGCATTGCGGGCGCGCCGCTCCGCCATGGTCTTGACCGGGCCGCGGCCGGGATGGATGCGGTACCGTTCAAGTGAACCGGCAGGGGAGACGACCGCACCGGGTACATCCGCGATCTGCATCAGCCCCAGATCCATCTTGAGGAAGGTGAAGCCGAGCGCCATGCGCTGCTTGAGGCGCTTGCCGGTCTCGGTGCCGCTCGGCACGGTAGCGTCGGTGTCGCAATAGACGCGCACCTTCTCCCGAAACCGGCCGCCGAGCATCTGGTAGATGGGAACGCCATAGGCCTTGCCGGCGAGATCCCACAACGCGATCTCGACCGCCGAGACGCCGCCGCCTTGCCGGCCGTGGCCACCGAACTGCTTGATCCGGCGAAACAGGCGGTCGATGTCGCAAGGGTTCTCGCCAAGCAGCCGGCTCTTCAGCATCAGCGCGTAGGTGGCACTGGCGCCGTCGCGCACCTCGCCAAGCCCGACGATGCCCTGGTTGGTGTAAATCTTGAGCAGGGTTGAGGTGAACGGCGCGCCGACGATTTCGGCTACCCGCATGTCGGTGATGCGAAGCTGGGATGGCTTGGAGTTCGCGTTCACCCGATTGAGCGCTTCGTCGGCGCCACCTGTCTTTGCCATGACTTATCCTCGTTTTCGGCTTGTCGTCCCCCACCCTGGGCCGGCATTTAGTCTTGCTAGCCCAACTCAATCTCGTGGGCCTGCAGGTAGTCGCGGTCCATCTCAATACCGAGACCAGGCTTCGACGACAGCTTGAGGCTGCCGTTCGAAATGTCGAGTGGTCTGTCGATCAGGTGATCGTATTTGCCCAGGTTCCACTCCGATGTTTCGAGTTTATAGAAATTGGGAACGGTCATCATCACCTGCGCTCCCGCAACCACGTTGATCGGTCCCGCGGCGTCATGTGGCGAGACCGGCAAGTAGTAGGCTTCGCACAGCGCAGAAATCTTCTTGAGTTCGGTAATGCCGCCGGTCCAGGTAACGTCGGGCATGATGTAGTCGGCGAGCCTGTTCTCGAGTACCGGCACGAAATCCCACTTCGTGTGGCCGCGCTCGCCCCACGAGATGGCGGTATTGACCTTCTCACGCACCTGCTTGAGGGCGTTAAGGCTCTCGGGCGGGCAGGGCTCCTCAAACCAGTCGATCTGGCCGGCCTCCTCGAGGCTCCGACAGAGGCGAATGGCGGTGGGGACATCGAAGCGGCCGTGCGCATCGATGAGAATGTCGACATCGGGTCCTGCCGTTTCGCGGATCAGAGCCGTGAGTTCGGCGGCCTCGCGCTCGTCCTTGCGGGTCATGCCGCCATCGAGGTAGCCGTCTCGCTGTTCGCGGGGCAGGCCATCGGCGCTGCGGCCCTGGTGGGGGTAGGGATCGAACTTGAGCGCAGTGTGTCCGGACTCGACAATGTCTAGAATTTCGCGGACCACAGCCTCCTTGCTGGTGAATTTGGCCTGGTTGGGATGGGTGTAGAGCGCGATTTCATCGCGTACCGGCCCGCCAAGCAGTTCGTAAATCGGCTTGCCAAGGACTTTGCCCCGGATGTCCCAGAGGGCTATGTCGATGGCGCTCACGCATTCGACGGCGGCGCCGCGGCTTCCCATGTAGGTGAAGCTGCGGAAGATCTTGTGCCAGAGATGCTCGATACGCGCCGGATCCTCGCCCGTCACGGCGACGCCGATCTGCCGCAGGATCGTGCAGAGAGCGCGGTTGGCGAGCCTTGTCGTGGTGGTGATCTCTCCCCAGCCACTCACTCCCTCGTCGGTCGTCACTTCGACGAACAGGAACTCTCCCCAGTAGGAAGCATCGGACTTGATCAGCCACGGCCGAATGCTCGTGATTTTCATCTCAACTACCTTTGCCTGGAAATGGTCAGCTAACGATGTTCTGGACTGGACATTCTATCCGGCCCGAGCGGCGTTGCGCGCTCGCATCTGTTCGAGAATATGCCGGCCCGAACCCTCGACATGGCGGGAAACGAGTTCGGCCGCCTTGTCGGCCTCTCCCGCCTTCACAAGCGCGATGAGTTCGCGGTGCTCGCGCATGATCGCGGCACGTCGCGCCAGCGTGAAATTGAAACGACGGCTCACGGCTCGCAGCACTTCGCGATGCTTCCACCAAAGCTCGGCGGCGTGGCGGTTGTAGTGCCGCTGGTACATCACGGTGTGGAAAGCGGTATCCAGCTCACTGTGCCTGAATGTGTCGGCGAAGTTGTTCTCTTCGATCAGGCTTTGGAGACGTTCGAGTTCGGCGATGTCCTCGCCGGTAGCCATATTCACAAACCATCGTGTCAGGGCTGGCTCGATCAGAACACCGATCTCGTAGATATCCCGGACAAAATCCTGATCAATGGGTCGCACGCGCGCCCCGCGGTTGGCGATAAAGGTGACAAACCCTTCGCCGCGCAACAACTGCAGGGCCTCGCGCACAGGATTGGTCGAAGTGCCGTGACGCCGGGCGAGATCGGTGACGACAAGCCGTTCGTTGGCAGCGAGCCGTCCCTCGATGATATCTTCCCTGATCAATTCATAAAGCGAGGCGCCCTCGCTGGAGGCCCCGATGGGATCGGTCCCCACCGGTGGCATCGCTTTGAAATCGCTTATTTCGGCCAAGGCCGGGCTCCCCAATTTAATACATACCTTGCCCGATATCACACACGGCTTTCGCAAACAATGTACGATCCAGCGCGTTGACAGGCAATTCACGATCTGAAAACGTACCAAGCGATCGATAGGATACACTGAGCTGACAGAAGCATCCTCGCGATCGAAACGAGCAAGGACCGCTTTAGGGCGGCATGGGAGAACCAGGGAGGATACCTATGACGAGAATTGCGCTCGGCAGCGCCGTCCTGCGCGGCACTGTCGCCACTGCTTTGATGGCATCCCTGACGTCTACATCGGCGCTGGGTGCACCGCCGGTCGACCTGAGCAAGTGGTCGCCGGAGTATGTGCGCTCGATTGCGGGCACACAGGATTTTGACACGGCGGCCGATTGCGCCAAGGTCACCCCGCTCGACTACAAGGGGCGACTGACTTTCTGGTATCAGGGCGTGTTCGAGGGCGACCCGGACCTCCTGCGCCAGTACTACAAGGATTTCTTCGAGACCTTCCGCAAAACCTATCCGAACATCCAGCTCGAGGAACAAGCCCTCACCTATAACGACCTTCTCGACAAGTTCCGCACCGCGCTCCTGGGCAATGCCGCGCCTATGGCGGTCCGCCTGCAGATCCTGGGTGGTACCGAGTTCGCCTCAAAGGGCTATCTGCAGCCGCTCAAGCCAGAGGACGTGGGGTATTCGACCGAGGATTTCTGGCCCGGCGCCATGAAGGCAGTGACCTGGGAGGGCGTGACCTACGGCATTCCGACCAACAACGAGACGATGGCGTTCATCTGGAACGCCGACATCTTCAAGCGTGCCGGCCTCGATCCGGACAAACCGCCGGCAACGTGGGACGACGTGGTCAAGTATTCCAAGCAGATCCACGACAAGCTCGGCATTGCCGGATATGGCCTCGTGGCTCGCAAGAATGCCGGCAATACGCCGTACCGCTTCATGCCACAGCTGTGGGCCTATGGCGGAGGTGTCTTCGACGAAGCGACGCCGAACCCGACCTATGAGCAGGTCCAGCTCGATAGCCCGCAAAGCAAGGCAGCGCTGCAAGCCTCCTACGACATGTATGTTCGCGACAAGTCGGTTCCGGTTTCGGCACTCACCAATCAGCAGGCTGATAATCAGCCCCTGTTCGTCGCTGGCCAGCTCGGCATGATGATCTCGCACCCGTCCGATTACAACGTCATGCTCGACCTGCAGAAAAAGGCGACGGGCACCGACAAGGACAAGGCGCAGACGGTCATCGACAACATGCGCTACGGCCTGATCCCGACTGGTCCCGACGGCAAGCGCGCCGTCGTGTTCGGCGGCTCGAACATTCACATCCTGAAACCCGAATATGTCGAGGGCGGCAAGGTAGACGAGCCGGCCGCGAAAGCTATCATCTGCATGTGGACGAGCCCTGAATGGTCGCTGAAGATGGCCTACGCCGGATCAAACCCTGGCAACCTCAACGGCTTCAAGACCAAGTGGATGAAGGAACGTCTGGACAACATCAAGTTCCTCGACGTCACCACCTCGATGCTGCCATACGGCATCCCGTTCCCAGCTCTGCCGCAGGCCCCCGAGATCATGAACATCATCATCCCGGACATGCTGCAGAATGCCCTGACCGGAGCGATGACCGTCGACGAGGCAGCGGACGACGCGGCCAAGAAGGTAAAAGACCTGATGGGCGGACTCTAGTCCAAGCCACACCTACGACCTGGACCGGCTGCGCCGCTGGCGCAGCCGCAGCGTTCCGAAGAAAAAGGGCACGCCACAAGTGACGATCGTGACCGGCAAGGCCGAGGCTCGCCGAAGATTGCAACCCGGTTGGTCCGGCGCGCTGCGGAAGGTCTGGGAGCATCGTGCGGACTACGCGTACGTGCTCCCAGCGATCGCCGTGATGCTCATCGTCATCGCCTATCCGATCTACTACACGGTCGAGCTGTCGTTCTTTAAGACACCGCCTGGCCTGCAACTCCGCGACAAGACCTTCATCGGCTTCGACAACTACGCGACCATCCTCACCAGTCAGGTGTTCTGGAAAGTCACCTGGAACACGCTGATCTGGACTCTGGGGTCAACTTTCATCTCCTTTGTCCTGGGGTTTGCCACAGCGCTGGCGCTCCACCGCGACTTCATCGGCCGTGGTGTCCTGCGCGCCGTCCTGATCATCCCTTGGGTCATCAGCGCCGTAGCCGCCTCCTACATCTGGAAGTGGATCTACCATTCGGACTTCGGGATCATCGGCGCGGTGCTGGTCGGCCTCGGATTGGCCGCCCATCCGCCGAATTTCATCGACAATGTCAGCACGGTGCTGCCCTCGCTGATCGTCGTCAATATCTGGCGCGAGTTTCCGTTTGCCATGATCATGATGATGGCCGGCCTGCAGACAGTCCCCGACCAATTGCTCCGTGCCGCAAAAGTCGACGGTGCCAATGCATGGCAGCGCTTTTGGCACGTCACCTTCCCGCACTTGCGCAACGTCTCGGTGGTGACGATGCTGCTGCTCGCGGTGGCCAACTTCAATTCCTTCATCATCCCCTGGATCATGACCGGCGGCGGGCCGTCGAACGCATCGCATATCTGGATAACCCACATTTATGAGCTCGCCTTCGGACGGCAGCGCTGGGGCGTGGCATCGGCCTATTCGGTGCTCCTGTTCCTCACGCTGATGACGCTGGGCTACTTCTACGTCCGTGCGTTAAGCGGCAACGAGCGGAAAGAGGGGAGCGCCTGATGAGCACGATTGCCGAAACAGCGCCTCGAGCCCAGACCCGTCGCCGCATGCGCGTCGACGGATGGCGGTGGGCCGGCCGCATATTCCTCGTGTTCATGCTGCTTTATACCGCGTTGCCGATGATCTGGATGCTGATCACCTCGATCAAGTCCGGATTCGCGGCGACACAATTCCCGCCGCAATGGTGGCCGGACGAACCTACCCTCGCCAGCTACCAGAAACTGCTCGATCCGCAGAACAGCGTCGGCCAGGACTTCCTCCGCTTCTTCTGGAACAGCCTTTTCGTGTCGACCGTCACGACAATCCTTTCGGTGATCGTGGCTGTCCCAGCGGCCTACGCGTTTTCGCGCTTCAGTTTCCCCGGCCGGAATTTCCTGTTCTTTGCCGTGCTGCTGCGCAACATGTTCCCGGCGGTGATCTTTCTCGTGCCACTCTTCATCCTGATGCGCGCCATCGGTCTGATAAACACGCATGGCTCGCTGATACTCACCTATCTCACCTTTGGCCTGCCGCTGGCGATCTGGCTGCTCAAGGGCTTTTACGACAATATCCCGGTGCAGCTTGAGCAGGCGGCGCGCATCGATGGCGCAACACGGTTCCAGGCCTTCATCATGATCGTGATGCCGCTCTCGACGCCGGGGATCATCGCCACCGCAATCTATTCCTTCATCGGCGCGTGGAACGAGTACATCTACGCCTACACCTTCCTCTCCAAGAACGAGCAGTTGACCCTGCCGGTCGGCATCCAACGCTTCTTCTCGGAAAATACGACGGACTTTCCGGGCCTGATGGCGGCCAGCTTCATGATGAGCGTGCCCGTCGTGGTGCTGTTCCTGGTCCTGCAACGATACTTCGTACGCGCCCTTACAGAAGGCGCGGTCAAGCACTAGGGAGTTGCCGATGGCCCACGTGGTCCTCCAAGATCTCGTCAAGAGCTATGGCAGCTTCAAAGCTGTCAACCACGTCTCGCTGACGGTCAATGACGGCGAGTTCGTTGCGCTCGTCGGGCCTTCAGGCTGCGGCAAGACAACCACGCTCAATCTTGTCGCGGGGCTGACCCCGATCACAGCGGGCGACATCATCATCGGCGAGCGGGTGGTCAACGACCTCGACCCCAAGGACCGGGACATCGCAATGGTGTTCCAGAACTACGCGCTCTACCCGCAGAAATCGGTCTACAAGAACCTGGCGTTCCCGCTTCAGATGCGCAAACTCCCCAGGGACGAGATCGACAAGAAGGTCAAGGAAGCGGCGCGAGTGCTCGACATGACGCACCTGCTCGAGCGCAAGCCGCGCGAACTTTCGGGCGGGCAGCAGCAGCGTGTGGCCCTTGGCCGTGCCCTCGTTCGCGACCCCGCCGTGTTCCTCATGGACGAGCCACTGTCTAACCTCGATGCCAAACTGCGCGTGCAGATGCGGTCGGAGATCAAGCGTTTCCACCAGGACCTCAAGGCGACGATTATCTATGTGACGCACGACCAGCTCGAAGCCGTGACCATGGCTGACAAGATGGCGGTGATGAATGGCGGCTACCTGCAGCAATACGATTCACCGGCGCAGGTCTTCGCCCATCCGGTGAACATGTTCGTGGCCAGCTTCATCGGCAGCCCGGCGATGAGCCTTATTCCGTTAGAGGCCTCGATGGCAAACGGCAACACGGTGTTGACCGGCGCCGAGGGCTGGCGCCTTGAGCTCTCACCGCGCAATGCCCAGAAGGTGGCGAAAGCGACGACCACGAAAGTCGTGCTCGGCGCACGTCACTCGACGATCAAGCTCCACAAGAGTGCGGTCCCTGGTTCCATTCCGGCCAAGGCCTACACGGTGGAACCGACCGGCGACGTCACCTTCGTCCAGGCGTTCCTGTCCGGCGCCATCGTCAACGTCAGCGTGCCGCCGAACATTGCCGTCGCGCCCGACGAGCAGATCTGGCTCGAGTTCGACCAGGAGCGGATGCATCTGTTCGATGGCGAAACTGAAATGGCCCTCAAGGCAAACTGAGATAGGGCGAATGCGCGTGAAACGTGGGCGTGGATGACTGAGAAGCTTAAGATCACCGCGATCAAGCCCTATCCGGTGTGGGTAGGAACGCGCAACCAGATGCTCGTCAAGGTCGAGACCGACCTGGGCATCTTCGGCTGGGGCGAGAGCGGCTTGAGCGGTCGCGAGAGGGCCGTGGCCGGCGCGGTCGAGCACTATCGCGAGTTTCTCATCGGCCGCGACCCGATGCAGATCGGGCGGATCTGGCAGGAGGTTTACCGCAGCCAGTACTTCGAAGGCGGGCGAGTCCTTCAGGCGGCGATTTCCGCCATCGACATCGCCCTTCACGACATCAAGGGCAAGGCGCTGGGCGTGCCGGTCTACGAGCTGCTGGGCGGCAAGCAGCGCGACCGCATTCCCACCTTTGCCTCGACCGGCGACGAGGCCGAGGGCGACGTTGCCATCGAACGGGCCCGCGAACTTCGCGCGCAGGGGTGGCAGGCGATCCGCTTCTTCCCCTTCGGGCAAAACAGCAAGGACATCTTCGAGCCGCGCGAGTCCATCGGCGCTACCGCAAGTATGCTGAACAAGGCGCGCGAGGCGCTGGGCAGCGACGTGGTCCTCGGCCTCGACTATCATCATCGGCTGTCGGTGGCAGAGGCCGCGAGCTTCTGCAACAAGCTCGGTCGCGGCGTGCTTGATTTCCTCGAGGAGCCGATACGGGCCGAAACGCCGGAGGCCTATGAATCGCTGCGCACGATGACCGAAATCCCCTTTGCCATAGGCGAGGAATTTGCCAGCAAGTGGCAGTTCCTGCCCTACATCGAGCGCGGCATCCACCAGTTCAACCGGATCGATGTTTGCAATGTCGGCGGGCTCACCGAGGCGATGAAAATCGCTGGCTGGAGCGAGGCGCATTATGTGGACCTGATGCCGCACAATCCGCTTGGCCCAGTGTGCACGGCCGCGACCGTGCATCTCGCCGCCGCGGTACCCAACTTCGCATGGCTCGAGACCAGGGCGCCCGAAACAAAGCTGGGCTTCGACAATTCCGACTTCTTCCCCGTGCAACCACGGCTCGACGGGACCGATTACCCGGTCGGCGATCTGCCGGGGCTCGGCGTCGAGGTCAACGAAGTTGCGGTCCAGGCGCAGAGTTTGCGTTTCTGGGAAGCGCCTCACCTTAAGCGCCGCGACGGTTCTGTTGCGAACTGGTAGTTCCATTCAATCGGAGTCCACAATGACACATACTTCCGACATCATGCGGCCGCCTAAGGACCTGATCGACGCACTCAGGGATATCGGCGCCGCGACGGTTGCCGGCACGCTTGGCCATATGGGTTTCCGCAATCCGCACATGGTCGGTCCGGTGGCGCAAAACCACGGGAAGTCGATCGTCGGGCCGGTGCTGACGCTGCAGTTCCTGCCGCAGCGGCCGGACCTCTTCACCGAAGGAGAATATGCCGATCCGGAGACACAGCTGCACCGGCACGTGCTCTATCACGCGCAGGAGGGCGATGTGGTCGTGGTCGACGCGCGCGGCGACATGAGCTCGGGCGTCTTCGGCGATATGATGTCGACGTATTTCAAGGGCAGGGGCGGGGCCGGTATCGTCATCGATGGGTGCATGCGCGACCGGCCCAATGTCGAAAAGCTCGACCTGCCCCTATGGCTGCGCGGCTGGACGCCAAACTATCATGTGCAGACCAGCATCTATCCCAATGCCGTCAACGTTCCGATTGCCTGCGGCGGTGTCACGGTGATCCCGGGCGACATCATCGTCGCCGACGACGACGGGGTGGTGGTGCTTCCCGTCGTGATGGCCCCGAAGGTGATCGAAGAATCACAGAAGCATCATGATTGGGAGGAGTTTTCGCGAGCGAAGCTCATGGAGGGCGGGCCGTTGCAACGCTACTATCCGCTGCATGACGATGCCCGCGGAGAGTACGAGGAGTGGCGCAAAACAAATCGCCTGGAGAACCCGAGTTAGTCAGCAGGCCTTGGCGATCAGTTTTGCCAGGCAATCGCCAGCCTCGGTCCCCGGCACGCCAAGATCTCTGACACTGTCCATGTGGTTGCGGTTCGGGAGCACATGCGACGTTACCAACGATCCCTGCCTCAGCAAGCTTGCTTTGAATCGATCGGCTTGCTGATGGAAGGGTGGCGTCTCGTTGGCTCCGACCAGAACCGCCGCATTGGTTTGAGCATCATGCCGACAGGCGAGAGGTGTGAACATGGCGACTTCCTCGTCGGTTATTCCAATCTCGTTGGCGAGAAAGGAATCCTGGAGCGGCTTCAAATCATAGAGTCCGCTCAGGAGAAGGGCTGCCCTCACATTCGAGGGGGTATGCTCGCCCTCGAACAGAAACGTTGCAAGATGGGCTCCTGCCGAATGACCACTGACAGTCAGGGCCGCCGGGCTTCCGCCATGATCGGCGATGTTGGCCAGGACCCACTGCTTGGCGCGGCGCACCTGGTCGACGATCCTCGCCATTCGGACCTTGGGCATCAGAGCATAATCGAGGATGACGGCGATGGCCCCGGCTTGGGTAATCGTCGTCGCCATATATGAATAGTCGCGCTTGGAGAACATTCTCCAGTAGCCGCCATGGACAAAGATGTGCACCGGTAGCGCCGTTCTTTTGCCCGCGGGAAAGAACAGGTCCATGGTCTCGGTCGGATCCGGTCCGTAGGCCACGTCGGCGGCCATCGGAATGGCGGCGCGGGCGACCTCGCTGCGGTCAACAATGTCCTGCACGATTTGGTCAAAATCAGCAACGTGGTCGCGGATGCGAAAGGGATCGCCTTGCATTCTTCTTCAGCTCACATGCTGACGGCGAGGTATTTCGCCTCCACGAACTCGGCAATGCCGTGATGCTGCCCTCCCTCGCGGCCGAGCCCACTTTGCTTGACGCCGCCGAAGGGAGCTGCCGGATCAGACATCAGCCCGCGGTTGAGAGCAATCATCCCGGCCTCGATGCGGGAAGCCACCCGCATGCCGCGCGCCAGATCGCGCGTGTAAATGTAGGCAGCAAGCCCATATTCGGTGTCATTGGCGCGTGCGATGACCTCGGCCTCCGTTTCGAAGCTCGAGATTGGCGCCACCGGCCCGAATATCTCCTCATGCGCCATCTTTGCGTCGCCCGGCACGTCGCGAAGCACCGTCGGAGGATAGAAGAAACCGCGCCCGGACAGGACTGAGCCGCCGCACATGACCCGCGCGCCGCGTGTGACCGCGTCGACGACAAGGCGGTCTATCTTCTCGACCGCCTTTTTCGTGATCATGGGCCCGCATTCCGTGTCCGGATCAGTGCCAGGGCCGACCTTGAGCGACGACATCCGCTTCTCGAGGCCATCGCAGAAGGCTTCGTAGATGCCAGATTGCACATAGAGGCGGTTTGCGGCCGTGCAGGCCTCGCCGGCGTTGCGCATCTTGGCCACCATTGCACCATCGAGCGCCGCTTCGAGATCGGCGTCGTCGAACACAATGAACGGTGCGTTGCCGCCCAGCTCCATGGAACACGAAACCACATGCCTGGCAGCCTCTGCCAGCAGAGCGCGACCCACACCCGTCGAACCGGTGAAGGAGAGTTTGCGCACCCGCGGATCGGCCAGCATGGCGGCTGTCAAAGGCCCGGGACTGGAGGTTGTCAGGACGTTGACCACCCCTGGTGGAACGCCCGCGTCCTGGTAGAGCGCGGCGAGCGCATAGGCGGTGAGGGGTGTCTCACTGGCTGGCTTCAGGATCACCGTGCATCCCGCGGCAAGTGCCGGCGCGATCTTGCGCGTCGCCATCGCGGCAGGAAAATTCCAGGGCGTGATCAGGATGCAGATGCCGACGGGTTCGTAGTCGACCACAATGCGATTGGTGCCGGAAGGCGCAGTACCGAATTCACCGGTAATGCGAACGGCCTCCTCGGCATTCCAACGGAAAAATTCCGCCGCGTAAGCGATCTCGCCGCGGGCATCCCGCAGGGCCTTGCCGTTTTCCAGTGCGATGAGAGTAGCCAGTGCCTCCGATCGTTCCGTCATCAGTTCAAAGCAGCGTCTGAGGATCTCGGAACGCTTTCGCGGCGGCGTTGTCCGCCAGCCATCGGCTGCCTTGGCAGCGGCTTCAACGGCAGTGGCGGCGTCGTTCACGGTCGCATCCGGCACAGCGGCGATGACAGCCTCGGTCGACGGATCAATGACCGGAATCACCCTGCCATCCGCGGACTGGCGCCATTGGCCGCCAATATACAGCCGGTGCGAGATTGTGTGGAAGTCGCTGACGCCCTGATCGTCAGTCAGAACCTGTGAAAACGTGTTCATCTCGATATTCCCGATTGTTTACATGACGCAGCTGGCGAGGTCGCCATCAAAGGCGGCCTGGACCAGACGTCGCATGGTCCGCAAATCGAATGGCCGCGGATTGTTCTTGATGAGGCGCTCGATAGCGATCGCCTGTTCCGCCGTCCAATCGAGCTTATCGGCGGGCAGCCCCAGCTCGGCCAACGTGGGGGTGATCCCGATTGCCCCAAACAGCCGGCTGACTTCGGCAATGGTCGCGTCGGCCAACTCGTCGGGCGTCCGGCCTTTACCATCGAGGCAGAGCGCGTTGGCGATCTCGGCCATCTCGGTCGCTGCGGCTGTTTTGTTGTACTTCATGACGTACGGCAACATGGTGGCGACACCCAATCCGTGAGCGGTGTGGGTTATCGCGCCGACCGGGTATTGCACGGCGTGCGCTGCCGCTGTGCCGGCCGTTCCGAACGCGCAGCCGGCGGCCAGTGCGCCCATCATCACGTCGGCCCGGGCGTCCTCGTCAGAGGGCCGGCGGTATGCCGTTTCAAGGCTTCGGCCAAGCAGCTCGATCGCCAGCAGGGCGAAGTGATCGGTCAAGGCGGTTTTGCCGATAAAGACATGGTTCTGCGGAAGGCCGGGATCGGTCCCACGCCTGGCGGCGGTGAAGGCCTCGATTGCATGCGTCAGCGCATCGGCGCCTGCGATTGCCGTCAATCCCGGCGGGCATGTCATCGTCAACTCAGGGTCGCAGATAGCCGCGGCCGCGATCAGATACGGGCTTGAGATGCCGACCTTCAGCGTGCGATCCGGATCCGAGATCACGGCAACCGGGGTGACCTCAGAGCCGGTGCCGGCTGTCGTCGGCACCGCGATCAGCGGCAGCGTCGGGCCGGGCACCTTGAACTCGCCGTAGTAATCCTGGAGCTGACCGCCGTGACTGATGAGCAGCGCGGCGCATTTGGCCATGTCGAGACAGCTGCCGCCGCCAATGCCGATCACCATGTCGGGCGCGAACTTCCGTGCTTCCTCGACGCAGACCGCAACGGTGTCCCGAGGAACGTCGGGCAGCACACGGTCATGCACCAGTACGTCTATCGAGGCGGCTCGCAGCGCCGCGACAATCTCTGCGAACGGGCCCGTTGCGGCAAAACGTTCATCGGTGCAGACAAGCGCGCGACGCCCGAGCCTGGCCGCGACAACCGGGATGACGTGGCGTTGGCCCTTCCCGAAGAGGATTTCGCGCGGCAGCCTTAGGGCAGCGAAAAGGCTCATGACCTGCATCCTGTGATGATGTCTGGATTGGAATGCGAGATGGCGTTCAACTCGGCCCCAAGGCCGGGTTCGATGTAAAACCCGTCTCGCAACGCGGTTGCGTATCGACGTGCCGAACCATCGTCCGCAACGCTGGCGGTCCGTTCAGCAGGTGAGGAAGCACGGGCTGCCAGGGCGGCACGCTGTTCCAGCAAGGCCACTGCAAATTCGATTGCTTTGTCTCCTAGCTGCCGCAAATGATATCCTCGATAAAATCGTATAGGATATAGGATTGCATTGGCCGGAGCATCGTGTTAGCAACTCAATGTGTCAAGAGGCAAAACATGCAGGCCATGAACTTACCCAGTCTAGACGAAGCGAACCTCGCCGGCGGGCGTATCCAGCGCTCCAGCAGCCTGGTTGAGGACGTCTACGAAGCGATCTTTGCGCAACTCATGTCCCTGAAGATTGCGCCGGGCTCGCGCATCACCGTCGACAGCCTGGTCAAGGAATTCAACGTATCCCACACGCCGATCCGCGAGGCGCTCGGCCGGCTCGAAGGCGAAGGCCTGGTGCTGAAGACGCATCTGATCGGTTACCGCGCTGCGCCGCAGATCACGAAACGGCGGTTTGACGAACTTTATGAGCTTCGCCTGCTGCTCGAACCTCATGGCGCAGCCAAGGCAGCCGCGCTCATGGACGAGGTAAAGCTCGCGCAGCTTCAGAAGTCGGCCGGCGTCATGGCGCGCCGTGAGGGCAAGGACGAGCGCCTGCGGTATTCCAACTTCGCCCGCCAGGATGCCATTTTCCATGACAAGGTCATGGAATTCGCCAACAACGAACTCGTGCGCGAGACATTGGCGCACCAGCACACCCACTTCCACATATTCCGCCTGATGTTCCATTCGCGCGTCACCGAGGAGGCGCTTGACGAGCATGAGGCCATCCTGGCCGCTTTCGCTGCGGCCGATCCTGCCGCTGCCGAGCAGGCGATGCGTCGCCATATCGAGCATTCCCGCGACCGTTTGTTGTTGGCGTTCGACTGAGACTGTCCCGATGTCCCCGTACCCGCCGTTGACGGTCATCACGCAGGCCAGTGCCAACGAAGACTACTTCCCCGATTCACCCTTCTAGAAACTCAAACCTACCAGGCGAGTACAGGTCTCGCCCGGCCGTTGTCACAGGAAAGGAAGTACCATGCCAGGCAAAAAGATCCTGATGCTGACCGGTGAATTCACCGAGGAATACGAAATCTTCGTCTACCAGCAGGCGATGGAAGCGGTGGGCCACACCGTGCACGTCGTGTGCCCAGACAAAAGCGCCGGAGACCTGATCAAAACATCGCTGCACGATTTCGAGGGCGATCAGACCTACACCGAAAAGCTCGGCCACTATGCGCTGATCAACAAGACCTTTTCCGACGCTGAGAAGCAGATGGAGCAATACCACGCTGTTTACTGCGCCGGCGGTCGCGGGCCCGAATACATCCGCACCGACAAGCGCGTGCAGGCGATGGTGCGCCACTTCCACGAAACCAAGAAGCCGATCTTCACGATCTGCCACGGCGTGCAGATCCTGATTGCGGTGGACGGCGTCGTGCGTGGCAAGAAGGTCGGCGCACTGGCGGCTTGCGAGCCCGAAGTGACGCTTGCGGGCGGCACCTATATCGACCTGTCTCCAACGGAGGCATATGTGGATGGCACGATGGTTTCGGCAAAGGGCTGGACGGCCCTTGCAGCGTTCATCCGCGAATGTTTGAAGGTGCTGGGAACGGAAATCCGTCACGCGTAAGCGTTTGCTTCCGACGCGTTCCAGAGGATGCGTCGGTTCCCTTGAAGGGCGGGTCGACTACATCATTCAACAAGTCCGATAAGCGAACGCGTCAACGTTGCTCTTGCCGACGCCAGGTGCGCACGGCAGGCCCGCTCAATCCGGTCAGATTCGCGGCTTTCGAGCGCATCGATATAGGCGAGATGCTCGAGGATTGCCGCCTGGTTGCGCTGCTTTTCGTCCTGCTTGTTCCACTGATAGTGGTAGTGAAAAATGAACGTGATGATGTCGTAGAAATCATCGATGAAGCGGTTCGGTGATGCCTCGTTTATGAGCCGGTGAAACCGGTTGTCCAGGCCGGAGAAGTCATGAAAACGGCCTTCAATTCGCTCCAGCAGGTCGGCATGCGCCATCTTGAGCGCAGCGAGTTTCGACCATAGGGGAGAACTGTGCGGCTGTAGTGAAAATAGTTGCGCCGAACGCAGTTCGAACATCACCCGGATCTCGAAGAGCTCAAGCGCAAAGTCTTCGGTGAAACCCTTGAAAAGCCAGCCTGTATTCGGCCTTTTCTCGATCAGCCCAAACCGGCTGAAGCGGATCAGGAATTCGCGAATTCCGTTGGTCGCAACGCCGAATTGGCGCGCAAGCTCGAGCTCATTGATGCTGGTTCCAGGCCTGGTGTCACCCCGCAGCATCCACTCCATGAATTGCTGTTCGACATGCTTGGCGCGAGGTGTGGTTTCGGCGTCCGGATAGTAATCGTTGTCGCTGACCGGGCGGCCCGTCGACCTGAGGCCGTGGCGTTCGGTGATAAGTTCGCGGTGAACCAGTTCCCGCAAAACCTTTCTGACGGTTGTGCGGCTGACGCACATTCGCCGTCTAAGCTCATTTTCGGAAGGAAGTTCACCGGCCAGTTGCCCGTCGCGCAGCATATTCGCAGCCCGATTGAAGGCCTTCTTGTAGACGGTGTCGGTTCTCATCGGATTTTCCTTGGGAACTATAGCTTGTCCTTTTAGCATGAACTTTATCCATAAAAAACAACTTGACCCGGCCTGGCCAGTTGTTTTTTATCGATAAGAAGAGGACCTGAACACGAATTGAGTTTTTGACGACGCGGCTCGTACAAGCCGCGGCGGGGAGGGGAAATTTGCCTGAAACGGGAAACACCGGCACGACTGTCGGCGAGGCAGCGTTGCCGGCATCCAGGAAGTCAGAAGCCGTTCCCGGCCTTGCGCTCGGCCTGATGCTGCTGAGCGCTGGTCCGGTGGTCATCCTGGTGCTGCTGATCGCCGTCCTCAGCTTTCTGTCGCCCTATTTCCTGACGGGACGCAATCTCAGCAACATCCTCGCCCAGACGGCCGTCATCTCGGTTGTCGCGATGGGCCAGCATCTGGTCATCCTGACACGCGGCATCGATCTCTCCGTCGGCTCGAACCTTGCACTGGCTTCCGTCGTCGGCGCGCTGAGCTTTCATGCCGGCGCTCCCGCCATCATCGTGATCGCCGTGATGGTTGCCTGCGGTGCCGCGGTCGGCGCCATCAACGGGTTCTTCTACGTCTTCGGCCGGCTGCCGCATCCTTTCATCATCACGCTGGCGACATTGAGCATCGCCAAGGGGCTGGCCCTGCAACTGGCCGATGGCCGCGCCATTCCTGGCATGCCGGATTCGATCGATGCGCTTGGCCGCGAGGCGGTCTGGGGCCTGCCTGGATCGATTTTCGTCGTTGCGGGCGTTGCCGCGGTTCTTTCCGTCATGGCTAAAACCATGGTCTGGGGGCGCTGGATTTATGCCGTCGGCGGCCGGCCCGACGCCGCGCTGCGCATGGGCATTCCCGTGTCCTGGGTGCTGGTTTCGGTCTATGTCATCTCAGGGCTGTGCGCCGGCATCGGTTCCGTCATCCTTGCCGGCCGCACCGACGCCGGTTCGCCGCTGTTCGGCAATCTGCTGGAACTGGACACGATCGCGGCGGTGATCATTGGCGGCGCCAGCTTTCTTGGCGGTCGCGGCCACCTCGGCCATGCCTTGATCGGCGCCATCATGATCGGCGTTATCCGCAACGCGCTCAACCTGCTCAACGTCAATGTCTTTTTCCAGCTCATCGTCATCGGCGTGGTCATCGTGATCGCGGTCGAGTCCGACGTGCTGCGCAATTACCTCGAAGGGCGTGTGCGTGTCCTGCAAGCCGGAAGGCAGTCATGAGCGCCGCTGCGGATAACGCCGATCACGCGGTCACGGCGGACAATCCCGTGCTGGCGGTACGCGGTGCTACCAAGCGTTTCGGTTCGGTTCTGGCCCTCGACGATGTCAGCATCGAGGTGCGGCGCGGCGAGATCGTCGGCCTGCTCGGCGACAATGGCGCGGGTAAATCGACGCTGACCAAATGCATCAGCGGGGTGCACCAACTCGATGCCGGCGCGATCCTTTTGGACGGTGCGCCAACGCAGATACGCTCCCCTGCGGATGCGCGCTTCGCCGGCATCGAGACCGTCTATCAGGATCTGGCGCTGTTCGACAATCTGACGCCGGGACAGAACTTCTTTGCCGGTCGCGAGCTGGCTGGCCCGCAATGGCTTCCGCGCGGCCTGCGATTTCTGCAGCAGCGCCGGATGGACGCCGAGACCCGCGCTCTGCTGGCAAACCTGAAAGTTACGCTGCCGCGGCTGGATGCCGTCGTCGCCATGATGTCTGGCGGTCAAAGGCAAGCGATCGCCGTGGCTCGCTCGACCGTGTTCGCCCGCAAGGTTGTCATTCTGGATGAGCCGACCGCCGCACTCGGCCTGCGTGAATCACGCCAGGTGCTCAATCTGATCGCTGCGCTGCGCGACCAGGGCAATGCCGTCATCCTGATCACTCACAACATGGAACACGTCGTCGAGCTCGCCGATCGCGCGGTGGTGCTTCGCCAGGGCCGCAGGGTCGGCGAACTTGTGCCGACCAAGGGCAACAAACAGGAACTGGTTTCCATGATCGTTGGAGCCTGACCCGTTCGAAATTTGGGGACCTTTCCGGTCCGCAAATGCCTGAAGCGTCTCCCGCCGGGAGGCGTCTCAATCCAAGGGAGGAATACAATGCCAATAAACCGAAAACTGTTCGCAGGGCTGGTGATCGCTGTTGCGTTTTCCGTGCCGGCTTCGGCCGCAGACAAGATCAAGGTTGGCCTGATTACGAAATTCCCGGTGCCGTTCTACTCGACCATGGAGGACGCCGCCAAGAAATACGCGGCCGCTCATCCGGAGATCGAACTGGTCACCGGCCAGGGCCAGGCGGCTACCGACATCGAAGGTCAGATCGCACTGATTGAGTCCATGATCACGCAGGGCGTCAAGGGGCTTGCAATCACGCCGGTCGACCCGACGGTCGCGCCGGCGCTCGACAAGGCGGTCGCCGCCGGCATCAAGGTGGTTCTCGTCGACAACAGCATTCCCAACTGGAAAGGCCAGACGGCATTGGTCTCGACCAACAACCTCAACGGCGGCAAGATCGCCGGAGAATATCTTAAAACGGTGCTCAAGAGCGGTGACAAGATCGGTATCTTGCAGGGCGTTCCCGGGGTGCCGGCTCTGGATGACCGGGTCACGGGCATGATGGAGGAATTGGGCGACGTCAAGGTCGATGTCGTCGGCAAGGGCGCAACCAACTGCACGCTGGAACTTGGCACGTCAGTGACCGAAGACATCCTCACCGCCAATCCCGATCTCAAGGCGATCTACTCGGCCTGCGGTCCGCCGATCCCTGGCGCCGTCAAGTCGATCAGCAATGCCGGCATTGCCAACGACAACCTCATAGTGGTCGGCTTCGACGCGTGCTGCGGTGAGATCGAAGCGATCAAGTCGGGAGCGGAGGACGCCAGCGTAGCTCAATTTCCAGCGAAAATGGGTGAGCTTGGCATCGACACCGTCGTCAAGGCCATCCGCGGGGAACCCGTCGAGGCCAATGTGGATACCGGCGCCGGACTGGTGACGCTGCAGAACGTCAAGGACTTCGAGTGATCCACCAGCGGTGGGGGGGGGGGGGGGGGGGGCGGCCGCCGGGGGGGGGGGGGGCGCCGGGGGGGGGGGGGGGGGGGTTGTGTGGTGGGGGGAGCGGACCACAAAGGGAGAGAGGGGGGGCGGGGGGGCGGGGGGGGGGGG
>NZ_JAMYNR010000052.1:0-22388 GCF_040319155.1 Mesorhizobium sp. M0954 | reverse complement strand
GTGGTCTCCTGGAAATGGTTCGGATCGGCTTAAGCAACCAAATCCTACGTCATTTCAATGGCTTGCGCCACATCCACCAACCCCCATGAATTTTTCAGGCTAGCTAGCGACCTCGGAGCGACTGAACTGCCTCCCTGCTCTGGCGGTGCCGCCTTTTCCCGCGGCAGTTCGCGTGTGGGTCTGCAGACGACGAGGATCGATTTGTCCCAGCGATCCAACTCGCCACTCGGATAGAGGATTGCTCTGCCGATCCTGAGGAACGATGGCCCGATCCGCATGCAACGCCAGTTGCGAATAGTCCCTTCGCTTGCCTGTCCGCGACGAGCGATGACTTCTTCAGGGGTGAGGTAGTTCGGGTCAGGCATGGGCGTTATCGATAGCAGAGTTGTGCGACAGCTTGTTGCGCCCGCGACCCCATCGGATCGATACTTGAGGAGAATGCCGGCGCCGTCACCGTGGACTTCTCGTCGTGACCCGAGGACGAAGCCGCTCGCGCGGCACTGGCGCCCGTGGTGAGGGTGCAGCAATGATCTGAACGCCGTGCATTTGTGGGTTTGCGGTCCTGGCTGACGATTGGGGTCTTCTTGCGCCAAATGACGACATTGGTCAGGGTGGGGTCGCACGCCTGCTTAGCATCGGAAGCTGATCACCCACCTTTGCTATGGATCGCCGTTCCGCAAGCAGGTATTAGCCGCAGCTCACGTCGCTTCAAACTCAAGCATCGTGCAACGAGAGTCTATGCCGTCTCCGAATTTGTCAACCAGATCAACCTCATATATTGATCTCAAAGAGTATCGATACTTCATATCGCTGAAATTATTGACTTCCATCGTCAATATCATATTGCTGAAATCATTGGGTTCAAAACTCATTTTCTCATGATTCAGTTCATTCTTACCCCACACATCGACGTGTGGCACGCCGAAATTGTGCTGTTCAAAAGGTAGCACACGGATATCATGAAAAATTGCGACTTTAAGCAATTTCGGGAGGTTCGCTGTCGGGGGGATGGCTGCGTTTCTTCGGTCAATGACACTGGCGAGAGTGCCAGGATCAAGGTCCCAGTCGATAGCGTAAGTTGATACGCCGACATCGCGCATAGTAGCGAGGTCGGCGGTAACGCGGGGCGTCGAATTTCCCTCCCGCACTCCGTAAAAACCCAGAAAGCCCGAAGAGAGTGCTCTGGCGCTGCTGTTGGACTTCCAAGTAACCCCACTCCCGATCGCACCGAAAGAAAGGATGGCATTCGGAGACGCATCGAGAGCAACGAGCACGACGAAGGAGCTATCTTGGGCGCCCTGCTCGGCCTGATCTGCGTTGGAGACCTCGCCGTTCTTAGCCCCGATCCCGGCGACGTACGAGATCAGGGGCAGTAGGGCCGCTGAGTATTCTTCGACGTCAAATGGAACGGCTGGCGTGCCGCCCTGCGAAGACTCGGCATTCTCCTTAATATCTTCCTGGCCCTTCTTCATCGCCTGCGAAAGGGCTGCGTTCATGCTGGCGAACTCCCAGTGAAGAGAAAGGCTGGTCAACGGTTGCCCGGCAATAATGATTTCATTCGTACGTTTCGTCTCCGCCAAAGTCTGAGCTTTGCGTGTATTTTCAGAGTTTCGGCGCGCCAAGTCTTCCGATGCGAGACTGATTAACAGGCCGAGGATAGTGAAAGAGATCGCAACGACGCCCTCGCTGGTCAGACGTTTTTCGCCGCCTTGCGCTGCGACCGTAAGTTGGTTGACCGTTCCCCAAATTGAGGACCCCGCTGCGAGGCAAAGCCCCAGATACTTGAGCAGCAGCAGCCAGGTGGAAATGTCTTTCAGATATGTTTGGATTGCGGAAAACATCGCAAGTTCTCGATACTGTGGTCGGTGCACAGCATATATTTACAAGCCGCCTATTAGGCATCATGCATCTTATTCCCGAGCAGTCCATCCCTCCCTGCATGTGCAAGGTAAGACTGGTGCGTGAGCAATGTCTCAAATGGGTCAGGTCGCGTCGATGCATGGAGGCGCCTGAACGTCCGCTTCTCACATTCCAAGCCTCCAAGCCGCAAGTCCGCTTCCGGCCCCAAAGTGGCCGCGCCCAACGAGCTTGTTGCCGCTCTCGCTCAGTCAATAAACTATCGGCGAATGGAGGAACCACCTGGCAAGTAATCGTCTATACGCAAGTTCAACTCGGCGCGGACTAAGCGCCCCGGTATCGCGCCAAGCCTGATTGCACGCGTCAGAGACACCGCAAAGTCGCGACCATCGGACTACGTCGGTAAGGCGCGCGGTGTGGAGTTGGAACTGCGAATCTGCGAAGCTTCCCTCACTGACAGTTCGTGTTGCAACCCGTCATGAGATAGGCTGCACTCCTCGTATAGTTTGATTGCTATGGAACATCGGTTCACCCGCCAGGAACTATTTGACCTCGTTTGGTCAAAGCCAATGTCTCACTTGGTTGCCGAGTTGGAGACGACGGTTGCAGTTCTCACCACGTTGCTGCGCCGGGTCGACATCCCAACGCCCCCGGCCGGATATTGGATGCGAAAGGAGTTCGGGAAGCCAGTCGAACAGCCGTCTTTGCCGCCAGCACCAGATGGATGTGTCGAACCGCTAATTTGGAACACCGAGAGGCGAGGGGGAAACCGCCGTCTCGAGCAAATAAAGACGAAGCTCAAAGTGGCTCCAGTTGTAAGGCCGGAGGTCGAGCTCCCCGACAGCGAGAACCAGGCTCCTCAACCACCGAAGCCGCGTCCGAGCAAACCGACAACGATGACGCGCGAGGATCTCTACCGCGCGGTGTGGGCGACACCGATGTCGAGATTGGCCGAGGAGTATGGAATCAGCGGCAATGGCCTCGCCAAGATCTGCGGACGGGAGGACATTCCATACCCGCCCCGGGGGTATTGGGCGAAACACGCTGTCGGTAAAGCGCCGAAGCAGACGCCGCTGTCGAAATCGGTCGGGACGCGAACTATCATCATTCGTCCGACGCCGTTGCCGCCTCCGCCAATTGAATTGCCGCCGGAGATTAAACAGCAGGCAGACAGAGCTCGTGCTAGTGCAACTGGACTCGCAGTGCCGGAGCGTTTGGTGAGACCACACGCGGTGATCGCGTCATGGCTGGCTGAGCATGAGGAGAAGAAGCGGCGAGCGCGACAGGAACGCAACCCATGGAGGCGCGATCTATACCGTCCCAGCGAGTTCACGGAAACGGACCGTCGCAAGCATCGCATACTAGATGCGCTGTTTAAGGCCGTCGAGCGGCAAGGTGGAAAGGTTAGGCAGGGAGAGCGAGGAATGCTCTTCGCCGAAGTCTCGGGCGAAAAGGTTGAGTTTCAGATTCGCGAAAAGCAGAAGCAGGAACGCCGGCCGTTGACCGAGGTTGAAAAGCGGTGGCGCTCGCCGGGAGAGAAAAACTGGAAGCAAGAGCTGGTTTCCACGGGACGGTTTTGAGGTCAAGACTTGGCAGTGGCCGGCCGGTCTTTCGCGCCAATGGATTGAATCCGAAATGCAGCCGATGGACACCATGCTGCCCGACATTGTTGCCATCTTCGTCGCAGCTGGACCACTCCTTGTGCAGCAACGTAAGGATCGAGAGGCGGCTGAACGCGAGCGGCAGCTCGCCGAAACACGCCGCTATGAAGAAGAGCGACGGCGCAAACGCGACGCGAACCGTTGGCGGCGATTCCAGGAGATGGCGCACGATTGGCGTAAGCTTGCAACGGTGCGTGATTTTCTCGCGGCACTACGGTCGATGAACGTGGGCCCGTCTACTGAGATCGAGGGACGGAGCGTTGCTGAATGGATGGCGTGGGGCGAAAACTGGCTTGAACGTGCCGATCCTACGGTCAACGGCGTCGATGGCGTATTCCGGCAGATCGCTGCCATCACCGATTGGACCTACCGAGATTGACCAAAAGGGATGCGCAACGCATTGGAAAGGTATGCGGGCTTCATAGTGCGATGTCCGATGATCACCGCGGAGACTAACGGACAGCTCGCTGACTTGTCAGTGCGCTCGTACGCCTTATGGTCACCATGAGTTCATTACGAGGGATAAGACAAAGACACTGCGAAAACTAGTCCTCCTCCTGGTCCTTAGGTTCGCCTGACCATACGAGAGAATACGAAGGAAATGGGTTGGCGAACCATCCGCTACCGTATTGATTTTCAATAGAAAACGTTGACCCTCCGGGCCCACCATTATCGTTATCTTTCAATGATTTAGAGGCATTGTTGCACTTGGTTAGCCAAGTCAAGGCTGGCGAACCGCCGTCCATAGCGTTTGATTTTATTGACTTATGGTGGGCCTGTGGAGGCCGCAGATGTGTTGCCAACCGCCGGTGGAGTGTCAGGATCGTTTATCAAGTGCTTGAACGACGCCGGCACGGTGTTCGGAATAGAAAGCCGCGCATAGTCCCCTACGCAATCGACCTCGAATTACTGTCTGGATGCTACATCGGCCATCGCCGCACCCCACCCTGCGGCGATCTCGTAGCCCATGCGTGAGAAGCCGAATTCGCGATCGAATGTGTTCGGCGCTTTGACACGCCAGTTCTTCATGACCTCGCCCGGGAGGCCGCCAGCAGCGGCGACGACCAAGTCACGCTCGCCGGCACGGAGTTCACGACGGCGATCATTTGGCGTAGCTGGGAACAGGCCGGCTACGTCAGGCAAGACGGTCCGGCTGCAGCTAGGAAGTTAGTCGCGACCCACGGCGGACCGCTCCGTACGCGCGCGCGGCTTACGGCAAGCTGCTAGCCTCAATCTCCGGATGGGATCAGGGTCGCTCAGACCGGGTCTTCAGGATCTGGTACAGCACGTTTCGAATGCGCTGCCAAACGGTTAGCCGGCTGATCACGCCTTCGCCTCCTGTTCATCGCAGATGAATGGGCTGCGGTTCAGATGATCTGTGCCGCCAGCGCCACGCCGACCAACGACGTGCCGACGCCTGCCGTGCGGATGGCTCGCGGCCAGCGCCGAAGTGTCAGGGCGGCTAACGCGCCGGTCGCGTGAAGAGCCGAAGTAGCGACCACGAAGCCGATTGCATAAGCGATGCCGCTGGCCGTCTCGGGAATTTCGAGGCCATGGGCATTGCCGTGGAAGAGGGCGAAGAGAGCAGTCAGCGAGGCGGCCACAGCGAGCGGAAGCGGCTTGGCAAGCGCCATTATCGCGCCGAAGACCACCAGCGACAGCGTTATGCCGGTTTCCAGTGAGGGCAGGCCGATGCCGGCGATACCGAGCAGGGCGCCAGCGAGCATCGCCGAGACAAAGCACGACGGCACGATGATGATCCCCTTGCCGCCGGCGCGAGCGGCAATGATGCCTACAGCCATCATGGCAAGCAGGTGGTCCATACCGGTCAGCGGGTGCTGAAGGCCGTCTACAAACCCGTGGGCATGAAAACCGCCGCTATGGGCGAAGGCCAATGAGGGGATGAGGGTTGTGGCGGCTGCCAGGGCGAGTCTACCGAAGGATGAAAGCGTTCTGTTCATGGTTCTGGACCTGTTTGATAGGGGTGCGATCGGTTCAAGGCCGGTGCTCATTGTCCGGCCCCTGGCATGGTGAATTGTGCGGCGCCGGACCTGTCGGCCAGAAGTCGCGCCTCGCCGAAGTCAAGGGGCGTTTGTGCCTGGCCGTTATGGTAGACGAAGGCCAGGCGGCGCCGGCGCGACGTCAGTTTCGCGGGCAGCGGGTGATAGGTGACGCCGGCGCCACCAATCAGCGGCATGACGGCGCCGACATCGACCATGTCCTGCGTCTCGACGCGCAGAAGATGCAGCCGCACGCCGTCGGCGGTCTCGCCGACGAACGGAATCCCGGCGAGGCGCAGGAAACTGGACGGGTCGGGCGCCCGCGAAAACCCTTCGAGAAACGCGATCTCGACGAGATCGAGATCGGTCGCCCGCGCGTCGGCGGGTTCGGGCGCATGGTCGTGCGGTAGATGCGGTGTCTGCCATTGCAACGGCTTGCCGGGCGGCCCGTTGTGGCCGACGGGGTGGGGATGGTGATGATGACCGTTCGGCCCGTGATGGTGACCGTCGCCATGATCATGGCTGTGGTGGTGATGATCATCGTGCATGGTCAAAAGCTCGTCGGCTTGTCGATGATGGATTTGTGTTTGCCGAGATTGCCGTGCGCGACCATCGAGCCTAGCGCCTCGACGACAACCCGCACGCCAAACAGCGCCGTGATGTCTGACGTGTCGTAGGGCGGCGACACCTCGACCACTTCCAGTCCGCAGATGCCGGGCGCCGACACTAGCCCGAGCAGCTTCAGTGCCTCGCGCGGCAGGAAGCCACCGGGCTCCGGCCAGCCCGTACCCGGCACGAAACCGCAATCGATGCTGTCGACATCGAAGGAGATGTATACGGCGTCGGTGTCCTTCCATGCGAGCTCGAGCGCGATCTCGGCCGCCTTCTCCAGCCCCATCTGTTCGATATCGGAGATCGTCAGCACGTTGGTTCCGCGCTTTCTCGCCTCGGCCACGCCGTAGCGGGGCACCTGCCAGCCGCCGATACCGAGCTGCACCAGATTGGTGGCCGAGACGTTCGGCAGGTTGGTCGCCCAATACCAGGGCGTCGTGTGCATACGTTCGTCGAGATCCTTTTCCTGGATGTCGATGTGGCGGTCGAAATGGATGATGCCGATTCGCTTGGAGGTCACGTCGGCGATACCGCGCACGCACGGAAACCCGATCGAATGGTCGCCGCCGAGCATGATCGGCAGCGCGCCGGACGAGGCGACATGGCTGACGCCCTTGGTGATCTGGTCGAAGCTCTTTTCGAGATTGGCGGGGATGGTGAAGACGTCGCCGGCGTCGCAAAGCGTCATCTGCTCGCGCAGGTCGACACCGAGCTCGTAATTGTAAGGCGTGTAAAGCGCCGAGATGCGGCGCATGCCTTGCGGCCCGAAGCGGGTTCCGGGCCGGTAAGTGGTGCCGCTGTCGAAAGGAATGCCCATGACGGCAGCGTCATATCTGCCGACATCGCGGACGTTCTCGACATAGGGCGCCTTGAGGAAGGTGTTGATGCCGGCGAAGTGCGGCAACTCGCCTCGCGCGAATGTCGGGATCGACTTGTCGATGATCGAATCCGATCCGGGCAGGCCCATGTCGAGTGCCCATTTCTGTTCCTTGCGCCAGCCGTCCTCGGGCAGCTTTCCTTCCGCCTCGATAGACTTCCAGCCCTGCATGTCGCGGATCTCGAAGTTCGGATGGTGGAAGCGTTGGCGTGGCTGGTGGTCGGTGAGCCCGGCGCGACGATGCCGGCGTTCTGGACTATCTCTGTGCATGAAACCTCCTTCACGACGCCGTCGTCGCGATTGCGCTATCCAGTCGGGTCGTCCCGACCATCGCGGCCACTTCGGCCACGTCTCGTGCTGAAGCCCGGTGCTTGCGGTCGAGCTTCAGATCGTAGGTGATCGTCGCGCCATAGGCGGACGGGAACTGGGGGTCGTGGCGCACCTTGTCGAAGACCAGCACGCGGGTGCCGAGCTTGAATGCCTCGCCGATATCGTGGGTGACCATGACCACGGTCATGCCGTGCTCGGTCCAGAGCTCGGTGAGCAGCTCATGCATCTCGATGCGAATACCGGGATCGAGTGCGCCGAAGGGCTCGTCGAGAAGCAGGATCTGCGGCCGGCCGAGCAAGGTCTGCGCGATCGCCAGCCGCTGCTGCATGCCGCCAGAAAGCATGGCCGGATAGAGGTCGCGCGCATGGCCAAGCCCGACCCGTTCCAGCATGGTTTCGGCTTCTTGCCTGACGCTTTTGCGCCTGGCGCCGAAGACGCGGCCGAACGGTCCGCCCGAACGGAAGTCCTCGACCAGCAGCAAGTTCTGCAGCGCGGTGAGATGCGGAAACACGGAATAGCGCTGGAAGACGATGCCGCGCTGCGGCGTCGGCTCCGGCACGATCGGCTGGTCGCCGACGACGACCACGCCGCCACTTTGCTGTTCCAGGCCAAGCAGGATGCGCAGGAACGTCGATTTTCCACAACCGCTGGCGCCAACCAGCGACAGGAATTCACCCGCTTCGGCGAAGACATTGACCCGTTCCAGTACGCGGGCGTCGCCGTAGCTCTTCTCCAGCCCATGGACGAGGATCCGGCTCATCTGGTCCGCACCGGATGCGCCCAGGGCGAGATGATGTGAGAGAGCCGCACGAGTAGCCAGTCGGTCATCACCGCAAGCAGCGTGATCCAGGCGACGTAAGGCAGGATGACGTCCATCGACAGGTAGCGACGAACGAGGAAGATGCGGTAGCCGAGCCCCTCGGTGGAGGCGATGGCTTCTGCCGCGATCAGGAACAGCCAGGCCGGCCCAAGCGCCAGCCGTACGCAAGTGATGAGGCGCGGCATGACCTGTGGCAGCACCAGCCTGAGCACCATGGTCCAGCTGTTGCCGCCGAGCGTCTGTGCCTTGGCGACGAGCTCCGGCGGCAATTCCATCACCCGGTTGGCGATGTCGCGCACCATGACCGGTGCGACGCCGAGAGCGATCAAGGTGATCTTGGCCGTTTCGCCGAGGCCGAGCGCAATGAACAGGATCGGCAGCAGCGCCAGTGGCGGGATGACGCAGACAACTGTGACCAAGGGCAGCAGAAAGGCCCTGACGCGCGGGATGAAACCTATGGCGACGCCGAGGCTGAGCGCCACCAGCGTGGCCATGCCGACTCCGGCGAACAGCCTGATCAGGCTGGCATAGGTGTCGGCCCACAGGATCAGGTCGCCGGAGCGCTTGTCCGGCACTGTCGCTAGGTCTGAAAATGCCGACCACATCTGTGCAGGGGAGGGCAGCAGCTTGTCGCTGGGATTGACCGCCAGCCTTTGCGACGAAGCGAAGAGATAGGCGATTGCCACGGCGGCAAACGGCAGCGTCCCAAGCAGCAACGCTCCGCCGCGCGAGACCGTCGCGTTGATGAGGCGAAGCCGCGCTTTCGGCCTGCTACGTTGCAGGCGCGCGACTTCGGGGCCTGCCGCGGCCTGCATGATGCCGGTTCCTCTGGCTAGCATGTCGCGCTCCCGCGTCAGAGCGTTCCGCCCGCCGCCTCTGCCATAAAGGCCGGATCGAAGCGCAGCTTGACGTTGTTGACATCGCCCAGCGTCGAGCCATCGGGAAAGCTCATGCCGATCACGTCGACGCTCGGCGCGTTGGTACCAAGAATGCCGTGGCTGAACAGGAAGTTGCGCACCAGATCCATGGTCTTCGGCAGTTCGGCGCCGTTGGTGAATGCGACCGCCTTGGCCGGCTCGAAGAACATCGCCGTTGATGCAAGCTGAGCGTCGAAACCGGCAAGATCCGTCCCCGACGCCTTGGCCATCTCTTCCTTGGCCGCCTTGCCTTCGGGCGTGCCCGACGTCATCAGCGCCATGGCTTCATACCATGCACCGACAAGCGCCTTGCCCAAGGCCGGATTGTCCTTCAGCGTCGCGGTGTTGACGACCATCATGTCGATGATCTCGCCGGGAATCTCAGTCGAATCGAATACCTTGTGGGCGCCCGGCATGGCAGCGATTTCCGAGACCAGCGGATTCCAGGTGACGACGGAGGTGACGTCGCTGGTGCCGTAGGCAGCGACCATGTCGGCATCGGAGGTGTTCACCACCGTAATGTCCTTTTCGGCCAACCCTACCGTCTCCAGCGCGCGCGCAAGTAGGTAATGTGAGACGGAAAGCTCGACGAGATTGACCTTCTGGCCGGCAATATTCTTGAGCGCGGTCTTGTTCTTGAGGATGACCGCGTCGTTGCCGTTGGAGAAATCGCCGACGATCAAGGCCGTCGTGTCAACACCGCCGCCGGCCGGGATCGAAAGCGCATCCATGTTGGTCATCGAACAGCCGTCAAAGCCGCCGGCCGTGTACTGGTTGATGCTCTCGACATAGTCGTTGATGCGGGTGATCTCGACATTGATGCCGTATTTGTCGGCCCACTTCTTCATGATGCCGCTGTCGGAAAGATAGCCCCACGGCATCCAGCCGACATAGATCGACCAGCAAATCTTGAAGTCTTTCTTGGGCGCTGCTTGCGCGGCTGAGATGAAGGGGAGGCTGAGTGATGCGGCTAGGATGATTGTGGCCAGTTTGCGAAGCATTACATACCCCTGTTTGCGATCCGGATTGCGTCCGAACGTCTGTTGGGGGGTTCACGGAGCGCGCATCCGGGAGAGGTTCGCGCCAGCAAACCCGTGCAGGGTTCTCCCGGGATTTTGGCCCGCCGTGTTCCGCCAGATGCCTCAATGCATCTCAAGCGGTCGCGTCTCTTGGACCAGCACCGTGATCGACACGGCCGGAACCCTAGACGCTCTGCACGTGAATAACGAAGCAAGGGGCGTGCCAGTCCGGAAAGCCGTCTTGAGGCGGCCTTTCCCCGGATTTGCAGGCAATCGCGTTATGCTGATGCCACAAAAGTCATCGCAACGCCGACGGATTAGGCAAGGAAAATCTAGCGTCAACCAATATGAGCAGGCTTGTGCCCTGGGGACCTCCGCTGATCGCACCCTGCTCTATGGTCGCCCACACATACATGCCCAATAGGGACACGTTCGGGAAGGGCGTGAGCGCGCGGCGGATCCGGATGCCAATTGGCGCCGACCCATGTGACGAGTGCGCCCGATCGTGCAAGGGCAATTCGTGAAATAAGCGCGACTGCAATGATGCTAGGCAAGCCCGATCGCGTGTCGGGAGGCAGTTGTGAAAGTTGCGATCATCGGACCAGGCTCGCTCGGGAAGGCCTTGGCGAAATGTCTTGGCCTCGCCGGGCACGAAATTCGCCTCAGCTTCAGTCGTGACGAAGGCAAGTTGCGCGCAATCGCGGCAACCCTCCGTGTTGGCTTCGGTGCCCCTGACGAAGTAGCGAGATGGGCCGACGTAATTGCCCTGGCGACGCCATGGCCGGCTCTCGAGCTGGCGATGGACGCGCTTGGCGATTTGTCGGGCAAGATCGTCTGGGACAATACCAATGCAATCGCGCCTGACCGTTCCACGATGCTGCTAGGCACTACTACGTCTGTAGGCGAGGAGGTTCAGAGGCGCGCGCGGGGCGCCCTTGTCGTCAAGTGCATTCCGACCTTTGCCGAATTGCTTGACAGGGATGATCCGCGTCTCAACGGCGATCCGGTGACGAGCTATGTCGCCGGCAATGACGCAGATGCCAAGGCGGCGGTTTGCCGGCTTCTCGCCGATCTGCCGACAATGCCGGTCGATGTCGGCGATCTCACGGCCTCGCGCCTGATCGAGCCGATGATGCTGCTATTGGTCCAGCTCGCCTATCGGCGCGGGATGGGGCCGACAATTTCCTTCAATCTCATTCGACAGGACGGAACCGGTTCATGACTGATTATCTACCCGCGCGGCGCAAGGCGATTCCAGTAGGACGTCTGCTGATCGATGGCCAATGGCGCGATGCCGTCAGCGGCGAGACTTCGACGACTTTTGATCCGACCACGGACGCGGCGATCACCGATATTGCGAAGGCGGACGTCACCGACACGAGCGATGCCGTCGCGGCCGCGCAGCGGGCTTTCGAGCAAGGACCCTGGGCGCGGATGCATCATGAGGAGCGCGCTAAAATCCTGTTTCGCATCGCCGATCTAATGGACGAGCGGGCCGAGGATTTCGCAGTGCGCGAGGCGATGGATATGGGTATGCCCTATCGCGATTTCCGCGATATCATCATGCCGCACTGCTCAGGACTGTTCCGCTTTCATGGCGGGCTCGCCATGAGCGCGATGGACGGCGCCTATCGTACCAGCTACGAACCAAATATCAGGATCCTGACGCGGCGCGAGCCGCTCGGCGTGGTCGCTGCGATCACCCCGTTCAATTTTCCCCTCGCGCTGTCCTGTTCGAAAATCGCGCCGGCACTCGCGGCGGGTAACACGGTCGTTCACAAGCCTGCGACCGACACGCCCCTGACGGCCCTCGCCTTGGCGCAAGTCATCCTCGACGCGGGCGTGCCGCCGGGCGTCTACAATCTCGTCACCGGCCCGGGCGGCACCATAGGCGACGCGCTGGTCAACGATGTCCGCGTCGACAAGATCGCCTTTACCGGGTCGACCGCCGTCGGCCAGGGCATCATGCGCAACGGTGCCGGGACGATGAAACACCTGACCATGGAGCTCGGCGGCAAGAGTCCCAATATCGTTTTCGCCGATGCCGATATCGATGCCGCGATACAGGCAGCCTTCTGGGGCATCTTCTGGAACAAGGGCGAAGTCTGCGTCGCCGGATCGCGCCTGCTGGTCGAACGCGCCTGTTATGACGAGGTCGTCGAGAAGCTGAGCGCCATGGCGAAGTCGGCGACGCTCGGCGATCCGCTGGACCCTGCGACGATGATCGGGCCGATCGCATCGCGGGGCGAGTATGACAAGGTCTTGAGCTATGTCGAAGAGGGCAAGCGCACCGCGCGACTGGCCGCGGGCGGCGGCACCCGCCAGGTCAACGGCAAGGGCCTCTTCATCGAGCCGACCATCTTCGCCGATGCGACCAACGACCTAAGGATATCGCGCGAAGAGATTTTCGGCCCTGTCCTGCCGGTGATTCCATTCGACAGCGAGGAGGACGCGATCCGGATCGCCAACGATACGAACTACGGGCTCGCCTCGGGCATCCAGACCAGCGATCTCGGCCGCGCCTTGCGGCTCGCCGACCGGATCAAGGCAGGCTCGGTCTGGCTGAACTGCTGGCACAAGTACCATCCTAATGCGCCGTTCGGAGGTTTCAAGATGAGCGGCTATGGCCGCGAGCAGGGCCGCGAGGCGTGGGAAAGCTACACCCAATACAAGACGATTTGGGCGAATCTTGGCGAACCGGTCGAGATGGCCCGATGAGCGTGCGCGATTCCAACCCACTCGACCCGCGGCATCCCAAACGCATCGCGATGGTCCTTTCCAACCCGGCTGTATCGATCACCACCGGCTGGCCTGTCGGGTTTTGGTGGAGCGAGTTGACCCATCCCTGGCTCGCCTTCACCGACCGCGGATACGAAGTCGCGATCTTCTCGCCTGAGGGCGGCAAATGCGAGGCGGATGCGTTGAGCGACCCGCGCGATCCGTCCGGCTATTCGGATACGGATCTGATCTCGCTCGGTTTCCTGTCGACGCCGAAACTGGCGGCGCTGGTGGAGACGACCCGGCCCATCGCAGAGCTGTCGGTCGACGCGTTCGACGCGATCGTCGTCGCTGGCGGCCAAGCGCCGATGTTCACCTTCCAAGGTGCGACTGAGTTGCAGCGGCTGTTCGTCGCCTTTTTCGCGGCCGGCAAGGTCGCGGCTGCCTTGTGTCATGGCGTCGCGCTGCTGCGTTACGCGCGCCTCTCAACCGGCGAGCTGCTGGCCAAAGGGCGCACTGTTACGGGGTTCGCCAATGTCGAGGAGGACTTCGCCGACAATGCCGTCTGGGAGATGGGCGCGCTGCCGCACGGTACGCATCTGATGCCATGGCGGATCGAGGATGAGATGCGTGCGCTCGGCGCGAACTATATTCAGGCCGGGCTGTGGCGCGATTTTGCCGTGCGCGACGGCAATTTGATCACCGGCCAGCAGAACTTCTCCGGAGCGGCGACCGCCCGTCTTGTCATCGAGGCGCTCGGTGGCTGAGGACCAAAGACCGCTCCTGTCGGTGAAGTTCGGGAGACAAACTCGCCGTCAGGGCGGGCGATGCCAAACGACATCGGCCCAATAGGATCCGGGGTCCGTCCAAGAACTCCACCTCAAACAACCACTATCAGCAGCGAGGATGAACCATGGCCGTAGTGACGACACTTGATATTGCCGGCCTGACGGCCGAAGATTATAGCCGCATCCTCGATCGGATCGGCGTGGAGAAACGGCCCGCTGGCGGCATCTACCAGCACATCGCGCATGCCACAGACGATGGTTATCGCATCATCGAGATATGGGACGACAAGGCAGGCCTGGAGCTCTTCTTGCAGGACACATTGTTTCCCGCCGCACAGGAACTGCAAGTTCAGCGTGAAATGACCATTATGACCCAGACACTGCACAACATCTTTGTGCCCCGGATTGGTGAACTGACTGCCCTGGCAAATGATGCGCCTGGTGGACCCGACAAACGGGCAAAAGTGTAGGCATCAAGGATCGAGGATGCGGCGATCGATCATCGAAGTCCTGGAGGAACTTGCGTCCGGACGCCCGGTACAACGATGGTGATCGCGGCAAGTGCAAAGAGGTTGTTCTTTCCTGCCGGCGACTATCGCCATGCGCCGGCCGGAGTCGTTCAGCTGCGTGTGATTCGCAGCGGTTCATCCTATGCAGAGATCGATCTTGGCCGCGGGCTGCGGCGCGTCTTCACCCGCCCCGGCGACCTGCTGCTCAGTCTTCCCGAGCGTGCCACGCGGTTCAAGATCGAGGAGCCGCGAGAGCTGACGATGATCACCGTTGACTCCGCGCTGGCGTCAAGGCTCCTGGTATCCGCAGGCGGGACCCCCGAGGACCTGGTAATCCTGACCGATCGACCGATACGCGATTCGCTGGTGGCCGAGTTGTGTCGACGCCTCGAAGGCGACCCGCCCGCCAACCCGATCGTCCGCGAATGGACGCTGGGCCTGGTTTTCGCGAACCTGCTTCGTCTCGGGCATGCACGCCAGCGGCAGCAGAAGTCTCCAGTCCTAACCTCGCAGCGGTTCGACCGGGTCCTCGCTGCGATTGATGGCGATCTGGAAAAGGGGGTGTCGATCGACCATCTTGCCGGAATCGCGGGAATACCACGACGCGCCTTCACCGCCGCCTTTCGCGAGGCGACGCAATTGCCGGTACATCAATTCATTTTACGCCGCCGCGTTGATCGCGCGGTCGAGCTTTTGGAAAATAGCGATCTGCCGCTGGCCGAGATTGCTCAGCACGCGGGTTTCACTCACCAGGCCCATATGAATCGCGTCGTGACCCGATTGAAAGGGCTGTCGCCAGGCCGGCTGCGGTCTCGCAGGCGCGACGGCTGACTTGTGATCTATTCCAGCATCAGGATTCGAATGGCGGAGATGTGAGTTGCTGAAACGTCCGTTGGCTAAGATGCCCGACAGTTTGCGTGCAGAGCTCGAGGCCGCAAATCTGATGACTGCTTTCGAGCAACGGCCTCCCTATCAGCGCAATGATTACTTGCATTGGATCGAGCGCGCCCGTCACCCGGAAACACGCCGAAAGCGCATAAATCAGATGATTGACGAGCTTACGAAGGGAGGAATCTACATGGGCATGAAAAAAAGAGCTGAGATCGCCGCGAAGCTAGCAGATCCGTCAACGATCATCTTCCAATCCGTGCTTTCCGCATCGATCTTCATCGATTTCCCCACGTCTTTGCGCAGATTATGCAGGGAGCCAATAGTGACAATCGAACCTATCCTTCATTTTCGTTCGCGGCAGGTGGCCATATGATCGTGACATCGCAAACCAATAACGTGCTCGGCAGCACGTCGGGAAGGTGGCGCGTCTGGTCGCTCTCGGACGGTTACGTCGAGATGCCGGCGGACCTTTTGCGGGACCCGCAGGATAATCCGGTGCCGCAAGCTGCGTTGGCAGGGGCGCTTCGCCTGTCTGTCAATTGCTTCGCGCTGGTAGGTCCAGGCGTTGACGGCGTTCTAATCGACAGCGGAGGAGGGGGCTGGGCCCCGACAGTGGGGCGTCTTGAGCAGGCCATGGCGGAAGCCAAGATCGACCCGGCTTCGATCACGGTCTTGGCGCTCACCCACGCCCATCAGGATCATGTGCACGGACTTTTGACCCCCGACGGCCGAGTGCTCTTTCCAAACTTGAAGGCGATCGTAATTCCCGAGGCGGCTGTGCAGAGCTTTTTCGCTTACGCGCACCTTGCGCAGTTCCGGCCCCTGCTGAAGCCTGTCCAGAATGGCGACCAGGTGGGTGAGCGATTGAGGGCGGTCGCCTTGCCCGGTCATGCTGCCGGTCATACCGGCTACACGTTCGACACGGACGAGGATCGTTTCCTATTCTTCGGGGACATCGTTCATGTGCCGGCCTTGCAGTTCGGCAATCCCGCGTTCAGTTGGGGCTATGACGACGATCAGCTGACCGCGCGCGCAACCCGCCTAAAGGTTTTCAGTGACGCGGCCGAGGCGGGGACGTGGATCGCCGGCGCGCACCTTGGCTGGCCGGGTATCGGTCGCGTGGTGCGTAAGGGCGAAGCATACGGCTATGAGCCGGCAGGAGGACGAGTGACCGGATAGGCCGCCCCGTGCTGGTCGGTTTATACCGCTCTCTTCGCCCAAGGCAAGGATCTCGACGAGCAGCGCGCCGCACTCCGGCGTCCTCAACGGCGGCGGTACCATCGTCCGGCCCACCAAAATATCTGATTCTTGATCCACTGGCGGCCGATCTGCCTGAGGCTTACCGGATCGGCGTCTCGCCGCGAAACAGCGGCTGGTGCGCCCGCATCAAGGCGGCAATCCGGTCGGCGACTTTCCGTACCGGCGGGGAGTGACGTTCCTCGTGATGGGTGACGATCCATTGGTCGGTTTCGAGTTCGGGGATAGGCTGAGCAACGCGAACCAGCCGCGGATCGCCGTCACCGACGAAGCACGGAAAGACCGAAAGGCCGGCGCCGGCGGCCACCAGTTCGCGCACCGAGTGGGTGTTGTTGCCGCGTACGGCGATGCGGTCGCCGTGATGGGCTTGCAGCCAGCGCGCCGAGGCAATGTTTGCGCCTTCGCCGGTGACGCCGACGAACAATCCGGCGGCGATGCCGTTGATCAGGTGACGTCCGGAATAAATGGCGTGGGCGACCTTGCCGCTCTGACGGCCGGCCAGCCACTGCTCGGTCGGGCGCTCGCTGCGGATGCCGATGTCGGCGGCACGGCGACCGATGTCGACCCGGTCGGTGGTGGTGACGAGCTCCACCCTTATGCCATCATCGACCGTCCAGATCTCGCCGATATGGGCGGAAACGAAGGCCGAGGTCCATGGCCCGGCCGAGACGCGGACAATGCGGTCGGGCAGGTTTCCCTCGCGCCAGCGGGTCAGCGACTGCATTGCCGCCTCGACGTCTTCGGCGCGCCGCAGCAGTTCCTCGCCGACCGGGGTCAGCCGGTAGCCGGTCTGCTGGCGCACGAACAGAGGTTCGCCGATCTGCTTTTCGAGCGCGGTAACGCGTCGTCCAAGGGTGGCTGCGCTGAGGCGCGTGGTTCCCGTCGCTGCGCTCAAGCCACCCAGCCGCGCAACGTCGAGAAACAACCTCAGATCGTCCCAGCCGATATCCATTTTGCAGAAATGAAAAACTCCTTGCGACCGTGGCTGTAGCGCAAAGCGGGCATCGTGCGCAAGTATGCAGGCATTGGAGGCGTTGGACAATCCTGCCTGGCGGGACAGGGACAAGCGCCTCGCCTGGCCAAGAAGCGAACTGAACCCTTTCGATCGCGCATGCGATTGGCGCAGAGGTTTTGCGCTTCCGACCAACCCAGGCGCGCAGGCATTCTGCGTACCAAAGGAGACGATCATGTTGGATGAATTTCGATACCGTTTCGCCCGCTGGATTGCCTATCGCCAGACGCTTGCGAGCTTGAGGCAGGCCCGGGACAGCACACTGGCGGATGCCGGCATTTCTCGCGAAGAGATCCGCGAACGTGCCCGCCACGCCAGCTTGCGTCATTGAGGAGCCGGGCATGCAGATGATGATGCTTTGGGATGGCCGCTCGGTACCGCGCATCGGCATCGGCACCTGGGCGGCGGGTGGCCCCGCGCGCTGGCGTGACACGGCGACAGTCTATGGCGAGGTCGACGATATCAGGTCGCAAGCCGCGCTGGCGATGGCTTATGAGATCGGCGCGCGGGTGTTCGACACGGCTGCCGCCTACGGCGCCGGCAATGCCGAACTGATCCTCGGGCGGGCGTTGAGGGGCAAGGACGAAGCCGTCATCGTCACCAAGGTCGGCTATTTCGGCGATCCCGAAACGCGTAAGATCGCACCCGAGGATGCCTCTGCCGCGGCAATCCGGACCTCGATCGACAATTCGCGGCAGCGCCTGCAGCGGGATTGTATCGACGTCGTGCTGCTACATATCAACGAGTATCCGATCGAGCGCGCCGGCGAGGTGTTCGATACGCTCGGCCTGTTGCGCCAGGAGGGCAAGATCGGCGGCTTCGGCTGGAGCACCGATCACCGCGAACGGCTTGCCGTCTACGCGCCGCGCGAGGGGTTCGTCGCCGTAGAGAACGACTTCAATGTGTTTACCCCGGCGAACGAGCTGATGGCCGTTGCGGCGCGCGAGAACCTCGTCTCGTTCAGCCGGCTGCCGCTGGCAATGGGGCTGCTCACCGGCAAATACACGCCGGCCATGCGGCTGCCCACCAACGATGTGCGCGGCGGGAATGCCGAATGGATGGTGTTTTTCAGGGATGGCGCCGCCAACCCGGACTATCTGTCAAGGCTCTCGGCAATCCGCGACCTGCTCACCTCGGGCGGACGCACGCTTGCGCAAGGCGCGCTCGGCTGGATACTCGCCAAGTCGGCAATCGCCTTGCCGGTTCCCGGCTTCACGCGGCCCGAGCAGGTCGAGGACAATCTCGGTGCGCTGGAAAAAGGGCCGCTGCCGGAAACGGTGATGGCCGAGATCGACGCAGTGCTGAATATTGCCGAGACTGCGTAGGGTGTGGTGAATCCGGAATTCGCATTGGCGATAATGCGACCAACTTCGATCTCTCTGATGTCTGCCGATATCGCATTTTTCTTAGTCAAGCTTCCGTGGCGCAATTGAACACGGACGGAGCGGCGGACACGCTCGAGTTGAAGGTCCGCCGCTCCGGTTTTCAGATCAAGGAGTGATGCTGCAACGGGAGATGGGTAGCGAGCTGCGCTTGAGCTGCGCCGCCGACCGCGTCGCTGTCGAGAGAGAGCGACCCGGTTGAGCTGTCAAAGATGATGTGGTGGGAACCATCATCCGTGGCCGTAACAGCAGGGGACGTATGCAATGAAAGCCCTCCCGACTTGAGGTCGGCAAGCGCGGAGTGGTCGAGCTGGACTTTGTCCTGAAGCTTGCTGAAGTCGAAGGCATCGTTGCCGTGACCGGATGTCAGGTCGGCGACGGCGCTCTTGTGGACACCGGCGCCGGCATTTTCGTTGCCCTGGAGCAGTTGGGCGAACCCGTGGCCGGTCAGGCTGGTTGCCGTTTTCTCGGATGGGCTGCTGGTCGCGGCAAGCTCCGAGCCGGACGAAAGCGCGGGGCTCAACGCGGCCAGCACCCGGTCAACGCTGCTGCCTCCCTTGTCGCCGGCAGTATCATGGCTGGTGTCGTTGCTGCCGAACAGATCGGTCAGAGCGTGAAAACCGCCGCGGTCGGAGGGGGAAGCGGCGGTCACAGTCGAACTGCCATCGCTTGCGATGGGGTGCGAAGGCGCCGTCGCGGTCGAGCTGCCATCGCTGGTGCTATCGCCGGTGGAAGGGGCGGTCGCAGTCGAGCTGCCATGGCTCGTGGTGGCGCCGGCGGCGGTCGCAGTCGAACTGCCATCGCTGGTGCTATCGCCGGTGGCGGCATGGGAAGGGGCGGTCGCAGTCGAGCTGCCATCGCTCGTGGTGGCGCTGGCGGCGGCGGTCGCAGTCGAACTGCCATCGCTTGCGATGAGGTGCGAAGGCGCCGTCGCGGTCGAGCTGCCATCGCTGGTGCTATCGCCGGTGGCGGCGCTGGTGCTATCGCCGGTGGCGGCATGGGAAGGGGCGGCAGTCGAGCTGCCATCGCTCGTGGTGGCGCCGGCGGCGGTCGCAGTCGAACTGCCATCGCTTGCGATGAGGTGCGAAGGCGCCGTCGCGGTCGAGCTGCCATCGCTGGTGCTATCGCCGGTGGCGGCATGGGAAGGCGCGGTCGCAGTCGAGCTGCTATCGCCGGTTGCGGCATGGGAAGGCGCAGTCACAGTCGAGCTGCTATCGCTGGTGGCGGCGTCGGACGCGGGCGCAGCAGCACTGCTGTCGCTGCTGGTGGTGTCTGAGGCCGCAGCGGTAGTGGTGTTGTGTTCCCGGAAAACGGCTTGCAGTTCCGAGGAGCTTTCAAGCGCGGTATCGCCGTTCTGCGTTCCCCACTTGTAGGTATAGTCGAAGGCGGGTGACGGAACCAGCTTGGCCCAATGATCCATCATGGTTTGCATCTGTTCGGTGGTGGGCATGACCTGTCTGCCGCCATCGGAAGTCTCCCAATTGCCGCCGCCAAAGGCCTGGAAGACCGGAACGATGTTGCTGATCGGGATGCCCGACTTCACCGCTGCAGCCACGGCTCGGTCGATCATGTCGTAGTCGACCGTGTCCGTTCCCGTGCGCACCGGATAGGGGTCTATTCCAAAATAGTCGATATGCGTGTTGGCCGGATTGTAGGTGTTGGTAAAATCCGGATTGGTAGGGGATCCCATATTCATCATGGTGACGAAGGTCTTGGCGCCTGGAAAATGCTCATGGATCCAGTCGGATTCCGCCTTCAGGTTCTCGGCGGTTGCATAGGTGCCCCACCTGCCCGTGGGATCGGGCTCGTCAACCAGATAGAATCCGAACACATTCGGATTGCCGAGGAAGGGGGTCATTTTCTCGATGAAGGATGAAGTTACGCCCTCGTGCTCGTTGAGGTACACCAGACCCTTCATGCCGTCCGGCAACGCGTCGACTTGCGAAGCGTACTGAACGTCAGCCAGATTGAAGCCGGCAGTTGCGATTTCGGTGGCGGATCCACCCGACGTATAATGCAGAGTTGCCATCCAATATTCCTTTTTCTGATTTCGATAGCGCCCGGCGTCTACCTACAGACGGCGTATATTAGCGCCAAATCACATACAGACACCCGTCGATAGAATCATTGACCGTTTGTAGGAATGCTGCACGGATTGTGACTTATTTTGACAGCAGCGACTTAGGACAAGATGCTTATTGTCTTCTGATGTCAGAATGATGCCAGAATTGCGACTTTATTTTGAAGGCGCTGTAGTTTTTGAAGTTCCTCGATATTTTTATAATGGCTATACATTTATAGATTTTAATGCGTTAGACGTCAACTTTCGTACGGAAATTCAAAATGACGTTAACCTCTGACTCCGGGCCCCTCCACAGTTTCACTGCCCAACCAATTAGCTGTGGACAATTCGTAGGCATCTGCGCGCTCGTCACCTGGTATCGGTCGGCAGATCTCCGTGATCGAGATCAAATCAATTTAGGAAACCGCCCAAAAGGTGAGAGTAGGGCGGTTCCCAGCTGGAGAGCCTGAGGGCCTTGGCCGCCTGAGCACCGTCATGTGTCCGCCGCTCCGCTAAACACGGGGGCTGCGCGGCGGACACGCCGACGTCAACGCAATGCCACGCCATTTTGCTGAACTTGACGCACACAACTCGAACCCGCTGGGTGACGAAGGTTGAGCATCAGCCAGAAATGGGCATCCCGCTTTGGAAAAATCCGGTGCTTGAACAAAGATAAAGCGGCGGACCGTCTCGAATTGAAGGTCCGCCGTTCCGGGTCGTTCAGATCACAAGGAACGAACCTGCCGTAAGCGACAGACCTGGAGAGAGAGTGGCGAACTGTATTTGAGCTGCGCCGCCGATGCCGTCGCTGTCGAAAGAGAGCGCTCCGGTTGAGCTGTTGTAGATTATATGGTCGGAGCTGTCATGCGCAGCCGTGCCAGCAAAGAAAGCATCGGATGAAAGGCCACCCAGCTTAAGCCCGGCAAAAACGGCGTCGTCGAGCTGGATCTTGTCCTGGAGCTTGTTGAAGTCGGTGACCTTGTCGATATTGCCGGGTCCAAGGGCGCTGTTGAACACGAATGCATCGTTGCCTCCGTTACCGGTCAAGATGTCAGCACCGCCGCCACCACTGATGACATTGGCGCCGGCATTGCCTTGGATGGTTTGGGCAAAGGCGTTGCCGGTCAGGTTGATTGCAGACGTACCGGACGGGCTGGTGGTGGCGAGAAGCTCGATCTGTGAACTGGCCGAAAGCGCATGGCTCACAGCAGCGAACACCCTGTCGGTACCGCCGCCGACCGCCTCATAAACTCTGTCGCCGGCATTGTCCACATAGTAGGTGTCATTGCCGCCATAGCCGACCATCGTATCGGCGCCACCGCCGCCATTAATGACATTGGCGCCGGCGTTACCCCCGATGCTCTGGGCGAACTCATTGCCGGTGAGGTTGATTGCCGATGTGCCCGATGGGTTGGTAGCAAGAAGTTCGATTTCCGATCCGGCCGAAAGCGTATGGCTTACAGCAGCGAACACCCTGTCTGTACCACCGCCCACCACCTCGAACACCCTGTCGCCGGCATTGTCTACATAGTAGGTGTCATTGCCTCCATAGCCGACCAACGTATCGGCCCCGCCGGCGCCGTTGATGACATTGGCACCGGCATTGCCCTGGATAGTCTGGGCGAACGCATTGCCGGTCAGGTTGATCGCCGTGGTGCCGGACGGGCTGTTGGTGG
>NZ_JAMYNR010000051.1:0-22873 GCF_040319155.1 Mesorhizobium sp. M0954 | reverse complement strand
GACTGGGTCTGGACCCCCGCGTTGCGGGGTGTTGCCTGGGCCAGTTACTTTGTTGGTTTACCGGCTCTTTCCACCCACTTTTTGGCGGGTGGGGCGCCGGCCCGTGGGGGGGCCGGTCGCCGATGCCTCACTGGGGGTTGTTCCAGAGGATGACCTTCTTGTTTTCCTCGCCACCCGGGGCGGGAGCGAGATTGCCGAAGATCACGCCGATCTCGGGGGCTTCGAGCTTGACCGAGAGGTATTCCTCGCCCGAACGCTGGGAGATGCGGTGCCAGCCGGCTCCGATCTCGAACCCTGTGCGCTTATTGACGATCCGGTAGTCGGGCGCGTCCTCGCGAGACTTGTTGGTGTTCGGGATCAGGGTGATCGGGGCGTTGACCCGGAGCGTGGCAAAGACGCCTTCCATCGAGCCGTCGGACTTTGTGGTGAGGTTTGCGATCGTGGTGGCCATGGTAGTTCTCCTTCGGTTGCATCGGGACCATTCCCGATGGCGCCAAAGGAGAGGGCCGTCCTGCTGCGGTCATCTCGGCGAAAATTCTGGAAAATTCTATTTGCCGAAAAACAGCGGGCAGGCCCTTCGCCTGCCCGCAGACAAAAACAGAAATCGAATTTTCCTGAATATTCGCCGAGATGTACCCCCAACGGGGGTTGACCGCACAAAGCAGGCGGTCGTCTACAAAGGCGACATGAAACGGGAATGGCCCCGGATACGGCAGATGGAAAAGAACTCAGGCCGCCATCGCTTGGCCGACGCAACGCTGCCGGATCGCACGAACAGGCTGCAGCCTCTCGGGTCATGTCGTCGGCATCGCCAACACGTCGAACAGCAGCATGGCGCGTGAACCGCCTTGCGCGTTTGGCATGGCGGCACAGCGGTTTCGAGATCGGAGCCGACTGGCAGCGAACTTCACGCCCCACGGTGGCGATGCCTCGCAGCCAGGTTGGATGACCAAGCAAGCCAGGATGTTCGGCACGCTTGTACCCGCTTCAGATGCGAGACGGGTCAAGATGATCATGCTGCACAATGCCCCGCGGCTCTGCGCGTGGGCCGGATTCGAAGTAGGGTTGGCCCCGGCCGTTCATACAAGTGGAGTTGGGGCGCGGAGCCGGATCAAGCATATCGGAGATCGGACCCACCGGGCTGTCGGGGAAACCGCCCGTACATCATCCTGGCAACGCCAGACGCTCGTCCGGCGTCATGCGGGCTTCGGCCTGGCGGCGAATGTCCGGATCGACATGGCGCAGCATGGCGCACCAGTCTTCCACATTGTACGTCGTCGCCATGCTGCCCCTGGCCAAATCGTAAATGACGCACGGCTTGTTCGCGATGGCGAGCCGAAATACGTTGACGGCCGTACCGGGTGATGCGCCGTCCCAGACCATCATGCCAAAGTCGGCGCGCCGCGCCATCTCCCCGTCCTTGGCGGCGTGGACCCAGTATCCTTCGGCGCCCTCAGGAGCAGGAACATGGTAGGCAGCCCAGTCGCCCAGATTGTTGCGGGGTTCCTTGCCCGCATGGAAGACCCCGACATGTTCGTAGCCGTAGCCTGCGAGCAGGCCCTGCGCCTCGGCATCGGCTCCGGGCGCGTCGCCAATCAGCACGCCGTGCTCGGCAGCAGCGATTGCGCCGATGCGAGTGATAGCAGGTTCCGGCAGCTCGAATATCTCGCGTGATCCACCTACGAATATCATCGACATGGTGACTTTCCCTTCTCTCCAGCGTCCCCCGCCCCGCGCCGGCCGCCCTCTCCCTCTAGCCCTGCGCGAGGGATCGTCACCCGAAGGCCGAGACGGCGAAGCCGGCTCGGGGAGCGGCGGGACGCCGCGACTAGAGCCCGGCCGGACGCAGGCCGGCGCGCCCGGACCCTGCCGCTGCCGAAGGCGCTACGCGCGTGAGCTAGTGGCCTTTGTCGGCCAGCCAGAGGCTCACGTCCTGGATCGAGCGCATGAGCACCGACGGATTGTCCCGCGCGGGAAGGAAGCCCCAGCTCTGCCAGTTGCGCTCGGCCTCGGCGTCTATCGCCCGCACCACCACCGCGCGGCCGCCGACGATGTCGGCGCTGGCGACGCAGCGATGCAGCGCGTCCTTGACCAGGCCGCTTCCGACGCTTTGCCCGGAATGGCGGTGGCTGACGGCGAGTTGTCCGATCAGCAGGCAGGGGATGGGATCGGGCGGGCGTCCGGTGCGGATAGCGCGCGGTGCGCTGTTTGGCTGGATCACGCCCGGCGCGAGGCCGTAATAGCCGACGACTGTTCCCTCGTCGTGAATGACCAGGACGCGGGTAAACCCGCGGGCCTGCTTCATTCGCGCGAAGCCGGCCATCCAAGCGTTGAGCGCCGACTTGCCGCAATTGAAGCTGTCGAGGCGGTGCGCGTCATCGAGGAGTTCGATGCCTGAAAGCGCCACTAGCGGTTCCAGAACGGGGGCCGACGCAGCCGCTCGGTCGCCTTCGGCGGGGGCGCAGCGGCCGGGGCTGAGATCGCCTGCATGAAGGCGTCATAGGCTTCCGGGGACACGCGGATGACGGTTTCGTTGAGGATGGCCGCCTGCGCCTCGTGGAGTGCTGCGCGCCGCATGAACTCCGTGCGCGACAGGCCGAGCAGCTGCGCGCCGCGGTCGATGATGGTGAGATCATCGCTGCGAAACCGCATCGAGACGGATATCTTCCTATTTGCGGCGGCAGCCATGGTGCGTTCCTGTGCTGGAATGGATATACGTCGGTGCAATGCAGCATGACACCGGATTTGCGTGACGAACATTCCTGTTCCTGCGACCGGCGTACAGGCATGCGGAAACGGCGGACTGATCCGATCCGAGGTATGCTCCCTGCTGCGAGAAGAGAACGTCAATCCAGACGGCTGACGCGGCGGCCCTCGCTGCGCGCTTCGATAAAGGCGCCTGCGATCTTCATCATGAATGCCTTGGTGAAACGACCGAGGGGCTGACCGTCGGATTCGATGTACCAGGAGCGTTCGGCAATATCGTAGTTGTATTCGTCAACCACGATCCAGCAGCGTTTGAGATCGCTCAGACCGGCGCGGCGGCACTCGATAGCGGAGACTTCCAAACCGACCCGATCGCCGGACGGTGGCTGGGTGGTTATCGCCAGGAGCGCGAGATGGGTCAGGCCGTCTCTTGCGCCGCGGACAGCAATGACCACGCAGGTCGGCCGGCTCTTGCGGCCTTCCGTTTCGCCGCGCTCGTGTTGCCATGCCCAAAGACACGGGTAGGAGATCACCTGACCAGGCAGAAATCTACCGCTCATCATCGTATCCTTCCCCGCGCGCCAGTCGGTCGATCTCGGCGGCGAAGAGTTCCGTGTGTTCCTCCGGCATCTCGGAGACATGGTAGGCGCGGCGGGGATCGCCGCCGATGCGCATCCGTTCGTAGTGCTCGTAGCTCATCAACACGAACCGGGGTTTGCGGTGCTTGGTGAGAATAACGGGTTCGCGGCTGGCAACGTCGGTGACGTCGCCAACCTGCTTGTTGAGATCCCCTGTCGTGAACTGACGCATGGCTGGACTCCTTATCGATCTCCATATTATCCAGATTTTCTTGATTTGCAAGAAAACGGCGCTCACGCGCCGTCCTCCGCGAACCGCCAGACGGGGATGCCGAGCCGACGGGCTTTGTCGGCAAGGTTGTCGGTGATGCCGGAGCCGGGGAAGACGATCAGGCCGTAGGGCACCACCGAGAGAAGCTGGTCGTTGCGGCGGAACGGAGCCGCCTTGGCGTGCCGGTTCCAGTCCGGCTTGAAGGCGATCTGGGTGACCTTGCGGCTCTCGGCCCAGCAGGCGGCGATGCGCTCGGCGCCGCGCGGGCTGCCGCCGTGGAGCAGCACCATGTCGGGATGCTTCTCCCGGGCCTTGTCGAGCGCGTCCCAGATCCGGTCGTGATCGTTGCAGTCGAGGCCGCCGGCGAAGGCGATCTTGGTGCCGGCAGGCACCAGCACCTCGGATTCGGCGCGGCGGCGGGCGGCGAGGAAGTCTCTGGAGTCGATCACCGACGCGGTCATCGCCTGGTGGGAGACCTTGGAGCCGGTGCGCGGCCGCCATGCCGATCCGGTTTGTGCTTCGTAGAGGTCGGCGGCCTCGTCACGCATGATTTCGAGCACGTTGCGGCGCTCGATATAGGTGATGCCCTCGGAGGTGAGCCGTTCCAGCTCGACGGACTTCACCTCCGAGCCGTCCTGCTCCTGCTGGCTCGAACGCTGGGCCTCCTCGTTACGATCGAGGCTGCGGGCGACGCGCTCGGCGGCGCGGTGGAAGACGTTTGCGAAGGACCAGAGCAGGTCGTCGAGATCGGGTTCGAGCCTGGTGTCGCCAAGCATGCCGGCGAAGCTCTCGACGATCCCGGCGAGGCCGGCCCGGATCACCTCGTTGTCGGGAAGTGGCCGAGGATCAGGTTCGTCCTGATGCGGGCGATGGCCGTACATCTGCAGTTCGAGGATGACGCGGTCGGTCGGCGAGGAGGCGTGGTAAGGCTCGTAGCCGTCGTCGAAGGGAAGCTCGTAGGTCATGGCGTGTCTCCGTCGGTTGCGGCCGCGCCCATCGCGGCCTGACAGCGCATCCCGGCCGCGCCCGGGGCGCGGCCGCACCGAAGGCCGAAGCGAAGCGGAGGACGGCGCAGCCGTTGCGGCCGTGACCCGGGGGTGGCAGGGATCGCCTCTCGGGCAGGCCGCGGGCGCAGCCTCTCCGGCGGACCGCCGCCATGCCTGCAGGCTATCCGGCGACGCCGTGCCGGCCCGCCTGCCAGTCCCGACCCGTTCATCCGGGCGACAGGAAGAGACGGGCATCATCCGGGACGAGCTGATCGCTGAGCCATGCCGCGAGATGGGCCGGGCCGGAATGGCGCAGATCGTCGTTGAAATCGCCGAGCTGCGGCCGCAACACCAGGGCGAGGATCCCGGCCTCGCCTGCGCGTTGGCTGAGGCGTTCGATGCCGTGCCGGCCGGCAGCGTCGGCATCGGCTGCGATGTAGAGGCGGCGGCAGCCAAGCGGAAGCCTCAGGCCGGCGAGGTGATTGGCCGAGGTGGCGGCCGCCACAGGCAGCGCCGGTATCACCACCTTAAGCGAAGCCATCGTCTCGAAGCCCTCGCCCGCCGCCATGACCGGGACGGGCATGCCGGGCTCATGGCCTAGCCAGATGCCGTTGCCAAGGAGATCCCCCAGCGAGCGGCGTGGATCCGCGAGTTGCGCCTTGCCGTGACCCGAAGGATCAAGCCAAGTCCGTTGCAGGCCGGTGATACGCCCGTCGAGGTTGGTGACAGCAGCAATCAGCGCAGGCAGGGTCTGCGTCTCGCCCGTTACGAGATTCCTGTAGTAGCAGCCGGGATGGAAGCGCAGCGCGCGCTCGTGCGTCGAAAGCAGAATGCCGCGGCCGGCAAGATAGCGTTCGGCCAGCGTGCCGGCGATCGGCTGGGACATGGCGAACAGACGACGCGCGGCCTCAGGGGAGCCGCGTTTCGCGGCTGGCTGGCACTGCGCGCCAAGGGGCTGAGGCTGGGGCGGTGGCAGCGGCATGGAGAGGAAGCGACGTGCTTCATCCGCGACCTCGCGGAAGTCGACCAGACCACAGCTCTGCTCGATGGCGTCAAGCAGGTCGCCATATTCGCCCGACGACTCGTCGACCCATTTTCCGGCTGCCTTGCCGCCAACCGCCTTGAGCCGCACATGCATGGAACGGCCGGGCGTGTTGCGGACATCGCCGACCATCCAGTAATTGCCGGAGCGATGGCCGTTGGGGAGATATTCGCGGCACACCGCCTCGGCATGATCGCCAAGGCGGCGTGCCAGCTCGGAGGCCGAGCCGGTCATGATCGCCTCCCCTCAAGCCGCCGCGGTGCGGTCGGTGACGCCAACCAGCGTATGGCGGTCGAGGAGCGCGGCGAGGATGGCGGAGCCTTGTTCGCTCGTCGGGATGAACAGCCGCAGCTTCCAGGAGATGATCTCGGAGATCAGCCCCAGCGCTTTCAACCGGGGGACCATCGCGTGGGTGAAGCCGATCAATTCGACACGGTAGTCGTTCATGACGCGGCTGCGGCGCAGAATCAGGCCATCGGCGAGTTGCAGTCCGATCCGTCCGTCGACAAGCCCGGTCCAGGCATCTTCCGGCGCGAGCTTGGGTACATCGTCGAGCCCCAGATTGCGGAACATGGTCGCGACAAGCGTCGGCGCGATGTGACGGCCGATGATGCGTTCGCCGGCATCGGTCTGGATCCGGTAGACCTGACAATCATGGTCTGGCAGCCGACGCCAGATCGGCAACAGCAGTCCCGTCACGATGTGAAAGGTGCTGGTGGTAAACTCCGGGACGGCAGCGACTTCTGCCTGCCACAGATCGCAGAACAGTTTTCGGTCGGTCGGCTGCCAGTGGGTTTCGGCAAGGGCGTCGAGGCCGAAGCGCAGCTCGTCGGTCGGCCGCAGCAGCCGCACGCGGTGCTCTATCGCGCCGTCGTCGAGCATCAGGCTCGCAGTCGGCAGCCGGATCGCCGCGCGGCTCGAACGTGTGTTCACCAGCAGAACCGATTGCGGCTCCGCCCGGACGATGGCCAGCGCATCAACCAGGCCGAGCGGCCGGATGCGGTCCTTGCGCGCCACGGTCAGGACATGCGACTGCGCGCCCGAGACCGGGTGCGAGTAGACGGTGCGGCGATCGGTGACGACGATGCTTTCCGCCGTGATGGTCTCCAGACCCTTGTCATAGGAGCCGGCGGCAATGGCGCCTTCTATTTTTCCCGCCATCAGTTGCTCGAACACCTCGAACAGCAGATTCTGGGTTTCGATGCGCAACGCCAGCAGGCGATTGAGCCAGGTCGTGATTGGCGGCAGCTCGTCCCGCAAACCACCTTCATCCGTCGTCAGCGACAGCCCGGTCACGGTCTCGAAGGTCGAAAGCGAGCAGCCCTCGATCTTGCCTTGGTGCAGCAGATGATAGAACTGCCGCAGGGCCGCGCGGGCATAGGGGCTTTCGAGATTGTCCTCGGCACGGAACAGCCCTGCCCCGCCGGTCTGGCGCTGGCCGCGCGTGATCGCGCCCAGCGTGTCGAGCCGCCTGGCGATCGTCGACAGGAAGCGCTTGCCGGCCTTCACATTGGCGGCCATGGGCCGGAACAGCGGCGGTTGCTTCTGATTTGTGCGGTGGGTCCGTCCGAGACCCTGGATGGCGTTGTCCGCGCGCCAGCCGGCTTCGAGCAGATAGTGCTTGCGCAGCGTCTGGTTCCTGACCCCGAGATCGGCGTGGTAGGAGCGGCCGGTGCCGCCGGCGTCGGAAAAGATCAGTACGCGCTTGTCGTCATCCATGAAACTCTGGGTCTCGGCGAGATTGGCCGAGCCAGGGCGGTTTTCCACGGCCAGCCGGTCGATGCCGTCGCGGCCGGTCTTCTTCACGATGCGGCGCGAGCGGCCGGTCACCTCGGCGACGGTGTCTGTGCCAAAATGATGGATGATCTGGTCGAGGGCGCTGCCGACCGGCGGCAGCGATGCGAGTTTTTCGATCATCTCGCCGCGCCGGCGAACCGCCTCGCGGCACTGGACCGGGTTGCCATCTTCGTCGTGGACAGGCCGCGAGTAGACGTTGCCCTCCGCGTCGGAATACTGCTCGAACAGTTGGGTCGGGAAGGAATGCATCAAGTACCCGCCGACATACTCGCGCGGCGTGATGTCGACATGCAGGTCCGACCATTCCTCGGTCGGGATCTCGGCAAGCCGTCGTTCCATCAGCGCCTCGCCGGTCGAGACGATCTGCACGACTGCCGCATGCCCGTCGGCGAGGTCCTGCTCGATCGCGCCGATCAGGGTCGGCGTCATCATCGAGGTGATCAAATGCGAGAAAAAGCGTTGCTTGGTACTTTCAAAGGCTGAGCGCGCCGCCGATTTTGCGTTGCGGTTCAGCGTGCCGGCCTCGCTGGTGATGTTGGTGGCCTCGAGTGCGGCGGTCAGGTTGTTGTGGATGACCTGGAAGGCGTCTGCATAGGCGTTGTAGATGCGGATCTGCTCCTCGGTCAGCGCATGCTCGAGGAGGTGGTATTCGACGCCGTCATAGGAGAGCGAACGCGCCGTATAGAGGCCGAGCGACTTGAGATCGCGGGCGAGCACTTCCATCGCCGCGACACCGCCGTCCTCGATCGCGGCGACGAATTCGGCACGGTTGGCGAATGGAAAATCCTCGCTGCCCCAGATGCCGAGACGTTGCGCATAGGCCAGGTTCTCGACGGCGGTCGCACCGGTCGCGGAGACGTAGACAATGCGGGCATCGGGCAGCGCGTGCTGCAGCCGCAGTCCCGCCTTGCCCTGCTGCGAGGGCGCGACGTCGCCACGCTCGCTTTTGCCGCCAGCGGCATTGGCCATGGCGTGGGCCTCGTCGAAGACGATGACGCCATCGAAAGATTTTTTTGCCCCCGACGGGTTCTCTCCAGCCCCTTCGGCCCCTCTCGCCTCTTGTCCGACCCAGTCGAGGATCTGGGCGATCCGGGATTTCTTGCCCTCCCGTTCCTGCGAGCGCAGGGTTGCGTAGGTCGTGAACAGGATGCCTTCGGCAAGGCGGATCGGCGTGCCCTGCCGATAGCGTGAGAGTGGCTGCACGAGGAGTTTTTCCTGGCCAAGTGCTGCCCAGTCTCGCTGAGCGTCTTCCAGCAATTTGTCGGACTTGGAAATCCAGATCGCGCGGCGCCGCCCCTGCAGCCAGTTGTCGAGGATGATGCCGGCGACTTGCCGTCCCTTGCCGCAGCCGGTTCCGTCACCCAAAAACCATCCACGCCGAAACCGGACAGCGTTCGTAGCTCCTTCTGGCGCGGCCGAGACGACATCGCAGGTCTCGTCAACCGTCCAGGTGCCGGTGAGATGACCGCAATGGGCTTCGCCGGCATAGATGACGCTTTCGAGCTGGGCGTCCGACAGCAGGCCCTCGTCGATGATCGCATCAGGAAGAAGCGGCCGATAGGAAGGTTTTGGTGGCGCGACGGCGGCCATTGCGGCCGACTGTACGAGGGGCGTCGGATGGGGTTTGGCGCGGGGAATGTCGATCGACTGGAGCGCGTAGGGTTCGTAGATTGACTCAGTGAGGCGGCCGCCCTCCTCCGGCATCCAGTCGCGCAATTCGTAGGCAAGGGGAACAGCCGGCGTGCTGTTTGCCATGACCTGGCGAGCGGGCTTCGCTCGCGCAATCGGACGGACCGATTGCATTGTCTTTGGAGCAGCCGTTGAGACAGCGAGGGGTGCGGCTCTCCGCGATCGGGCAGCCATCTGCATGGCGGCATTGCGCAGGATGCCGCTGGACAATGCACCGATCGAATCCGGGAATCCACCCAAAATCCGGGGCGGCAGATCGGAGATCCAGGAGAGCAGCGTTTCGACATCCTTGGCCTTGCCCGGCAAGGCGACGAAACGGGACGGATCGACGGCCCGCACCTTGTCGATGATCGTCAGGCGGGTCTCGGTGGTGGTTCCGTGGCGGGCATAGACGCAGCCGTCGATCGCTGCGGTGAAGATGATGGTGCCCTGCTGCTGCAGGCGTTCGAAGGCGAGCCGCCATTTCGGGTTTTCGGGAGACAGCCCGGCGCCAGTGATGGCGACAAGACGACCGCCCGAACGCAGGCGTGCGAACGCGGAAGAGAGGTGCGGCCATGCCGCATCGGCGACATGGCCGTCGACATAGGCGCCGACGCTGAAGGGCGGATTCATCAAGACGAGGGACGGCTCAATGCCCGCGTCGAGATGGTCGTCGATATGCGCTGCGTCGTGCCGCGAGACGGGGAACCGGGGAAACAGCAGGCCGAGGAGATCGGCCCGCGTCGCGGCAAGCTCGTTGAGGGCGATCGAGGCGTGCGCCATCTCGGCATGGATGGCGAGCAGACCGGTGCCGGCTGAGGGTTCGAGAACGAGATCTGAAGATGCGATCGCCGCGGCGTACGCTGTGACGAAGGCCAGCGGCAAGGGCGTGGAGAGCTGCTGCATGGCCTGGCTCTCGTCGGAGCGCCGTGTGTGGGTCGGAACGAGTTCCGCGATGCGCTTCATCATCGCCAGCGTTGCCTGCGGCGTGGTCGACCGGGACAGGATCGCCGGGCCGAACCGGCGCAGAAACAGCACCTGGGCGGTTTCGAGCGCCTCATAGGCGTCTTTCCAGACCCAGAACCCTTGCGCATCGCTGCCGCCAAAACTTGTCGTCATGGCAGTGCGCAGTTCCGCAGTGGTGACAGGCTTGCCCTGCTCGAGGAACGGCACAAGCCGCATTGCCGCCTGATAGATCGCCTGGGCGTTGTTGATGGGGGCGTGCGTCGGCGCGCCGAGGGGAGCGGCCGTCCGGGCAACGGCAGATGTGGTCGAAACAATGTTCATGGAGATGTCCTTTGCGAGAGGGAGTGGCGCCCGCGCCGGCACTCTCTCCGCGCCAGCCGGGCCGCACTCCTTCCGGCTCCCCTTTGCCTCTGGCGCGATGCACCAAACGGGTTGCGCTCTGCGCAAAGCCATGACTTGAATGCGCGCACAGGGATGCGGCGGCGACCTGGAGCTGCGGAGGTGATGCGACGGTTCAGAATTGGCAGTGCGGTCTACGAGGAGGGAGCGCCTGACCTGCAGGCGGCGCTGGCGAACGCCTATGCCCGCACCGAGCGTCCGCTATGCCTGTGCCGCGAGCCGGGCTGCCCGATGTACATCGCCCGCATCGGCGACCTTCACCTGATCAAGCGCATGCCGCTGAGCGGCGGCGGGCATGATCCATCCTGTGATTCATATGAATCGCCTTACGAGCTGTCCGGCCTGGGCGCCTTGATGGGCAGCGCGATACAGCTCGATCCGCAAAGCGGCTTGGCGGCTTTGAAACTCGATTTCAGCCTGTCGAAGACGGGGAGCCGGGCAGCATCCGCGCCTGCTGGCGAGAGCTCCGCCGGCGTAACTGGAGACCCCAGGAGGATGTCGCTGCGTGGCCTGCTCCATTATCTATGGCAGGAGGCCGAATTGACGGTCTGGACATCCCGATGGGCCGGTAAGCGACATTGGTGGAATGTCCGCTGGCATCTGCTCGAGGCTGCCGGGCAAATGACGGTGAGGGGCGGGCCCCTCGCGGATATCCTGTTCGTGCCCGAGCCGTTTCGCGCCGAGAACAGGCAAGCGATCGAACATCGCCGCAATGCGGCTCTCGGCATGGCGCTCCCGCCGAAATCCGGCCCACGAAAGCTACTGGTTCTGGTCGGCGAGGTGAAGGAAATCATGCCCGCCCGATCCGGTCGGAAACTCGTCGTCAGACATTTGCCGGGCTTTCCCTTTGTCATCGACGATGCATTGCATCGGCGTTTGCAGGCACGTTTCGAGAGAGAATTGTCGCTGTGGGGAGCGGATTCCAGCTCACATCTGATAGTGATCGCGACCTTCGGACTGAACTCGGCCGGCCTCGCCGTTGTTGAGGAGGTCGCATTAATGGTGGTATCCGAGAACTGGATCCCTTTCGAGACGGTCTCGGAAAAGCGGCTCGTTGACGCGCTCGCCCGCCTTCGCGAGAAGAGCGTGAAGGGATTGCGCTATGACCTGCAAACCGACCAGCCGATCGCCAACGCTTTGCTCCAGGACAGGCAGCAGCCGACCGCACTCTTTGTCGTCCCGGCCGGCGCGGACGAAGCGTTCGAGGCTTCGCTCGACGAAATGATCGCCGCGCGTCCGGAGATCGGCTTCTGGGTGTGGCGGGTCGGCGAAGGCGATATGCCGCCGTTGCCGCTCTGAGCGTCGGCGGAATTTCCGACGAGGCTCAGTATGTCTTACCCCAGGCCCAGCTTCTTCTTGAGCTCGGCATTTTCCTTGCGCAGACGGTCAGCAAGCAGGTTCTTAAGGCGCTTGTTTTCTTCCTCGAGCGCGAGCAGGTCCTTCAGATCGCCGCTATCTGCGGCTGGCGCTGCAACCTTCTTCCACTGATAATAGGTCTGCTCCGAAATGCCGGCTTGGCTGACCGCACTCTTGCTGGTCGCACCCCCAGCGATCGACTTCTCGATCTGGGCAAGCTTCTGGGCGCGTTCCTTCTCAGAATAGGTCTTCCGGGCGGTCCGCACCGCCACCGCAGGTTCAGCCGCCTGAGGCCCTGGTCTCGCCCCGTTCTTGCGGGTCGGCTTGGCGAGCTCTGCCTTCGCTTTCCTTGCTCGCGGAACTTTCTTCTTCGCTTCAGGGGCTTCCACTTTGGCTGGTGCCACTGTTGTCTGAACAGTTTGAGCTTCCTGAGAATCGGCCATGATATGCTCCGCTTGTGGATTGTCACCGTCATCAGCATCGATGGGTCTTATACTGGAGTCAATGAGCTCAGAACCTGGCAACTGAGCACCATCAGACAGCTGCGTCATCTCGGTGACAATTTTGGACAGGTCGAGAGCACCCCAGATCGAATGGCTTGGCTTTTGCTTGCCGCGCTTCTGTTTGACTTCCACGATAAATGGCCGGATCTGGCGCTTCATAGTCCCTTCCTTGATGTGAGGACGACTTGCAGCCAAGTCGCTGTTTCGCGTCAGCGAGTATTCTGCGCCTAGGCATCTTATCGCTCTTGCCGAGCTTTATCGGAGAAGGCCAGCGACGAGCAAGCGAGGTTTCCCTGACCTCGGGGACTGGCTCGATCACCGGGACGCAAACGGTCTATTGCGAGCCGAGGTCTCATTTGACGCGACCTTCAGAGCCTATCCATGCCCGCCATCCACAGGCGCCACTTCGCTCGATCCACCGGCAGCTGACAAATTTCGACATGCTGACGAGGCTCGCATGCTCCAGGTTCGGTAAAGAACCCCCCTGCATCGAGCGCCGCCTACGCCGTCATTCGTTGCCGCCGGGCAAACGGACAAGGACTAACAGCCGTCCGCATCCGATGACTGTGCACAACCGACTGCATCGATTGCAATCCTGATTTTCTTCGGCGCAAATCTTCTCATGGCGGCGGATGAGCTGGACGCGATTGTTTTCGGGATGGCGGTCGACAGCGTCCGTGCGCTTCCTCTTGGATTCACGGAAAAAGTCGCAGAAATTGCCAACCGAAGCCACGGCGTCCTGCTATTTGATTTGCGCATCGATGGCGACTTGGAAATGCAGCGGATCGCCGCCGTCCGATATCCAAGCAACCAGACAGGCATTCTGGCGCTGGACAAGCAGGGCTCGGCGATCAGCCATTGCATGGTCAACGGCACTTTCTCCAGCTTTATCGCTCCCTTGGAGGACTGGAACACTCTGCCGCTACCGATGCAGGCCAGGACGAGTATCGCCGGCCCGGCCAGCCTCTTCATCGGCGCCTTACGTAATGCCGGGTACATCCTGCGCGGCAGGTCCTGATCCGAAGTTTTGCGCGGTGACTGGCCGATCATATCGTCGAACCAGTCGGCCACACGGCTTCGCTAAGGGCGATTACCCACGGTGATCAGGTGACAAGGATCATCCGAGTTGAAGTCTGACCCTGATAGGTGGCTCGCTGGACTACGAGCACCTGGTCGGTGCTGGCCTTAAATACCGTGAAAATGCGCCGGCCGGCGGCGACGCACTGATCGAGCAATGTCGGTTGCCGTCACGGTATCTTGGAAAGCGATAGGGCTGTGTGCAAGCGATCGTAATGTGCGAGAGCGTCTCGCCCGTCGGCGTCCGATAGTACGCCTCCTCGATAGACATCGCGCCGCATAGCCTATCCGACGCGCCTCATTTCAGCGGAGTAGGCGGACCGTGCTAATAGGGACGTTTCGCTTCCGAGCGGCAGCTCTCAGGGATAACCTTTATCGTCGCCTCCCTTCTTTGAGTTCCGGCTTGATCGGGCGGAGGACAGGAGTTCGTCAATCTCGAGATCCGACAGATCATCGAGCAGCTTGAAGACAGCATCATGCTTTCCGGCGTTAATGAGAATCGTGCGTTTGCCGCGATGTTCGGCCCACCCGGTTCCGGGATTTGCATTGCGGGCGATGCCCCTGAGTTCGACAGGGGTCATGTTCCAGATCGCCTCGAGCTTCTCCGCGCGGGTCATGCTGTCGCTCGCGCCGGTCTCGTGGGCGATGATGGCGGCGCGCATCTTGTCCGGGGATTGCCGGTCCGTGAGGTCGCAAAAACCATGAAAACAGCGTTCGCGGACGCGGATCCGGATCGTGAAGAATACGCTGGTCACGTTGCCGGCCTTGAACTCCGACATGCCGAACATGCCGGTGCGCATGAAGAGCGGCGGCAGCAAACCGAGCATGAAGTGATATTCTGACGCGGTGATCTGGAACCACTCGCCTGAATAGGGAGTGCCGGAAAGCGGATCGATGCCGGGAGTATCCTTGTGTCGGCTGAACAGTTGGAACATCTGCTCGCGGGTGGCGACGCCGTCGAGCACCTTCCTGAAGGGTGGATGTGCGGTCATGGGATTCTCCTGAACGCGGGTCGGCCACGCGTGGCATGAACCGCGTCGTCGCAACTGTTTGGTGGTGTTGTGGCTGTCGACTGGCCGAGCCCGCGGCCGGCGCGTGCACCGGCGATGATGGGGTTTGCAGGGTTCAGGCGGCACGTCGCTCGGAGGAACGCGAAGCGTCTCGACCAACCCCAGTGATGGCACGCACGGCGGCGGCGAGCGCCGGGATGTCGTCGAGCATGCCGAGCGCGACGAAGTGGTTGGCCCCGCCGACATAATCCTTGCGGCCCTTGCAGGTGCGGATCAGGATGCCGTGACCTGAGGACAAACCGAACTGGCCGACCTGAATGTAGGTACGGTGATGGTACAGGGTGACTTCGCCGGAAACGGCAATACCCGCCTTGTTTGAGCGCAGGTCAAAGCAGCCCGATGGCAGGTTTAGTTCGGCGGCGAGTTTTTCAGCCGTGAACGCGCTGTCGTGTGAAAACGCCTCTTCTGCTTGCTCGTCATAGGAGCAGCTTCTGTTCCAGTCGAACATGTCGATCTCCATGAAATGAACAGGCCCGTGATCGCTCACGCGATCCCGGGCCCGTCATCGGGTGGGGTTAAATGGTGGAACGGTCAGGCGGCCGCGCGGCCCTCAATGACGTCGGCGCCGACCCCGTCCGCGGAGACTTCCTCGAGATAGGCCCGACCATACTGGTTGTTGGCGAGCCAGCGTTCGGCCGCCTCGCGATCCTTGGCGAGATAGAGCAGCTCCGGGCTGTCGCCGCGTTCCTGCAGGACGCGGACCATGCCGATCGTGGGACGCTCGACGATCTCGAAACCCAGGTCACTCTCGACGGACCAAGTGCGCCTGACCGAGACGACGATGATGCCGCCCTGCTCGAAATCGCCCTCATGCAGGGTGAAGTAGGCCGGCGAGCTATAGGTCGCGCGCTCGCGCGGCGGTTCCTTCCTGACCAGGCGACCGACGCCGTTGCGGCTTTCCCAGGCCGCAAGTTTTTTGGTGAAGCGAGCCGGCGGTTTCGCGGTGCCGTCGCTGTACCGGATAACGCTCCCCAGAGGAGCGGATTCGTACACGATATGTGCGGACATGCGGGTTTCTCCATGTGGAAAACGAAAAAGGGCCCGGCGGGAGTGCCGGGCCCGCTGCGAGCGTGAGGCCGACTATTCAGCGGCCTGGAGGTGGTCCGCCTCGTCGCCGTCGCTGGTCACCGGCTCATCGGAGGACGGATCCGCATCGTCGGCGAGAAAGGCCGGCAGCTCGGCGGCATCGCCGTCGCGAGCCGCCTCGTCCGACATATCGCCGGCGACCGCGTCGCCAGCATCGGTAGCCACTTCATCGACCTCAAGACGCAGCGGCTCGGGCAGCCAGTTCGACCCTTCGAGAAGACGCGCGGCCTCACGCGCCATGATGTCCTTCTTCATGTGGTCGATCAGCTGCGCGGAGTCTGCGCCACGAGCTTCATGGACTGCCTGTAGAATCCGCGCCTTGGTGAGCCGCCCGAGGAACTCGACCGTAGGCGTCCAGCCGGCGTCGACCATGTCGAACTGGAGGGAACGGCCAAGCACGTCTACATGCTTGAGCGCCTTCGGTCGCCTGTTCCAGGGTTCGACCACCGCATTGAGGGTCAGCGAGACGCAGTGCGCGAACAGCGCGTTGCGGCTTGCTTCGTCGAGGCCGAGAAGGAAGTTCCACAGGCCATCCGCCTCATCGGGCAGATCGCGATCCCAGGCTTCATGGCGCTCGGCGATCTCCTTCGCCCAGGATGTCTCGGCAAGACCGTCGACCTGGCTGAAGCCGCCGCTCTTCAGGCTGATCTCCAGGCACGTGTTCGGCGCGAAGCGATAGAAGACCTGCAGGACGAAGGCATGGAGTGCGGCAACGAAGGCGATGTCGACGTCACCGGCGAGCGCGTTGCGCAGTGCAAGCGTCCGCTGCGCGGTCAGGTCGAAGACGAGCCGATCGGGCAGCGGCTTGATGCCATCGTCCTCGCCGTCGTCACTAGCGCTGTCATTCACCGGCTTGCCGTTGACGACAACACCATCGCCATCATCGTCGCCATTGGATCTGGCTTCGTCTTCAGCATCCTGCTCCTCGCCCTCACCGACATCGCCGGTTTCGGTCCGCGGTTCGTCCTCGGACCGCACGAAACCGGCGTCGACCTGGAGCTTGCCGTTCGCGGCAAGGGTAACGAACACACCGGCGATGGCCTTCTGGGCGGGATCGTAGCTTTGAGGACGATCATCGATCGCGTCGAGCTCTGCGCCCAGCTGGTCGAGCTTCGCCTCGATCGCTTTGTCGGCATCCTCGGCCTTGGCATAGTCCGCGTCGAGCTTGTCGTATTCGGCCTTGAGCGCGTCGTAGCGTTCGATCTCCTCGGCGCTCAGCTCCTGCGGCTCGGCATAGATGCGCCGCATGCCGGAGGTATGGCCGTAGGGAAAGCTGATCGCCGCCTCGACCCATTTCCAACCTTCGGCGCGGATTGCCTCGGCATCCACCTTGAGTCTCTCGAAGACAAGCTGCTCGAGGAGTGCCGCATCCTGGAACCAGCCGCCGGAGTCCTGCTCGAAGAGATCGCGCAGGATGACGCCGCCGGCAGCTTCATAGGTTTCGGCGCCGACATAGACGGCCCGGCGATCATCGGCTCGGACCGTGGTCTCCGTCAGCAGGCGCCTGATGTAATAGGGTTCCTGCATGTGCGAGCTGGCAATCCGTTCCCAGACCTGCTCCTGACGTGCATGATCGTCCGAGATCGAAAACGCCATGATCTGCTCAAGCCGGATTTCGTCCTTCCCGTAGAGACCGAGAAGCCTCGGCGACACCGATGCCAGCCGCAGGCGCTGCCTCACCGTCGCAGGCGATACGAAGAAGCGGGCGCCAATCTCCTCCGGATCGAGGCCCCGATCGCTGAGCGTCTTGAAGGCCCGGAACTGGTCGAGCGGGTGCAGGTCGGCGCGCCGCAGGTTTTCGGCAAGCGAATCCTCTTCGGCCGAGGTCTCCTGCCTGCGGTTGACGATGCAGGGGATCGGCTCGTTCTTGGCCAGGCGCTTCTGCTTGATGAGGATGGCGAGCGCGAGATAGCGACGGCCGCCGGCGGGCACCTCAAACATGCCGGTCTCCTCGCCCTCGCCGTCGAGCACGGGACGGACGTTCAGGCTCTGGATGAGCTTTCGCCGTCCGATGTCTTCGGCCAGCTGCTCGATCGACACGCCGTCCTTGATGCGCCGAACATTCTTTTGCGACAGCATTAGCTTGTCATAGGGAATATTCTCCGCGGCGTTCATCGCGATCTTCTGAATGGCGTTCTTTGCCATGGTCAGGTTCTCCATGACGGGCGGCCCGGGGCCTCTCCCCGAACCTCCAAGCCCGTCAGGAATCTCCCCTCCCCCCTCTGCCTCCAGGCCTCGCGCCGGCGCCGGCCGCCTGCCGCAAAGCTTCGCTGGACTGCGGACGGCAGAGTGACTATATATCTTCCATGAACGTGGAAGGATTATTGTCATGCCAGGGTTTAGTACCGAAGTGCTCACCGCCAATGAGGCGGCGGCGGTAACGCAGGTGCCGCTTAAGCAGGTGCATCGCATCATCGATGCCGGATTGCTACGCGGCCGTGTCGAGACACGCCGCGGCAGCCGCGTCATCATCGGAGCGGGTCTCGTCGGCCTACGCCTCGCCTGGCTGACGGCGGAGACGCTGACGCCTGCCGCGCGGCGGCGGATCGTTGAGCACGCCATTGCCGATGATGCTGCGCCCGTAGTCGCGGACGATCCGCTTAAGGTCGACCTGAAGCCGATCACTGCCGGGGTAAGGACCGGCCTCAGCCGGCTGAGGAAAGCCAAGGCCATGGTGGCGCGCGATCCAGCGGTACTTAGCGGTCAGCCGGCCTTTGTGGGAACACGCGTGCTTGTTCATGACGTTGCCGACCTGCTCGCCAATGGCGATACTCCCGAGACGATCCGTGCCGCCTATCCGCAACTGACTCTCGACCGGATCAGGCTCGCGGCCGACTATGCGCTCGCCTATCCGCGGCGTGGCCGTCCGCCGATCAAGCCGGCGTGGCGCAGCACGGCGGCGAAGTCGACACGCACAATCCGTCTCGACGATCTGCCGGCCGTTTCGTGAAATTCCTGATCGACGAATGCCTGAGCCCAGAGCTTGCGAAACTGGCGCGCGAACGGGGTTTTCCAGAGTCGAGCCATGTGCGCAGGCTGGGCCTCGCCGGCGCCAAGGACCATATGGTGACCCGGCGCGCGGTCGATGACGGCTATGTGCTCGTCACGCACAACACGACCGACTTTCGCGGCCCCTATCGCCGCGAGGAGCTGCATGTCGGGTTAGTCGCCTTCAACACCGCCCCTGGCCTGATGAGCCTCGATCTCCAGCACAGGCTCTTTCATCTCGCCCTTTCGGAGCTCGGTGGCGAGGAGGCATGGAACAAGTGCTGGAGATTACGGTGGATGTCGCGCGTACCATCACCATCGAACGGTTCAACCTCCCCGACTGACGGACCTCCGCGTTCGTTTCCTGCAATCGGGCTGCCAGAAGCCGCCGCTCGCACAACGAAAAAGCCCGCCGCGGGTGGAGGTGCGGCGGGCTTGATTTGGACGACAGCATTCGGGAGGAATAAATGCCGTCCCTGATCGCCAAGGTCGGGAGGAGGTGACCCGGACGAAACTCGATACCGACAGGCTACTCCCTTCCGCGCAGCCGAGAAGCATTAATTGTGCATAGCAGCATTGCCGTTTTGTGCGGCGCACATCCGGGCCGGAGAGATGGGTTTTCCCGGGTACCAGCGCAGGCCGTATGCTGCGCGCCGCAGCGATGCACATGTTGGAACACTGGCAGCATCAGCAGCCCAGTGACGTTCATACGCCTCGGCGCGCAGCATTGCGGTATCATGCTGCCAGATCGGGCAGCTTCTTGGCCTTGCCCTCCAGCTCCAGGCGAACGTCCTGATGCGGCTTGTCGCGCGCCACCCGCGTAATGCCCTGCACGAAGTCGAAAATCGAGGCGGGCGGGTGCCCTTCCTCCGAAAGCACGGCATCGATGATCCTCGTGGTCTCCGCCTTGGAGAAGCCGCGCTTGCGCAGGAAGCTCTGGCGATCTTCATCGTCGCGAGCGACGATCCGCTCCCGCGAAGCCTTGATGCCATTGACGAACGGCATGGGCGAAGACTCCACGAACTGGATCAGCGCTGGTTCGGCTTCCAGGGCAAAACGCGAGGCGGCATATTTGGAATGCCGGATGGTGATTTCCTCGAAATTTTCCACGCCCCACAGACAACGATTCTGGCAAACTGCACGTAGATAGAAGCTGCCGATTCCGAGCGTTCGGGCGCCGACTTCGGAGTTCCAGCAATAAACCCCCCTGAAAAAGACGTCGGGCGAGCCATCGGGCAGCTTGCCGGCTTCGATCGGATTCAGGTCGTCGACGAGGAAGACAAAGACATCACGGTCGGACGCATAGAGCGTTGTCGTGTCGTTGGAGATGTCGACGTTCGGATTGTAGATTCCCGTTGACCAGTCGAGCACGCCAGGCACTTTCCAGCGCGTGTCGCCGCTACCGTTGCCGGCGATCTTCTGCACGGCATCGACCAGTTCTGAGTCAAATATTCTGCCGTAGTCGGGGCCTGTTACCGCCCGCAACTCGAGGCGTCCGTTCTCGATTTCCAAGCTCTTCATCTGCTCGGCGCGATGATTAAGAAGACCGTGCTGAAGGTTGATCGCCGCAAGCGGGGCCGGAAGCTGGCGCAGATAGGCGGCTGGCGCGCCGACCAGGCTGGCGAGTTGGCCAAGCTCCAATGCGTTGGGGCCACAGAGGCATGCGCATCGGGCAGCATCAGCCTCAGGCGCTCCGGGTCGTCGCGGCTGGCCTCGACGCGGATCAGCTCACTTTCAACGATGCGGGTCTTGCTGCGTTCGGACCGCCGCTTCACCGAATTATGGAGATCGGTGAGAGAAAGGTAGCGCTCGTCCGCCGGCCGGTTGAACCACTCGGAAGAAACGCGACCGACACGTTGGCCACGGCTGACATCCACCTTGTAACCGCCCCGTGGATTCACCGCAGGAGCGAGAACTTGCAACTGGGTCATGGAACTTTCTCCGCGACGGGCGCCGGAAGCCTCTCTTCCAGCCCTCGACCCGTCACGCGGGCCATCCACCCTCTCCCTCTGCCGTCCGGCAAACGGACAAACGCCGCGGCCCCACCTCCGCAAGGAATACACGTCAGAGAATCGATTTGACCGCGTGCTTCAAAGCCGGGACGCCGGAAGCGATGGTCCTGCTGTTGGCGGAACCGCACGCGGCAATCGCTACAAGGTCGTCGCCGGAGCGGATCGGCCATGTCGACCAGTGTCACGCGACTGCCGAAACAACAGAAATGCAACAGGTTCGTTGCTATCGGAAGCGGTCGTCATTATGAAACGACTGTTCGACGCCAATCGTTTGATCCGCCAGGAGTATTTCGTGACCGAAGAAACCGAGAGCAATACGGACAAGCTCATCGAACTCACGGCTGATGTAGTCTCAGCCTATGTTTCAAACAATCCGGTGCCGGTCGGTGAACTACCCGCCCTCATCGGACAGGTCCATGCCGCCCTGAAGGGCACGACCGGCGGTGTGGTGTCGGAAAGACCTGAAGTTCTCAAGCCTGCCGTGCCGATCAACAAGTCAGTGACGCCCGACTACATCATCAGCCTGGAGGACGGGAAGAAGTTCAAGTCGCTGAAGCGGCACTTGTCGACCCATTATGGCCTGACTCCGGATGAGTATCGCGCCAGATGGGGCCTGCCGGCGGATTATCCCATGGTTGCGCCGAACTATGCCGCAGCGCGCTCAGCCCTCGCTAAAACCATGGGCCTCGGCCGCAAGCCGAAGGAGCCCGAAGAGCCGGCGCCCGCGAAGCGTCCCCGCAAGAAGGCCACAGCCTGATTGTAGCCTGAGGGGTCGGTTGGGCGCGTTCCCGCCTGGCAGCTTTGGGGCCGTTTGCGGACTGTCCGTTTTCGGGATGGCGAGATTAGAAAGCGGATCGACGCGTCCAGCGTATCGCGGACCGCAACGCGCCAGCGCCGGAGATAGCGCCTGATGATCTTCAGTTGCTCTGTATGTGCGACTGGAATGCACTATCGCCCGGTTGGGTGGCAGGGCAACTTGCTAGCCGCCCTGCCACCTGGAAGAACAGTCATCGACGCGGCCGGCTCAGCCCGCTTTGCTGAGTTGGAGTTCGTCGCTAAGCGCGCGCTCGTTGGGATCGATCGGACCCAGGTTCTTGACGACCCGGAATCGACCGCCCTGCGCCTGCGCGATGTACATGTTCATGCGAACATGGTGCTGGCCGGGGACCATTTCGGCCGGGCCACCTGGTCCCTCGCTGATCCGCGAGTGATCGAGCGCCCGGATGACCGTATCACGCTCGACCGTGCCGGCCTCATTGACAGCCGCTTCCCACATTTTGATCGCCCGGTAGTGGCCGGTGCAGCCGCTGCCCGCGGTCAACATGGCGCTGCCGGGGAAACGGTCCTGGTAGCGACGCAAGAGCGCGCGGCCAAACGGATCCTCGAGTTCCCGATAGTAGTCGAGGCAGCTGTAGAGGCCCTCGATCTGCTCGGACGGCACGAGATTGAAGAAGTTCTCGTCGAAGTAGGTGCAGATGATCTTGCCGCCCCGCTTGCCGAAACCGGCCTTGTGCAGTTCTTCGAGGAACGGAGTCAGGCCCGGCGGGACGAGGGTGTTGAAAACCACGTCGGTGCCGCTCGCCATGATCTGCTCGACCGTCCGCCGGAAATCGACTGTATCGAGCGGGAAATACTCCTCGCCGACGACCTCGCCGCCATTGGCGCGCACCACCCGGCTCGCGGCCTTGTTCAGCAGATGGGGCCAGATGTAGTCGGCAGAAGGCAGGTAGAACTTCTTCGCCCCGGTGCTCTTCATGAACCAAGGGATCAGCGGCTCGACCTGCTGCGCGGGCACTGGACCCGTACAGAAGATCAGGGGATCGTTTTCCTGTCCCTCGTACTGCTCGGTGTAGATGTAGAGCGTCCTGCCGCGTGCGACCGCTTCGCTCTTGATGGCCTGGCGGGTCGAGCTGTAGATGCCGCCGACGACCAGATCGACCTTGTCGACGTCTATCAGTTTCGCAGTCCTTGCCTTGGCGGCGCTGTCGTTGGTCTCGCCATCCTCGATGACAAGCTCCAGCGGCCGGCCGAGCAAACCGCCTTTGGCATTGATGTCGTCGACGAGCATGGTGGTGAGGTTTGCGTTGGCGATGCCCATGAAGGACAACGGGCCGGTGAGTTCGGCGACAAGGCCGATCTTGATGGGTTTCGGATCCATTTGATTTCTCCAAATCTGGGGGTTCGTCGGGGGGCGCCGCCGCCGGGCGGCAGGCGGCGCGCAGTGCGGGATCTCAGGCCTCGTAGTGGCCGAGCAGCAGTGCCGCCTGCGGCTTGCCGACGTGGCCGGCTTCCTGCAGGATCGCGGGCACCTCCGGATCCGACACGAAATTCTTCCAGCCCTCGGCGTCCCAGTCGAAGATCGCCCAGA
>NZ_JAMYNR010000050.1:0-23463 GCF_040319155.1 Mesorhizobium sp. M0954 | reverse complement strand
ACGAAGCATGACAACCTCGTCGGCAACCGATGCCGGCATGCCTACATAGGAGGGTACCGCGACGGGTGCGTCGGGAGATCCCCAAGTGGAAGGTATTCCCCCGGCCCCTGCTTCCGCCCAATCATACTTGCCATGGTAGGCACCTTCGATCTTGGCGATACAAGAGCGCCCGGTGAAGGCGCGCGCGGCTTTGATGGCAAACATCACGGCTTCTGTGCCAGTGTTGACGAAACTGATCTGGTCGATTGCGGGAATGCGATCGACCAGCAGTTCCGCAAGGTCGATCTCATGGGCGGTCGGATTGGTAAAACAGGTACCATCACGAAGAAGACGCGAGACAGCGTCCATCACCGGAGCAAACCCATGGCCATGGATTAGGGTGGTGAGATTATTACTGAGGTCGAGAAAACGCTGCCCGTCAACGTCGACAAGATAGGCGCCCTCACCTTTCAGGACGTAGCGCGGCAACGGGTCGCGCTCGACTCTGACACGGCTGGTCCCATCCGGGATAACGTCGCAGCCGCGGGTGAACAATTTTTCGGACTGGGCGCCAGGCAAGGAGGCGCTCGGCGCCGTGTTTTCGTGCAACATAATAATGCATCTCCTAAACATAACAAGGGGTGGCTCGCACTTGTGGCAGTATTTTGTTACAACAACATAGCACAACTCTGCATCGGCGCAGGGGGATGTCGGATTCTACTTCACGTGGGACACTAATTGTGTTCATAACTGCAGTACGCGCGCTATGGGGATGTGGAAACGAAGCATAACGAGAGGGCGCCCAGTATTCTCATGCATTTGCTTCAGGAACGGTGTGCCGACGATTTGGTTGCCGCAAGTGGGGGCCGGGACTCTCAGTCGCCGGAGCGCGCACATGACATGCCACGACGCGCCCGTCTGCCATTGGCACCAAAGGAGGGACTTCGATGCGGCACCGCTCGACGGCGAGCGGACAGCGCGGGTGGAATGCGCACCCACGCGGCGGGTTGATCGGGCTTGGCACCTCGCCCTCGAGGGGCACCTCCAGCCGAACGCGCGTCGGATCCGGAACCGGAGCTGCCGCAATCAGTGCCTCGGTATAGGGATGGACCGGTTTCGCGAAGAGCGCCTCGCTCGGGGCGAGCTCCACGATCCGTCCCAAATACATGACGGCGACGCGATGCGCGATATGCTCCACGACCCCGAGGTCATGGGAGATGAAGACGAAGGCGATGCCCATCTGCTGCTGGAGATCCAGAAGCAGATTCAAGATCTGCGCCTGCACGGAGACGTCAAGGGCTGACACCGCTTCGTCGGCGATGATGAGAGAGGGGTTGAGCGACAGGGCGCGTGCAATGCCGAGCCGCTGGCGCTGACCGCCCGACAAGTCACACGGAAGCCTGTACATCATCTCAGGCGACATTCCGACTTTTCGTAGAAGGTCCGCGGCGAGTGCCTGGCGCTGCTTCCGGCTGAGGCGCTCGAAATTCTCGACAGGCTCAGTGATAATTTGTCCGGCCGTGAGACGCGGGTTCAGCGACGAGTAAGGATCCTGAAAGACCATCTGCATCCGACGGCGCCAGGCGTGAAGCGCGTCCGTCTTGAGGCTCGCAATATCGGTCCCGTCGATCAGCACGCGGCCGCGCGTCGGCTCGACTAGCCGCATCAGGAGCCGCGCCACGGTGGACTTGCCGCAGCCGGATTCGCCGACGATGCAGAGCGTCTCGCCCGCCTCGACGGTGAAGGATACATCCTCCACCGCCCGGATCACCGGAATTGTCTTCTTCAGGAATCCCGCACCGAGCGGATAATGCTTGGTCAGATTCTCGACTTTCAGCAGAGGACCATTCATGCGCCCATCACCTCGTCGGCGCGCCAGCAAGCTGCCGCGTGCCCTGAGCCGACATCAAGCAGGCTGGGTGTCTTCTCGCGGCAAATGTCGATAGCGAACGGGCAGCGAGGCGCAAAGCTGCAGCCGACAATGGGCTCGCGCAGGTTTGGCACGATCCCGGCAATTTCTGGAAGGCGGCGCTGGCGGCCACGCCGCGGATCCGGTACCGATCGCATGAGGCCTTGAGTGTAGGGATGCGCCGGACGCGCAAACAGATCTATCACGCTCGCTTGTTCTACGATTCGGCCGGCATACATGACAATTACGCGCTGGCAGGTCTCGGCTACAACGCCGAGGTCATGTGTGATGAACATCACGGCCGTTCCCGTGCGCTCTTTCAGATCGACGGTCAGCCTCAGGATCTGCGCCTGGATGGTGACATCGAGCGCAGTCGTCGGCTCGTCGGCAATCAACAGTTCCGGCGAGCAGGCAAGAGCCATGGCGATCATGGCACGCTGGCGCATGCCGCCCGACATTTCATGCGGATAGTTGCTGACGCGCCGTTCCGGGTCCGCGATGCGGACGAGACGGAGCATCTCTTCGGCTTTTGCCATGGCCGCCGAGCGGGACGCATTTGTGTGGATCTGCACCGCCTCGGCGATCTGGCGGCCGACAGTATAGACCGGGTTCAGGCTCGTCATAGGCTCCTGGAAGATCATGGCGATCTGGTCGCCGCGGATCTTTCGCATCTCCCGATCGGACAGATCAAGCAAGTCGCGTCCGTGAAATCGGACCTCGCCACCGACAGTCCTGGCGGAAAGCTTCGGTAGCAGGCGAAGGATCGAGAGGGCAGTGACGCTCTTCCCACATCCCGATTCGCCGACAACGCCAAGCGTCTCGCCTTTCTTCACCTGGAAGCTGATGCCGCTCAAGGCGCGGGTGACGCTTTGCTCCCCGAAAAAGTGTGTCTCAAGGTCGCGAACGTCGAGAAGCACATCATCCTCTGCAGATTCTCGCATCAGCATGTCAGCGTCTCCGCTTTGAGCGGGGATCGAACATATCGCGCAGGCCGTCCCCGAGCAGGTTGACGGCAAGGACCGTGACGGCAAGGCAGATACCGGGCGCGAAGATCGTCAATGGGGCGCTAGAGAGATACAGGCGCGAACTGGCGATCATGTTGCCCCAGCTCGGGATTTCGGGCGGCACACCCACGCCGAGGAAACTTAGCCCAGCCTCTGTCAGGATGGCGCTGGCGCAAACAGTGGCGCTCTGCACCATTAGCGACGGAATGGTGCTTGGGAGGATATGCCGCCACAGCACCTTTGGCAGGCGCGCGCCGCCGCAGAGGGCGGCTTCCACATAAGGACGTTCCCGAACGCTGAGGACCACTGAACGAACCAATCGCGCCACCGCCGGCGTCTCGGGAATCGCAATCGCGACGATGAGGATACCGATCCCGGGGCCGGTCAGGGAAATAAGGGCAATGGCCAGCAGAATTGTTGGGATCGACATCAGGCCGTCCATGATCCGCATGACGATATTGTCGAACGTGCGGTTGTAGCCGGCGAGGATGCCAATCAGGAGCCCAATCATGGCCGCGCAAGCCGCCGACAGCAATCCGACCATGATGGAGGTCCGCGCGCCGAAAATCGTTCGGGCAAACACATCACGGCCCAGATTGTCGCTACCGAACCACATCTCGGCGGAAGGCGGTTGGAGGCGCTTGAACGGATCTATGTTCACCGGATCGCCGGCGTAAAGCGGGGCGGCGAGCGCTAGAATGATGAGGAGTGCCAACAGGCCGCCGCCGACCAGGACGAGCGGATGCCGCCTTGCGAGGCGGGGAAGATCGGATAGCTGCAGCTGACCCATCGGCACGGCTTCAACTGGTGCGGAGATTAGCGTCATATCAGTACCGGATCCGGGGATCGATCAGCGTATACGCCAGATCGACCGTAAGATTGATAAGGACGTACAGACCCGAAGTCAGGATGAGCACGCTCTGGATGATGGGATAGTCTCGATTGTTGATAGCATCCACAACCAGACGACCGATACCGGGTATGTTGAATACAGTTTCCGTGAGAACGACTCCGCCGATCAGATAGGCGAAGCTTATGCCGATCACAGTCAGGATCGGGACGCCGGCATTCTTTAAGGCATGGTGGAACAGCATGGCATAGGACGAAGCACCTTTAGCGGCGGCCGTGCGCATATAGTCTTCCGAAAGAACTTCGAGCATGCTCGCCCGCGTGACCCGGGCGATGAATGCAATGAAGCCAATGCTCAATGCTACGGTGGGCAGGATGAGATGCACAAACCAAGGGCCAAGACCACTGCCGATCGGCACATACCCCTGCACCGGCAGCCAGTGCATCCTGATAGCAAAGAAGTATATGAAAAAATAACCGATGACAAAGACCGGGACGGAATAACCCACTGCCGAAAAGGCCGCAAGGATGCGGTCGATGAGACCGCCAGTTCGCCACGCGGCGAGGATGCCGAAGGAGACCCCGACCGTTACCGAAAGGATCATCGTCAGGGTAGACAGGGAAAGGGTCGGTTCAAGCCGCTGCGAGATGAGCTCGAGAACCGGTCGTCCGGAAAAGATCGAGATGCCGAAATCGCCGCCGAGCATTTCCCGCACCCAACGAATGAACTGAACCGGCAGTGGGTCGTTCAGGCCGAGTTTTTCGCGGATGCCGGCAATCATCTCTGCCGTGGCCGACTTACCGGCGATCATCGCCGCAGGGTCGCCGGGCGCCAGCCTGAGCAGTAGGAAAACGAAGATCCCGACCATCGCCATGACGGCGATGGCCGAAATCAACCGGCGGAGGATGTAGCTCCCCATCGCTCAGGCTTTTTCCATGTTCCACATTGGGAAGCGCGTGTTTGGCCCCTCGATGAGACCAGTGAGCGCCTTACTGCGCGCAACTGGCGCGAGAACCTTCCCCAGCATGATGCAGCCGACGAAGTCCCACCAAATCCCTTGCATTTTGCGGGCGAGTGCCTGCCGCTCTTCGAGTGTTGCGACGTCTGCCCATTTGGCCCGGAGCGCTTCGTATTCGTCGTTCTTTGGCCAGCCGTAAAACGCTTCTTCACCATTTGCGTGCAAGACGGAACAGCCGATCGGATTGCCGAAGCCATTATCGGGCCAGTCCGAAATGAACATGCTCCAGCCGCCATTCTCGACGGGGCCCTTGTTCGCCCGAGCCGTGGAAAACTCACTGAAAGACATCGGCCCAAGCACGACATTGATCCCGATTTTACGCAGCACATCGGCCAGTGCCAGCGCGGCATTGCTGGCAGCCGGCCAGTCGGTAATTTGAAAAAGATAAAGCTTCTCGCCGGCATAGCCGGCCTCCTGGAACAGCTGTTTGGCCCTCTGCGGATCACCACCCTTCTTGTACCATCCCGTATTCTCGTCATTGGAATAGGGACTACTATCTCCGAAGATCGAAATCAGGCGGCGACCGTAATCGGGATCGGGAGAAATGACGCGAAGGAACGCCTCCTGGTCAATCAGGTGAAGCATCGCCTGGCGTGCTTTGACATTGTTGAAGGGTGGCTGCAGGAAATTCATGCGTAGATAGAGGTCATCCCCCCCCTTATCCAGAAGCTGAAGTTCAAGATTGGGGTCGCTTTTGATAGTGCCGTAAAGATCGGCGGACGGAGCCTGAACGAAGTCGATTTCACCTGCTTGCAAGGCGGCCAAGGCTGTCTGCTCATCCGCAATATTTTGCCAGACGACTCGATCGACCTTAACGACCTTCCCACCGGCGTATCCATCGGAGGGCTCTTGGCGCGGCACGTACTTTTCGTTGCGGTCGTAAGTGAAACTCGCACCTGGGCGAGCAAGAGCCTCATTGAACGTGAACGGCCCCGATCCGATATTCGCGGTCACCTGCTCGGTTGGGGGACGATCTGCGTCCTTTTCGCGCATGACGGCTAGGAAATTTATGCCTCCTGCCAGTAAATCGAGCAAAAGCCCTAACGGTTTGTCGAGAACGATCTTGAACGTCTTGTTGCCCGTGGTCGCAATATCGCTGGCCCGCTCCTTGATCAGTTTCCCACCGCCGTCCACCTGCCACCAGCGACGGATGGATGCCACGCAGTCCGCCGACGTGACGGGGCTGCCGTCATTGAATTGCAGGCCATCCCGAAGCTCAAACGTATAGGTCATTTTGTCTTCGGAAACCCCCCATTTCCCCACCATTTGCGGCTGCGGCACGAGCTTGGAGTCGAGCGCGAAAAGCGTGTCGTAGACCGCCCAGGCATGTATGTAAGTGATGTCAGAGATGGATAAGATTGGATCGACAACAGTGAGGTCGCTCATCGCCATCCGGACCGTCCGGGCGGCTTCTGGTGATGACTGTGCCCGAAGGATCGATGGGATCGATAAGGCTGTTCCAGCTGCCATACTTGCCTTGATTAAGTCACGTCGAGTGATTGTCATAGTTTATTCCCCTTTTTTAGACTTTCTCGGTGTTTTATCCCAAAGCCGCAGCTGAAAAATTATGTGGAGTGCGGACAGAGAACCGTAGGTAAAGCCAGACCGCGTGAGCACCGATCTGAGGCGGAAACCGACGACGTTTTGAAACTAATATCTGCATCCCAAAAATTGCGTTCAATCCGACACGCAAGCAACCGCATGCCGATTAACGTGACAACATCCTTCGCGATCATCCTTCGAACCGTTGACCTCGACAAATGCTTTGTTCTGCACGGTATGGTGCCTTAAAGTGACCATGGACAACGGCATTCGGTATGCGCGTCGGAGGATGGGCAAGCAGAAGGGGCGACATGAATATTCAACTTTGCGCTCATCGGGCTTTGAAACGCCCGTCCAAAGGTTGAGCCGAACAGTCCATCCTTCAAATCGTAAGCGTACTATGCAAATTCTGCGCGCCAAATGCCTCGTTTGTGGCTTCGTTCAATCCTGAATGTCGCTGTGTCCTAGACTAGTCACTTGGAACCGAAGTAATGCTCTTGTCGGAGAGGGGATTGGCTGGGGGACAGGCGGATTTGGTCGGATTGAGCGGATAGGGCCAGTCTTTTTTCGAAGCTCAAGTTCGACGGCGCAGCCGAAGTGATTGCTCCAGCCGGTTGGCTCCATTTTCGGTTCCCGCTCAGTCTGCGAGTGGTCGAGGATACGCCGGCTACTCGTAGCGTCATCGTCTCTCACCAGACCGAGAGGCTCTGGGTGGAGAAGTTCGGCAGGCATTTCGCCAAAGATATCAGGAGGCGATCAGCCGGTCGGCTTGGCGCCAAATAGTACCTCGTGAGTCGTCATCTTCATTGGCGGCAAGACAAGCTGGCTCTGGCGCGCCGGAGTTCAGGACGTTTCATCCTTGACGTCCTTGTCCAAGGCCGCCGCATTGCCAAGGCTGCAAAGCGTTTGATGCGAAAGCTCATGAAGACCGGCCGTTCGCCGCGTGTGATGATCACCGACAAGCTGCGATCATATAATGCCGCCAAGCGGGAGATCATGCTCGGAGTCAAACATCGCTCGCATAAAGGCCTGACCATCGAGATGAAAACTCCCATCAGCCCACACGAAAGCGAGAGAGGGTTATGAAGCGCTTCATTGGGGCGCCCTCGTGTGGGCCGAAGAGCGACATCACACCCTGGCAGGTAACTCTCGAGATCAGGCAGCCGAGGAAGCAGCACGATCGACGCGATACCCGGCGTACACCAAATATCCAGCTGGGTAGGCAGATCGGGCTTTAGCTCGGACGTGGCAAGTGTGATCGCTTCAAACGCACGGGATATCTTCTGATAATAAACGTTTCCCTGCCCCCGTGAGCGTCAAGCCCCTGCCTTCACGCTCGAAGAACGCCACCCCGACACGGTCCTGGAGGTTTTGGATGTGGCGCGAGACCGCCGTATGACTAACCGAGAGCTCATTTCCAGCCGCGCGGACGCTGCCCGTCCGTGCAACAGCCTCAAAAGCGCGAAGCGCAATCAGAGGTGGTAGCTGATGACTCATGTTTGTAATCACTCTTTCTAAACGGCGCAGAGCTTTGCACCTCGACTATTGGTGACTTTAAGTGAACACATCCTGCTCAACAAAGCAATTGTCGCGCCTGCAGCTTGGGAGCACCTTCGCTCGTCTGTGGCAAATTCCAAAAGGCCTGACAATGACTGAAATCCCCGCAGAAAGAGAATTTCTGGGGTCTAAGCCCCGCGAGCATTTGACCAAAGTGCTCACGCGCACTGATCCGATCGAGGTATCGCCGGACGGCCGCATCAAGTGCGCTCTGGTAGTTGGTTAGTTCCTCGAGCGACTATCTCGGCTTGGCACGCGACGTTCGGACGTTCCTGCTCCGGGAAAAATGGGGGTCTTCAGTCGACAGAGAGGCGGTATACTCAAGATGACCATTAAAATCGATCCGATAAAAGATCTTGCTTATGCGCGTGAATTCATGGCCATGCCAATCGGCCGCCACAGTCCCAACCTGCAGCGCATCCTGCGCTTTATGCGCCGTGAGCCAGCATCGGAAAAGCCGTGGTTGTTAACTTTGGAGCGGGGCCAAAAATGGGCTTTAGTACGCTTGGGCGGTCCCGGTGAGGAGCGGGTGGTTTCACTCAATAAAATTTACACCGATGAACGCGAGGCCGAGCGCGATGTGTTTGTACAACGTTGGCGAAAACTGACCGGCCAAGACCTGAATGAGGCCCTTTCAAAATGAGTGACTTACCAAAATTGAGTGTTGTTGGGTATGCCGATCGTCAGTCGGTAGCACCTGGTGAAACTGTCCGGTTCATGGTCAGTAAGGAAGGCAATATCAACCAATACCGAGCGCGCCTTATGCGTATGCATAGTTTAGATAGCCATGCGGGCGGCTGTGGGCTCATAGAAGAGGAAGTTCCGGCCGACTTTGCGGGGGTATATCCTGCTCGCCATCAGCAATTAACTACCGGATCCTACGTTCGTTTTGCTGAAAGCCAGCAACCTGACTGGTTGGGGAGCTTTACCCTGCAAGCCTACATCTGGCCCACGTTGCCAGGCGAAAAGTGTCAAAGCATCATCGCCTATTGGAACGAGCCAGCCAAGGAGGGAATACGTCTCGAAATAGACGGCAAGGGTGCGTTATCTCTTGTCTTGGCAGAAAGTCGTGGCGTCGAGACAGTAGTTTCCACCGAAACTTCGCTTTTGACACGCGAGTGGTATTTGGTATCGGCGAGTTTTGATTTTGAGACTGGTGACGTTTGCCTTTCGCAAACGCCGTTGCGCCGCTACCCTAAGATCAACGAAACGGCGCTGGTGCGCACCACAATTGATGTAGGCCATCAATGGTCAGGGGCGGTTCTATCCATCGCGGCTCACTCAACAAAGGGGATTGAGAGCAACTACAGTGGATTTTTTAATGGCAAAATTGACCGCCCCCGCATAGCGCGACGCGCGTTGACCGCCGATGAAATCGTCGCTCTAGCCGCAGATCGGGTGCCAACAGAGTTGTCGCAAGATATCATCGGCTCCTGGGATTTTTCGATTTATCAAGGTACTAACCACATTCACGATCTCTCGTTATCCCTGCGTCATGGCGAGGCCATCAATCTTCCAGCTCGGGCAATGACCGGCCACAATTGGGTTGGCGGAAATAATGATTTCAAAGTTGTGCCTGAGCAATACGGCGCGATCCATTTTCATGACGATGATCTCTATGATGCACGTTGGGAAGCGGATTTTCAGTGGACAGTACCGGATTCGCTGCCGAGTGGATGCTACGCGGTCAGGTTAGATAACGCTAACATACCAGGTTACATTATTTTCTTTGTCCGGCCGCCTCGCCAAGGCGGGGGAAAACGTCCCAAGATAGCGTTCCTAGCTCCGACAGCACATTATTTGGCTTATGCCAACTTCCGCCGTTTGAAGGAACGCGATCCGATGTCGGAAGATCCTGGGCGTTTATGGCAATTCGGACCTGAAGAGGTGCTGTTGGAGCAGCGTTCCAATTTTGGTAGTTCTCTTTATGAACGTCACACCGATGGCAGCGGCGTTTGTTATTCGTCGTATTTGCGCCCTGTACTCAACATGCGTCCAGACACGCGCTTGTCGAGCCTAGCTGGCGACGGTTATGTTTTGGCTTTTTTGCGTGAATGCGAAATGGATTATGACGTAATAACCGATGAAGATCTTGATTGCGAAGGTCGTCGATTGCTCGATTCCTATTCAGTGGTCATGACGGGCGGTCACCCTGAATATATTACGAAGCGCATGTGGGACGGTTTGATAGGGTTTCTGCAGCGCGGCGGACGCTTGATGTATTTAGGGGGTAACGGGTTTTACTGGCGCGTAGCTTTCCATAATACTCTGCCGGGAGTTCTGGAAGTTCGACGTGGCGAAGACGGAGAACGCACTTGGGCAGCAGAGCCTGGCGAATATTATATGAGCTTTACTGGTGAATATGGTGGCTTATGGCGGCGCAACGGTCATGCTCCCAATGAGCTAGTCGGTGTCGGGTTCACGGCACAGGGATTTGACACTGCAACTTATTACCGTCGAAACAGCGATGCAGAAAACCCACGCGCCCAATTTATATTTGCTGGTGTGGCTGATGAAATCATCGGGGACTTTGGTGTCGGCTTTGGCGGGGCGGCAGGGCAAGAGATCGATCGGTATGATCGCAGCTTGGGTTCACCGCCGCATGCGCTGATCTTAGCAAGTTCCGAAGGTCACACCGACAATATGCTACTCGCCAAGGAAGACTTAGATGGCACCGGTTTGCGTGTTGGTGGGGTCGAAAACGAACTTGTTCGGGCTGATATGGTGTTCTTCGAAACGGGTTATGGCGGCGCAGTCTTCTCAAGCGGCTCCATATCTTGGGTAGCTGCGATGCCCTGGAATAATTTTGAGAACAATGTGGCCAAGATCACGCGAAATGTTTTGGAACGTTTTGTCGATGATGAACCCTTTACGATGTTTAACGTCCCCCAAAGCGAAGCCATAAAGGGGCCACGAGAGTAGCCTCTGGCGTGCAGAGGCAGGTCGCCGCGGCATCGAGCCGCTGGCCCGCATCGCGTCGTGGGCAACCGCCGGCGTCGATCCGCAGATTATGGGCACAGGACCGATCCCCGCGTCCCGCAAAGCGCTGGAAAAGGCCAGCTGGGCGATCGGCGATGTCGAGTTGGTAGAGGCCAACGAAGCCTTTGCGGCGCAGACCTGCGCCGTCAACAAGAACCTCGGCTGGAATACCTCGATCGTCAACGTCGACGGCGGCGCCATTGCCATCGGCCAGCCGATCGGCGGGTCCGGCGCGCGCGTACTCAATACCCTGCTGTTTGAAATGAGGCGGCGCAGCGTGGCAAAGGGGTCTGGCAACCCTGTGCATCGGTGGTGGCATGGGTCGCCATGTGTCTTGAAGGGTTATGAAGCACAGCAAGTTCTACGTTTGTTGGTCATAGAAAAGATGACCAAATCCAGGCGTTAAATGTGCTAAGCCATAGGAGTTATGATCGCTTGTCTCAAAATTTTGAAGAGACCCGGCGAAGGAACGAAACGCTGTTCATGGATGGCGGCGTGCTGGCGGAAGAAGGCGCGCCGGGCGACATCTTCCGCGCGCCGCAGAAAGAACGCACCCGCACCTTCCTCAAGAAATACCTCGCTGCCGGAGTAAGACGATGACCAGACTGACCATGGAATTCCCCGATTTTGGACTGACGCCGGAACAGCGCCGGCATGCGGTACGCGGCCACTACTATGAGTCGCCAGGCATGGATGGCGAGCGCGGCGAGATCTGGTGCTACAGCGACCGCTTTTCCTATCGCGCGGGTGAGACCGCGACGTTGCGTGTCAGTTCGACAGCTCCGGCATTCAAAATGGCGATCGTCCGCGATGGCAGCACCGAAACGAAAGTGTTCGAGAAATCGGGCATCGCGGCGCGCTGGCAGGACAGCCCCGACCAATGCTCGGTCGACGGCTGCGGCTGGGAAGCCTCGTTTGAATTTCGCGTTTTAGCAGACTGGCCCTCCGGCGCCTACCGGGTGACGCTGACCGCCGATGGCCGGGACGGCAAGCCAATCCACAGCCACCATCTTTTCATTGTCTCTCCCCAGCCCGGCAAGAAGCCTGGCCGTGTGCTGCAGGTGGCGGCGACGGGCACTTGGCTTGCCTACAACACCTGGGGCGGCTCCAACCACTATCAGGGCATAACCGGCCCAGACCGCAACCAGTATTCGCCCACAGTGTCGACGCAGCGCCCCTGGTGCCGCGGTTTCGTCGTGCTCCCGAACGATGCGCCGCGCGTACCGCTCGAAGTCGCCGTGCCGCTGAAGACGCTACCGCGCTATCCGCATATGGAATGGGCCTTTGCTACCGGCCATTCGAAGAAATACGCCTCGTCCGGCTGGGCGAGCTACGACAGCCACTTCTTTCGCTTCGCCGAGCGGGCCGGCTACGCCGTCGATCTCGCCAGCCAGCACGATCTGCATTTCTCCCCCGACATCCTCGACGGCTATGACTGCGTCGTCTTCGTCGGCCACGACGAATATTGGACCTGGGAAATGCGCGATGCGGTCGACACCTATGTCGAGCGCGGCGGCCATGCGGCGCGCTTTGCCGGCAATTTCATGTGGCAGACCAGGCTTGAGGACGAAGGCCGCCGGCAGGTCTGCTACAAATACCGCGCTCGCGCCGAGGACCCGGCCTATCGCGGCGGCGATATAAGGCGCGCCACCAATTCCTGGGAAGCGCCGGAAATCGGCCGGCCGGGTGCGGCGACCTTCGGGCTCAACGCGACAAGAGGCGTCTATGCCGGCTGGGGCGGATGCGCGCCGCGCGGCGTACGCGGCTTTCCGGTCTACCGCCCGGAGCATTGGGCGTTTGCCGGCACCGGCATCTACTATGGCGACCTGCTCGGCGCCGACAGCCATGTCTATGGCTACGAGGTCGACGGACTCGACTTCGAGATCCGTGGCGGCCTGCCCTACCCCACAGCGGCCAGCGGCGCGCCGGATGGCCTGCAGGTTCTCGCCGTCGGCATGGCATCCCAGGTCGAGGAAAGCGCCGACATCCCGATCGAGGACCAGTTCCTGACCGACCAGGACGGCCGCTTCACCGCCGAAACGCTGTTCGGCGAGGCAAGCGACGCCAATCTCGACAAGGTCAAACGCGGCAACGGCATGATCGTCAATTTCCCGCGCGGCAAGGGCGAGGTGTTCCACGCTGGAAGCTGCGAATGGGTGACCGGCCTGCTAAGACAGGATCCGATGGTCGAACGCGTCACCCGCAATGTCCTTGATCGTTACCTCGGAAAGGGCGATGTCACGTTGTCTGCACATAAACGCCTTGAGACCTGCGGCCGCTGATGTCAGCTGACCACGGCCACGGCTTTCCATTCCGCCGTTGCATCAGAACCAAGAAAACTGTCCACAAACTGGCCATTATCCCCAATCTCGAAATCTGCAATCGAGCGTTTCCTATGAAGCGGCCGAATTCTTCACGGCCGACTTATTAAGCAGATGAGTGATCAATTCGATAACTGTGGCTGAGGACCGGCGAACTGACGCCACGCCCGCAGGGCCGCCGCCGCGCCTGCAGCCTCGATGCGCATGAAGCCTTCATCGTCGGGCTGATCGAGAAGCGCAAGAACATCGCTGAACGAGATGGTGGAGCGGCTGGTCGCCGAGCAGTCGATGCGGATCAGCCGCAGCGCCTTGAGCGCCTGGCTTCGCGGCCACGGCTGGACATTCAAAAAACGTGTGGCCCGCCCGTCTGCACGAGGATTTTACGGTGTTCTGATCAGTCTGCGTCAACGTATACGGTCTCATAGGTTAGCCTCACGGCCAAGATGCACATCCGCGCGTTCAGACCCCAATAAGTCCGTCGGCACCACGTGCCGTTTTTTGATCGGGCTTTCCAAACGCCGGTCAACTGTCAGGCCATCTTCACGATCCTTCCTGCAAAACCTCATTGAACTACGTGCGCGATTGCACGTAGCGCACCCGATTATGCAGTCGCTACCAGGTAGCCGCGTTCGAGCGTATCTCCTTGCGTAAAGCGGCCCAGGCGATACGCGCCAGCTTGTTCGCCAAAGCCACTACCACGGCATTACGATGCACACCTCTCTCGATCATTGCCCTCAGCCACCATCGTCCCGTAGGCGTGTCGCTCTTTGAAAGCGATGGCAATGCCGCGTGGGCGCCATGGATGAGCAAAGTGCGCAGATAGGTGTTGCCGCGCTTGGATATCCCAAGCAGCCGAGACTTGCCCCCCGTGCTGTATTGTCTAGGAACCAACCCGAGCCAGGAGCCAAGGTCTCGGGCCTTGGCAAAGTTGCTTGCATTACCTACTGCCGCGACCAAAGCCGTCGCGTTGAGCACCCCAATGCCGGGGATCGAGGTCAACCTGCGTGTGACGGCATCGTTGCGCGCCAGTTGGACAAACTCATCGTTCAGCGCCCCAATCTTCGCGTCGAGCTCCTTCCATTCGGCTCACAGCCGCCAATCAGCTGACGCATGCGGGGCGACAAGGTCTCATTGCCCTCGGCAAGCATGCCATCCAAATCAAGCTCGAACTTTCGCCTGCCAGCCGGGAAGATAAGTAAGCGCCTCGCCGATCACCTATGGGTTTGGGCTTGATGTTTTCCGGAATCGCCAGGGCATAAGTTCCTCGATCTGGCTCTGTGGATGGCCGTTGATGATGGCCTCGAGGGTTTCGGCGAAGTAGGCAACGGGATTGACGTCGTTGAGCCTGCAGGTGGCCACGACGGATGAGAGCAGCGCCCAGTTTTCGGCCCCGACCTCATGGCCAGCAAAGAGAGTATTTTTTCTGGTCAAGCATACGGGCCGGATGGCGTTTTCGACCGGGTTGGTGTCGAGCTCGAGCCGGCCGTCGCCGAGGAAGCGGGTGAGCCCTTCCCAATGGGCAAGACCATAGCGGATGTCTTCGGCCAGCTTTGAGCCCGAGGAGATCATCGACAATTGCTTTTCAGACCACGGCTCCAAGGCGGCGATGATCGGGGTGGAGTACTGCTGTCGGGCGGCGAGCCGAGCTTGTGGCGTCATGCCGCGCACCGTCGCCTCGACGGCGTAGAGCGTAGCGATCTGGCGCACGGCAGCTTCGGCGATCGGGGACTTGGTGTTGCGCGCCAGCTTCACAAAACGTCGGCGCAGGTGGCTCCAGCAATGGACGAGCAGCCACGGTCCTTGTGGCCGCTCCAGGCGTGTCAGCCGGTCATAGCCCTCATAGGCGTCAACCTGCAGGAACTGTCCGCCGAAGCCTTGAAGGAAGCGTTCGGCATGCTCGCCGTCGCGCCCCGGCGCATAGTGGAACAGCACGATGGGCGGGCCTTGGCCACCATGGCCGCGATCATCGGAGGCGATTGCCCAGAAGAAGCCCTTCTTGACCTTGCCGCGTCCGGGATCGAGCACCGGCGCCGTGGTCTCGTCCATGAACAGGCGCTCTGCCGCAGCCAGATGCCCGCGCATCTGATCGGCTATGGGCTTGAGATGGAAGCAGGCCCGGCCTGCCCAGTTGCCCAGTGTCGCCCGATCCAGCTGGATGCCCTGGCGGGCGTAGATCTCGGCCTGCCGGTAGAACGGCAAATGATCACCGAACTTGGCGACGATGACCTGGGCGATCAGCGCCTCGGTCGGCAGGCCGCCGGGCACGATATGCTCGGGCGCATGCGCCTGCACGACGGCGCCCGAGCAGCGCCGGCAAGCGTATTTCGGGCGGCGCGTAACCAGAACACGCAGTTGCGCCGGGATTGCGTCGAGCCGCTCGCTGACATCCTCGCCATCCTGGCCATCTCGCCGCAGCCGCACGGACACAGCGTGCTCTTGGGCTCGATGATCCGCTCCACTCGCGGCAGATGGGCAGGCAAGTGGCCACGATTGCGCTGGCGCGAACCGGACGAGCCGTCCGAACGCCCCTGGATGACCCGCTGCGCCTTTTCCTGCGCGGCATCGAGCACGCCCTGCGCGATCTCCACGTCTTCGAGCGGCAGGTGGTATTGATCGGGATGCAGCTTCTCGGACTTGGCGCCGAACTTCTCGTAGTTGAGCTGGCTGACGACGCTCTCCAGCCGGCGGCGCGCCTCCTCGCACTCAGCCAAGGCAGCCTGGTGCTCGGCCAGGGCCGCTTGCGTTTGGGCCAGGAGCGCCTTCAAACGCTCGTTCTCTTCCTGGAGAACCGTCAGATTCATGCACTAAATCAAGCACATGAGTGCCGATAACGCCATTGGAGACAAGGCACCTGAGTCACTGTGCCACACTCATCCGGCCAGCTGCGGACGCCGTGCCCGCTCGGGGCGAACCAGTCTCCAATCCAGCCCTTCGAACAAGGCCGCGAACATCGCCGGCGACATGCGCATCACGCCGTCGCGAACCTGCGGCCAGACGAACTTCGAGCCCTCGAGCCGCTTGTGCACCAGCACAAGGCCGGTGCGATCCCACACCAAAATCTTGATCCTGTCAGCCCTTTTGGCCCGGAAGACGAAGGCTGCCCCACAGAACGGGTCGAGGCCTAGCATCTCCTGCACAGCCAATGCCAATCCGTCCATGCCGCGCCGGAAGTCAACCGGCCGGGTCGCCACGTAGATCTTCAGATCGTTGCCCGGTGCAATCATCGCGACGCCCGAACCGCTCGGATCACCTGCGATAGCTGTTCGAGGTCAACCGCCGTTCGGATCACCATGTCGACGATCACGATCTCCACCTTCGCCGGCGTCGATTTCGATGGCCTCATCCTCCGCTGAGGCACCGATGAGTCGTCCACCATCAACTGCGCGAACATCGGCGCCATGCTTTCCGGCAGTGCCAGTTGTCCCTGACGAAGGCGACGCCGCCAATCCTAGACCTGCCAGCGGGTCGCGCCATGCTTGCGTGCGACCGCCGCCACCTGCACCCCCGGCATCAGGCTCTCGGCCGCAATCCGGGCTCTCTCAGCCTCCGAGCGAACCCGCCGTCCCGTTGGACCTTCCAGAACTTCGATCCGGCCTGCGTAGCCAGCTGTTGGGACGTCCAAATCGACGTCCATTTTGCCGTCTGCTCCCACGTAGGCCCTCCGTCTCTCGCGATCGGGAGGATTCTTCGCACATTCATCTCATGCCCCGCACGAGGGGAGCGGCGTGGCGCTTACGAAGATCACCCCGCGTTCCAGCAAGATCGCTCGCAACTGGTTGAGGAGGTTGGTTCGTTCGGCCACGAGGCGAGAACGCACTCGATGCAGCGTCTGGACGTCTAACTGCTCCTGGCTCTTGAGTTCGACGAAGCGCATTGTCGGTCGTGAGGCGGCCTCGGCGATCGCCTCGGCATCGCGGTCATCGTTCTTCTGCGCCTTATATGGGCGAACGTATTCCGGTGACATTAACCGGATCTGCTGACGTTGCGCCGCAAACAAGCGCCCCACATGATGCGCGCCGCAGCATGCTTCCATTGCGACCACACAGGCCGGAAGCTTCGTAACGTAGTCGATCAGCGTCTGCCGGCGCATTGTTCGATGAACGACCACCGCACCGGCCGCATCGACCCCAATTATGCTGCAAGAGTTCTTGCCCAGATCAATAGACATTGGCTCGTTCCTTTCTATTTCTGGATATCAGCATTGTACTCGATGCTGGGAGAAGGGCGGGCCATTCCATTAGCCGCGCACGCACTGGAGCAGGATCGCCCCGATATCCTGAAGCGGCGCCGGGACTGGTTCGATGGCCAGCTCGATCCTCGATCCGCGAAGCTCGTGTTCATTGATAAGACCGGCCTCTCCACAAAGATGGTCCGCCTGCGTGGAAGAGCGCCGCGCGGCGAGCGCTGCCGGGCCGGCATGCCGCATGGCCACTGGAAGACCACGACCTTCACCGGAGCGCTACGGCTGACGGGCATGACTGCGCCCTTCGTCTATGACGGCGCCATGAACGGCAACGTGTTTCTGGCCTATGTCGAGCAGGTGCTGCTCCCGACATTGTCGGAGGGCGACGTAGTCGCCATGGACAACCTGCCCGCCCACAAGGCCGCCGGCGTGCGCGACGCGATTGAGGCCGCAGGCGCGAGCCTGCTCTACCTGCCGCCCTACAGTCCCGACTTCAACCCGATGAGAACGCCTTCGCCAAACTCAAGGCGCTGGTGCGAGCAAAGGCCGAGAGAACCATCAAGGCTTTGTGGGACGCGGTCGGCGCGGTCATCGACCTCTTCACCCCAGCAGAATGTGCCAACTACTTCAAAGCCGCAGGATAGGAACCGGATTAAACAGGACGTGCTCTATCTAGGTTGAAACGACGGCAAGGGTTACCAAGGCTACCGCAATCAACTTCCCGTCTTTACGGGACATTTTCGCCTCGGAGACCATGATCCTGGAGCCTGAATGCAAGGCTGTCGCGACCACGTCAACGTCTCCATCGGTGACCGCGAGCGGCCGAAGAAAATTCACTTTCAAGTCGATGGTGGTGCAAATGTTCCCTTCGGAACAAAGAAGATCACAGCTCCAGGCGGCGGCTGTATCCAATGCGGTTGCGATGATGCCTCCCGCAACGCTTCCCCGCGGATTGGCATGTGCCTGCGCCGGCTTCAGCGACATCGACACTCGGCCAAGGCCGAAATCGTTGACCCGAAGACCTATCAGCTCATAGAGCGGAACTTTGGCCTCGCGACGGCGGATGGCGTCCAATCTGTCGCCAATAGTCACGATCCGGCCCTTATTCCCAGACGCTGCCGGGCCTCAGCAGCAGATGCTGTCGGCTGGTGCAATTCAGCCAAGATACCAGCGATCTTTCGGACCTGTTGGGCGTTCGTCTGCGCAAGTTCGCCGGGACCAAGCCAAAGGTTGTCCTCAAGCCCGACGCGAATGTTGCCTCCCATAACTGCCGCCATGGTGCAAAGAGGCATCTGAACCCGACCGCCCGGCAGGACTGACCATTCGATATCGTTGCCGAAGAGGCGGGTCGCCGTATCCTTCATCAGCATCAAGCTGTCGGCATCGGCGCCGATCCCGCCTAAAATACCCATCACAAACTGGACGAAAGGCTTGGAGGTCACGATACCGCGGTCGAGCAAGTGCGCAAGGCTATATAGATGGCCCACATCATAAGCCTCGAACTCAAATCGCGTGCCGAAGCGACCATCGAGATCCTTGATGATCCGCTCCATGTCGTTGAAAGTGTTCTTGAAGAAGCCGTCCTTGGTGGAGGTCAGAAACGGCTTTTCCCAATCGTGCTTCCATTCCCGCGGCTTCTCCGCCATGGAGTGAAGAGCAAAGTTCATCGTTCCGAGGTTAAGCGAGCACAATTCGGGCCCGATCAAAGCCGGCGCCTCTAGCCGTTCCTCGACTGACATTTTAGCGCTTCCGCCCGTCGTGATACTGAGCACCGCGTCAGTTTGGGCTTCTATCTTCTTCACAACCCGCAAAAACAGCTCGGGATCCGCTGAAGGTTTGCCCGTATCCGGGTCGCGAACGTGAAGGTGGAGGACTGCCGCGCCGGCCTGGGCCGCACCGACTGCCTGCTTGACAATCTCCTCCTCCGACACTGGGAGATAGGGGGACATAGATGGCGTGTGAATCGATCCAGTGATCGCGCACGTGATGATGGTTGAGCGAGTTTGCTTCATCTCATGGCTCCACGTCTGAAAGGGCTTGGCGAACAGACATACCAAGCTTGTCAGTGATCTCTTCAAGTTCACTGTCCGGCGAATTGTAGCGAGGTGCGAGGATGATGGTATCGCCAGAGAATCCGTCTACGTTTCCGCCCGAGGGGTAGCAGATCAATCCATTCTCGAAGGCGCGCTCGCGAACCTTCAAGAACAGCTTCTTCTCGGCAGGAAAGGGCACCTTGGTTGCTCTGTCCGCCACAAGCTCCACACCGAGGAAATAGCCTCTGCCACGGATATCTCCGACTGCTTCCACGCCGTCCAGGGAGTCCCGCACAAGCTGAAAAAACCGCGGACTGTTTGACCTGACGCGCTCCAAGAGACGGTCGCGCTTGATGATCCTCTGCACCGCAACGCCGGCCGCACAGGCAGCCGTATGGCCAGTAAACGTATGACCTGTCATCGGTCCGCCATATGCTGCTGTTATGGCATCTCTCACCTTGTGGCCATAAACCGCAGCGCCGAGCGGTATGTATCCACCGGCCAGGCTCTTGGATATCGGCATGATGTCAGGGGCAACCTGATCATGTTCAAGCGCGCGAAAGGTGCCGCACCTCCCGCTTCCACACATCACCTCGTCGGCAATCATCAAAACGCCGTAGTGATCACATACTTCCCGGATGCGTGCGGTATAACCCGGAGGCGCTGGGACGACGCCACCGGCAGCGCCGACAACCGGCTCGAAGATGAAGGCAGCAACCTGTTCGGGTCCCAGCCGTTCGATCTCGGTGGCTAGCTCCAGAGCGCAGATTTCCGCCACCATGTCAGGGGAAACACCGGACGGCGGGCGATAGGCATTGACGGGCGATAGAAACGATATGGGTGGTAACGCATGTTCGTAAGGGGCCCTACGTTCTGCAAAGCCAGACAGTGCGAGCGCGCCAAGCGAGTTGCCGTGCCAGGACCGATGGCGGGAGATAAATTTGTAACGGGACCTCTCGCCGCGCGCTGCATGATATTGCAATGCCAATTTCAAACAGGATTCGACCGCTTCCGACCCTCCAGACACGAAAACCATCGAGTCAAGATCCGCGCCGCAGGCTTCACTGATCAGCGCCGTAAGCTCTTCCATGGGGTCGCTGGTAAAGGTATAGCGGTAGCCATGCATGACACGCTTCATCTGATCGTGGATGGCGTCCACGACCTCGATGTTGCTATAGCCGAGGCTGTACACCGCCGGTCCGCCGGAGCCGTCGATATAGGTCTTGCCGGATGTATCTGTAACGTGCCCCCCTGTACCCCAAGCCACCCTCGGCAGCCCCGCTGTCGCGATCGTCGTCGATGTCTTCGTATCCAAGCCAGTCACCGATCAGTCCCTTCTCAACGGCATTGTCAGGCTATGACTCGAACCGTCCACAAGCCCGAATTGCTCAATGTCCGGATCCAGCACCTCGAAACCCAGACTCAACCCAATGTCTACTGGAGCGTTCCAACTCAAGCGCGAAAGAATACGACACCGCACCATCGTTGTTCTCAACATAAACTCCCCGGCAGTGTGGAGCGCTGCTCCATCGAGCCCCAAACCAGAAAAGGTCGGTTGGACAACTATAAATTTGGACAAATCGCACAATTAGTACATCTGCTTTTGTGCGCACGTACAGAAAGCGGAGACAGCCATCGGCACCGGCCAATCGTCAGATAGATCCAACCAGAGAAATAGCCTGGGCGGCGGATGCAACGACTTCTGCGTTCATACCTTCTCTGAGCAATTCGATAGGAACGCGACCCTTGAGAAGCGGCGAGGGGCTGATCAGCCACAGCCAAGCCAATCTGGGATCGGAGATCGAGGAAAGGACCTACCTGATTCCCGGCATGGGCCTGCCGTCGATGAACTGAGCCAGGGGACATGCTTGCGGGAGCCTCTCCGAAAGGCAACCACATCATTATGCCGCTGCCACCAATGCAGCGTGGCCCGCGGTATTCCAAAACGTCTCTCGAGATGCGTCGACCCCGCAACTGGACCGGCCCACTCTGCAATGCGCGCTCCTTCTCTCGGGCAATCTTTCTGAACCGGATGTCGCGCAAGCCTGTAACGGCCCGTATCATCGCCTTGTCGCGGGGGCCTTTCGAAAGCGTTTCAAAGCTGAACACCTGCTCGAAGAACGAGACCGTCCTGTCGAGGTCCTCTACGGTGAAGCTGAAGTGGTTAAGGCGTATCGCGTCGACATCGTTCATTGACGTGTCCTCTCTGCCGATTATTGCGTAAATTCCGACGTAGCCGTTACTTGGGTAACAAGTGTTCGGGCACCGACGTATTCCGATAAAGATCCTCAACGGTTTCCCGCCGCTTGATCATATGGACCGCGCCATTGCTGATCATCACCGTGGCAGGTCGAGGAACGCTGTTAAACTGCGTCGATGCCGAATCGGCGTACATTCCGGCATCCAGGATTGCGACGGGTTCGCCCATGGCCAATTTGGGAACCGGCCAGTTGTCCGCCATACGCGAGTCGATACAGGTCGATCCGACTATTTGGGCTAGTTCGGCATAGGCCCTGTCCACCCGCTCGCAGGTAGGAAATGATAGGCGCTGCCGGCCGTATCAATGCGCCGCAGATTGTTGGTGCTGAAGTCAACGTACACCATCCCGCAGTTCGCTTGACCTGACCTACTCGGCCCAGCAGCGCCACAGCGTTGCCGACAATAAATCTCCCAGGCTTCGTGCGAAGCTCTGGAATAGGCATCTGGTGCCACTTGAATGTGGCGATACGCGAGGCTACGACCGCTTCAGCAAAGTTTTCGACTGAAGAACCGTTCAGCTCGTGGGTCCGCGGTTCCGGGTCGCGGTCGCGAGGCCAGCCACCGCCGATGTCGATAAGCTCTGGTACAAACCCTGTGGCTTTGCGGACCCGGATGATCGTTTCTGCAAAGTCGCGTGTGCACTCTGCGAACAGCTCGGGATTTTGTGTAAATCGGGGCGTGTGAAGACTGAACCCGCGCAGCCGGAGGTTCCGGCAGTCTGGAATTTGGGGAATCAGATCAAGGGCGGAGTCGACCGAAGGTCCCCACTTTTCCCGCAAAAGGAAATTCCTGGAGTCGTTGGCCAGGCCCACGTAATCACTTGGTGAACCTGCCAGGCTTTCCGGAGCGCTCTTGATGCGCAGGGCGACGGACCCAACCTTTCCAAGGTCCGCACGTATCGCATCCAGCATGCGGATCTCATCCACCGCATCGGTGTTGACGCTGACGCCCTTCTGAATGGCGGCGCGCAATTCGGCTTCCGTCTTGTTGCTGCCGTTCATAGCGACCCGCTCGGGATCGGCACCGCCCATGAACGTGGAATGCAATTCGCCCAAGCCGAAGCAGTCGCCACCAGCGCCCTCCTGATGGATGACTGCCCGGAACGCCGGATTGTTGTTCGACTTGATGGCGTACATGGCCACGACCTTGTTCGGCCAGAGCCTTTCGAAGACCCCTTTGATCCGACGGAAGTTTTCGCGCAGCGTTTGCTCGCTTACCGTATACAAAGGCGAGCCGAAATCTGAGAGTAGATCCTCGGCCTTGTAGCCAACGAAGATCAGATCGCCGTCCGGCGAAACCTCGAGCGGATCAGTGTGCGTGAGCACTTTGGTCAAATGCTCGCGGGGCTTAAACCCCAGTAATTCTCTTTCTGCGGGGATTTCAATCATCATTAAGCCTTTGGAACCTGCGATTTCTACGTCTGCTGCAGTCACTGCTGTTCGGCGCGACGAATGTCCCCCCAGGCGAAAAGCGCGACAATTGCTTTGTTCTTGACGAAATGGTGACTATAAGTGACCAATTGATCGAGATAACCGAGGTTCAGGTCTGAGTTTCGAGAGATGAGCCACCGCGGCGTTATCGACTTAACTCGCGTTCAGGGATTTGCGGCATAGACCCGATGACATGAACACCGCGGCCGTCAGCTACAAGCGCCATCGTTTCCCGCCGCAGATCATCGCCCATGCAGTCTGGCTCTACTGCAGGTTCCCTTGAGCCTGCGTCTGGCCGAGGAAATGCTGCTGGACGCGGGGTCGTGGTTCGTATGAGACAATCCGCCGGTGGGGCATCAAGTTCGGTCCGCATTACGCTCGCCGCGCGCCGCAAGCAGC